>NZ_FNJS01000019.1:0-92891 GCF_900104405.1 Arthrobacter sp. ok909 | reverse complement strand
GCCTGACGGCCCTGCTGTTCGTTCAGGTCACGGATCGGCTTGGTCAGCGCAGCCAGAAACGGCTGGTAGACGAGGAATCCCGCCACTGTCCCGAGGACGACGGCGATTGCCGCCTTGAAGAGCCGGTTGCGCAGCTCTTTCAGGTGGTCAAGGAGCGCCATCCTCCCCTCGGGGTTCGATCGACGGCTCATGGTTACTGCCATGCGTACTTAGGCGCGGGTCGACGGCGGAATGTCGGTTCCGTCGCCCGTGCGGCTTTCCGGGGCGGCGGCCTGCGGGTGGTTAACAACCCGGCCCTCGACCGGCTCGGAGCCTTCCTTGGCGTCGGAGGTGCCGTCCTTCTTCATTTCCCGGACTTCCGACTTGAAAATGCGCATCGACTGGCCCAGGCTGCGGGCCATGCCCGGCAGCTTCGGTGCAGCGAACAGCACCAATGCCAGAACGATGATGATGATGAGATGCCAGCCTTCAAGCCTCATGTCAAGAGGTCCTTTCGTTTGAATACATCCTACGTCTAACCCAATTCGATGTCGCGCAGCGTCTGGGGCTGCCCGCGGTCCTTCTTGCGCTGGATGCGGCGCAGCCGGCGGGCGTCCTGCCGGGCGAGCTTGGATGCGTCGTAATCATGACGCATCCGGGCAGGCGAGGCAAAAACAGCGCCACCGGGTACCGGCTGAGGGGCCGTGCCGCCCGGGGTGCCGGTCCCGCCGTCGGCAGGCGCCGGCAGGGAGCCCGCAGCTGCGTCAGCGGGTGACGGAAGGCGGGAAAACCGGTCCATGGCTTCACCGAGTTCCTTGAGCGCGGTGGTCGCTTGCCGGTACAACCGCACGCCGAGCACGCCATAGAACAACAGCGAAAGCGCGACGAGCGCTATCCAGATCAGGATCCAGGACCACCAAGGCATGCTGATTAGTCTATCGGGCGGTCCGGCAAGTCCTCGTATTGCGTCAGGGCGGCGGCGAGCCACTGCCGGGACGCCTCGGCGAGGGTGGCCGGCTGCAGGATCCGCACCATGCCTCCGTGCTGGGCGACGAACATCGGCAGCCAGTCCGTGCTGCCGAACCGGATCTCGGCCAGCAGGCCGCCACCAGGCAGGGCGGCGGTCCGTTCGGCATAATAGTCGTCGGCGAGGCCGGTGCCGCGGGGGGCAAGTTGCACTACCACCAACGTGTCATCGTCGTTCGGTGTGAACAGCTTCACCGGGAAACTGTCCGCCGGTGAAGCTGTTGCGGCTGACGGGCGCCCGTTGGGCGTGAGGTCCTCGATCCTGTCCAGGCGGAAGTTGCGCAGGCCCCCGGCCACGTGGCAGTACGCCTCGAGGTACCACGTGTTGTCGAGCGAATACAGCCGCAGGGGGTCCACGTCACGTTCGGAGACGGTGTCGCGCTGCGGGGAGAAATACTTCAGATGAAGCTGAGCGCCGGACCGGATCGCGGCGCGGGCGGTCTCCAGGGTGGCGGAGTTGCCGGGCGCCACCTCGGGGCCGGAGAGCGAGGCCGCTTTGAGCCCCTCCTCCCCCGCCGCGGCCATGAGCTTGAGCGTCACCGATTCGAGCGCGCCGCCTTCGGCGAGCTCGGGCAGGCCGTTGAGCGTCTCCAGGCCCGTCAGGAGCGCGCAGGCCTCGTCCACGGTGAAACGGACCGGGCGGGTCAGGTCAAGGTCCTGGGTGATGAAGACGTGGTCATCGTCCCACTGAATGTCCAGCAGATCGTCCGGGTAGCCTTCCGGCAGGCCCGAGCAGATCAGGATGCGCAAATCGTCCTCGAGGGCCTTGCGGGTGATTCCGAACCGGGCGGCGACCTCGCTGATGTGTAGCCCCTGGTTGTGGACCAGGAAGGGAACCAGTTGCAGCATCCGCTTCAGCTGGTCCTCGGACGTGCGTTTACGGGGCCGGGCGGCTCGGCCGGCCTCCGGGAAGGCCACCTCCGGGACCGGCGCGGCGGCAAACGCTGCGGCCGCGGCGAGGCGGCGGCGGACGGCGGCGGCGAGTTCGGGCGGCGACACCACGACGGCCCGGGGACCGTAGGAGGCCAGCTCCTCGCCCAGCGTCTCTGCGTCACGGAAGGGCACGGCAAGGCGGTCCCGTCCCGCCGCGGGCTGCTCCCCGGGTTCCGCGGCGGCGCCGGCTTCGAGGGCGGCACCGGTTTCCGGGGCGGCGTCGGGCCCCGACAGGGCGCGTTTGCGCAGTCCGAGCAGACGTCCCTGGTCGACGTCGACGACGGCGGTCTGCACGGGCAGTTCGGCCAGGGCCGCCAGTTCGGCGCGGACGTTGAACCCGGCCGGCGGGGTGAAGCTCTCCTTGTCCAGCACTGTCACGGCGGAGGTCAGCCGGGACAGCCGGAAGTACCGCTTATCCCCACGGTCCCGGTCGTGGCCCACGAGGTACCACTGGCCGAAACGGCTGCCGAGGCCCCAAGGCTCCACGAGGCGTTCCTGGTCCTTGCCGGTGCTGCCGGCGAGGTAGCTGAAGCTGACCGGGTGCTGGGCGTGCATGGCGGCCACCAGGTCCTCGAACGCCTGGCCGGCAGGTCGGATGCGCGGCTGGACCCCGACAGGGAGTTCGGCGTCGACGAGGCCGCCGGCGGCCTGCAGCTTGCGGACCGCGTCGACGGCGGCGGAGCCGAGCGCGGCGTGCTCCCACAGCTGCGCCGCGAGGATCAGCACCGTGCACTCTTCGGGGGTGAGGCTGACGTCCGGGAGCCGGTTCGATTCCTTGCCGATCCGGTACCGGGTGGTGGCCGGGTCATCGGAGCCCCAGCCCTGGTCCGTCACGGTCTCAACATCGAAGCCAAACTGGCGCAGCTCCCCTTTGTCGCGTTCGAACATGCGGCCGAACGCGACGTCACTGCTCGTGGTGTCGCGATAGACCTTTGCGCGCAGCTCGCTGCGGCGCAGGCCATACTTGGTGTTGAGCAGGGCAATGAGCAGGTTCAGGAGGCGTTCTGTACGTGAGGCGGACACCCCGCAAGGGTACTAAAGCCGATCACCGAAAAAGACGAAAGCGCGGCAACAGCCGGAAGAACTTTTCCGAGTGTTACCGCGCTTGCGCCCCCAAGGGGGTGGTTCAGTCTGCTGATGCAGCCGGGCCTGCTGTTGGTGTTCGGCGTCCCTTAGCGGACGGCGACGAGGTCTACGACGAAGATCAAGGCCTCGTTGGGGCCGATCGCCCCGCCGGCGCCACGGGAACCGTAGGCAAGCTCGGAGGGAATCTCGAGGCGGCGGCGGCCGCCGACCTTCATCCCAAGCAGGCCTTGGTCCCAGCCCTGGATGACCTGGCCGACGCCGACCCGGAAGTCCAGCGGCGCGCCGCGGCCCCAGGACGCGTCGAATTCTTCACCGGTGGACCAGGCGACGCCCACGTAGTGGGTGGATACGGTGTCGCCGGCCTTGGCCTCGGCGCCGTCGCCTTCGATCAGGTCTGTGATGACCAGTTCGGTGGGGACGTCTCCTTGGGGGAAGTCGATTTCCGGCTTTTCGCGGTCGAGGTTGCGCTGTCCAAATGACATGGTTGCTCCTTTGGGGGTGACGTGTGGTGGATGCGGTGGATTACTTGACGCCGAGGATGTCGACGACGAAGACGAGGTCGCCCTTGGCGTCGCCTTGGCCCTGATCACCGTAGGCGAGGTCCTTCGGGACCACCAAGAGGACGCGCGAGCCGACCGTCTTGCCGGTCAGGCCCTGGGTCCAGCCCTTGATGACGCCGGTGAGCGGGAAGGTGGCCTTCTGGCCGCGGTCAAAGCTGGAATCGAACACCTTGCCGGTCGCGAGGGCCACGCCCACGTAGTTGACCGTGATGGTGTCGGAGTCCTTGACGGCCTGGCCCTTGCCGGTGATGAGGTCCTGGGAGATCAGCGCGGTCGGTGCCGGGACGCCTGCAACGGAGATCTGCGGAACGCCCTTGTCGTTTTCCTTGACGGTCGGCAGTCCGGCCGGCGGGGTGACGGCGTCGCCCTGCGGCTTGTCCAGGACCGGCGGGGCGTCCTTGGCGGAGAGCACCTTGACGATCAGGAGCTGCGTGGGCTTGGCCTCGGTGCCTTCGGCTGCGGCCTGCCCGGGGACGGCCAGGGCAATGTGGGAGCCGACCTTGGCGCCCACGAAAGCGTTGTAGATCACGGGGCTGCTGGTCTTGAGCTCGTCGTTCAGCTCCAGCGGCTCGGGATCGTTCGGGAACGTGTCTTCGAGGGTGGAGCCGTCCTTGCCGTTGAAGGCCACGATCGAGATGTCGGCGATCTGGTTGGCCTTCACCCGGTCGCCGCTGCCCTCGGTGATCACCTTGACAGTGGGTTCCTTGACGTCGAGCGGCTTGGTGAATTCAACACCGGGGGCCTTCTTGTCGCCGTTCTCAGTGAGTTTGACCGAGTCCAGCTTGGCGGTCTCACCCGCGGACTGGCTGGTGGGTTCCGGCGCCGGGGGCGCTTCGCTGCCGCCACAGGCGGTCAGCAGCAGCAGTCCGGGCAGAAGAATTGCAAGTAGTCGGCGCACTTGGAAACTTTCGTCGAGGCAGGGTGGACTCAGTGCCGTTCGGTTTCCCGGGGCAAAGAAAGCGGCGGCCGTAAGGCGGCCCTACCTCAGAATAACGTGCAAAGCTGGGTATCAGCCCATCGAGTCCAGCAGGGCATCGACCCGCTCGTCCACGCTCCGGAACGGGTCCTTGCACAGGATGGTCTGGTGGGCGCGGTCGTTGAGCTTCAAATGAACCCAGTCCACGGTGTAGTCACGGCCCAGTTCCTGGGCGCGCCGGACGAAGTCGCCGCGGAGTTTGGCCCGGGTGGTCTGCGGCGGGGCGTCCACCGCGTCCTTCACTGTGGTGTCGTCCACTACCCGGCGGGTGGCCCCGCGGGACTGGAGCAAGTAGAAGAGGCCGCGGCTGCGGGAGATGTCGTGGTAGGTCAGGTCAAGCTGCGCGATCCGGGGGGCGTCGAGCCCCAGGCCGTGCCGTTCGCGGTAGTTGTCCATGAGCTTCTTCTTGATGGCCCAGTCCACTTCGGTGTCGATCGTGCTGGTGTCACCGCTTTCGATAGCATCCAGGGTGCGCTCCCACAGGTCAAGGATGAGCGGCACGTGGGCGTTGTGGGCACCGTTTTCGGCCACAAACGCAGTCACCTTGCTCAGGTACTCGCGCTGGATCTCCAGGGCCGTGAGCTGCCGGCCGTTGGCTAGCCTCACCAGGGCCCGGCCGCTGAGGTCGTGTGAGATTTCCCGGATGCTGCGAATCGGGTTCTCCATCCGCATGTCGCGCATGATCACCCCGGCCTCGATCATCCGCAGGATCAGGTCCACCGTGCCGATCTTGAGCAGGGCCGTGGTTTCGGACATGTTGGAGTCGCCCACGATCACGTGCAGGCGCCGGTAGAACTCGGCGTCCGCGTGCGGCTCGTCCCGGGTGTTGATGATGGGCCGGGAGCGGGTGGTGGCCGAGGACACGCCCTCCCAGATGTGGTCGGCCCGCTGGGAGAACGCGAAGGTGGCCCCGTGCGGGGTCTTCAGGATTTTGCCGGCCCCGGCGATCAGCTGGCGCGTCACCAGGAACGGGATCAGGATCTCGGCGAGCCGGGAAAATTCCCCGCGGCGCGGGATGAGGTAGTTTTCGTGGCTGCCGTAGGAGTTTCCGGCCGAGTCGGTGTTGTTCTTGAACAGGTAGACGGTGCCGTTGAAGCCTTCGGCCGCCAGCCGTTCCTGGGCCTCGTCGACCAGGTCGCACAAGATCAGTTCCCCGGCGCGGTCGTGCGCGATCAGCTGGGCGAGGTCGTCGCACTCGGCCGTGGCGTACTCGGGGTGGGATCCGACATCCAGGTAGAGGCGCGAACCGTTGGTCAGGAAGACGTTGGAGGACCGTCCCCAGCTGACCACCTTGCGGAAGAGATAGCGGGCGACTTCCTCCGGCGCGAGCGGCCGGGATTCCGGGCTTGAATAGGAAATTCCAAATTCGGTTTCGATGCCGAATATGCGCTTGTCCATCTCACTTCTCCTCAGCCAGCAGTGCCACGATGTCCGCGTCCTCGAGCCGCCGGAACGCCCGGCGGGTGCCGCGGCCGGTTTCCGAACCGCGGTCCAGTACTGCAACTTCCAGCGCGGACGCCGGCAGGGTGGTTGTTTCCTTGTCCGCCACGAGCCCGGCGAGGGCCAGCCGGATGGCTCCGGCGAAGTCGAGTTCGCCCTGCCAGCCCGCCGCGACGGCCTCGGACACCTTGTCCGCCTGCCCGCCCATCACGATGAAGCCGTGTTCATCGGCGATGGACCCGTCAAACGTCAGCCGGTACAGGTGGTCCGCCTCCTGGGTCTGGGCGACTTCGGCGACGGCCAGTTCCACCTCGAAGGGCTTCTGCTCGGCCGTGAACACCGCTCCGAGGCTTTGGGCGTAGACGCTGGCCAAGCCGCGGGCCGTGACGTCCTCACGGTCGTAGGAGTAGCCGCGGACGTCGGCGTACCGCACCCCGGCCTGTCGCAGGCTCTCGAACTCGTTGTATTTTCCGACGGCGGCGAACGCGATTTTGTCGTAGATCTCGCCGATCTTGTGCAGTGACGGGGACGGGTTCTCCGCCACGAGGGCAATCCCGTCTTTGCAGCTGATGACCACCACCGAGCGTCCGCGTGCGATGCCCTTCCGTGCGAAGTCCGCACGGTCCTTCATCAGCTGTTCGGGGGATACATAAAACTGTTGCGTCATCTTAAGCCTCCCGCTGGGCGACGGCCCGGGATTCGATGATGCGGCCGGCCACGGCGGCGAGGTCGCGGTCCGGGACCCGGACGGCGCCTGTCCGGTTCACCACGTAGACCACAGGCCACAGTTGCCGGACCGGGTCGGGGCCGCCGGTGGCGGAGTCGTCGTCGGCGGCGTCGTACAGTGCCTCGACGGCGACCGCCACGGCATCCTGTTCCGAGAGCCCGGGGCGCCAGAGTTTCTTCAGCGCGCCGCGGGCGAACATCGAGCCGGATCCCACGGCATGATGTTCCTGTTCCTCGTAGCGGCCGCCCGTGACGTCGTAGGAGAAGAGCCTGCCGAAGCCGGCGGGCCGGTCGAACCCCGCGAACAGCGGGACGACGGCGAGGCCTTGCATCGCCATGGGCAGGTTGCCCCGGACCATGGCGCCGAGCCGGTTCGCCTTGCCGTCCAGGCTCAGGAGCGTGCCTTCGATCTTCTCGTAGTGCTCCAGCTCAACCTGGAACAGCCGGGTGATGTCGAGGGCGATTCCGGCGGTTCCGGCGATGCCCAGCACGGAGTACTGGTCGGCGGGGAAGACCTTCTCGATGTGCCGGCTCGCGATGACGTTGCCCATTGTGGCGCGTCGGTCCCCGGCCATCAGCACTCCCCCGGCGTAGCTCATCGCCACAATCGTGGTTCCGTGCGGGGCCTGGAGGGGTGCGGCGGCCTGGCCGGCGGCGGGCAGCTGGTTGAAAGGCATGTGGCCGAAGGGCATTAAGTCGGGCCGCTCGCGTTGCAGATGCTCGGTGAATGAGGACGTCGCGTTGGCTGCTACGCGGTTGGCTGTTGTTTCCTGCACTGACGCTCCCTCAACGTGGTGGATCAACGACTCTTCCGGCTCTTAGCCCCTCCTGCCGCCCTCATCCGGCGGCCGGCGGCGCTCCTACTGGCCGCCCTTTTGGACGAATGCGCGGACGAACTCCTCGGCATTGGATTCCAGCACGCCGTCGATCTCGTCGAGGAGATCGTCAACGCCCTGGGTGGCTGCCGACGCCTGGGCGTCCGCGGGGGCCGGCGGCGCGGCGGGGACGTCCTCGTCAACCTCGGTGTCCCGCGACTGCGGCTGCTGCTGCTCCTGGCCTGCCATTGTTTTCTCCTTCATGTCCGTCCCTTTTTCTCGTAAGGGACATCCTGTAGCAATAGTGCCACGCTCGGGGCGCCCGCGGGGGCCTTTTGTTCCTAGGAACCGGGGCTGAGTCCCAGCAGTTCGGCCAGGAACGTTCCGGCCTCCCGGTGCCGGGCGAAGAGACCGCCGGTGAGGGCTTCGGTTCCGCGCAGCGGCTCCCGGGTGGGGACCCGCTGGAGCCTGCCGCGGCCGGGGAGATCGAAGATCACCGAGTCCCAGCTCGCGCCCGCGAGGTCGGCGCCGAAGCGGCTGACGCAGCGTCCGCGGAAGTACGCGCGCGTGTCCGTCGGCGGTTCGGTCACGGCGCGGCTGATCGCGGCGTCGTCGACGATCCGCTGCATCCGGTCGCGGGCCAGCAGGCGGTAGTAGAGCCCTTTTTCGGGGCGGATGTCGGCCCATTGCAGGTCCACGAGGCCCAGCCGGGCATTGTCCCAGTCGAGGCCGTCGCGCTGGCGGTAGCCCTCCAGCAGGGACAGTTTGGCAAGCCATTCCACGGAGGAGGCGGCCGCCGCCCGGTCGCCGCCGAGTTCACTCAAGGTGCCGGACCAGCGTTCCAGGACCTCGTGGGTGTGCCCGTCACCGTCCACGGCGTCCGCAACGCCGGTGTCCTGAGCGTGTTTGGAGGCGGCCTCGAAATAGATCCATTGCAGGTCCAAGGCGGTGATCCGCCGGCCGTCGCTCAGGCGCAGCATCGCGGTCAGCGAGGTGTCGTGGCTGACCGTCTGCAGGGCCGTGACGGGCTCGTGAACCTCAATCCGG
This sequence comes from Arthrobacter sp. ok909, assembly GCF_900104405.1. NCBI lineage: Bacteria > Bacillati > Actinomycetota > Actinomycetes > Micrococcales > Micrococcaceae > Arthrobacter > Arthrobacter sp. ok909. The sequence continues at coordinate 84,303 of NZ_FNJS01000019.1, read as the reverse complement.
GGCGCCAGGCCGGCCTCGATCAGGCTCAGGACCATCGCGGTGGTGCCGAACTTGAGGAAGTTGGATGCCTGGCTGAGGTTGGCGTCACCGATGATGACGTGGAGCCGGCGGTATTTGTCCGCGGTGGCGTGGGGTTCGTCCCGGGTGTTGATGATGGGCCGGCGGATGGTGGTTTCCAGGCCCACTTCGGTTTCGAAGAAGTCGGCCCGCTGGCTGATCTGGTAGCCCGGCCGGGAGCTGTCCTGCCCGAGGCCCACGCGTCCGGCGCCGCAAATGATCTGCCGGGTGACGAAGAACGGCGTGAGCCCGCGAACGATCTCGCCGAACGGCACGGAGCGGGGCATGAGGTAGTTCTCGTGCGAGCCGTAGGACACGGACTTGTTGTCGGTGTTGTTCTTGTAGAGGTTGACCGGCGGCAGCTCGGGGTCGGCGGCGAGGCGGCGGACGGCGGCCAGCGCCACGAGGTCTCCGGCGGCGTCCCATGTGACGGCGGCGCGCGGGTTGGTGACCTCGGGGCTGGAGTACTCCGGATGGGCGTGGTCGACGTACAGCCGTGCCCCGTTGCCCAGCACCATGTTCATCAGCAGCGTGCCGGTCTCGTCCTCGCCGTCGGCCTCGAGTTCCTGCCGTCCGTAGGCGAGGGCTATGGCCTCGGCGTCCAGGACCGGAGGCTGGTCGGTGAGCTGTTCGGGGTCCGCGCTGCTGCGCTCCAAGGTCCAGCCGCGGGCGTCGTGCAACGGCTCTTCGTCGGTGTAGTCCCAGCGGGTTTCGGCCCCGCCGGCCGCCCGCTGCCGCGTTACCTGGGCGTACGCCTGGATGACGCGGGCCGACATCATGGTGGCGTTGGCGCCGGGGGCCGACGGCGCGTGGATGCCGTACTCGGTCTCCGAGCCCATCACTCGCATCGCACCGCCGACGGGCAGGCCGCCGGCCGTGTCGGCCGGCCGTCCCGGGACACCAGCCGTCACAGGTACTGCCCTGTGCTGGGCATGGTCTCGATGGACTTCCCGGGCTCCTGGCCGGCCTTGCCCTGGACGATGGTGCGGATGTAGGTGATGCGCTCACCCTTCTTGCCGGAGATCCGTGCCCAGTCGTCCGGGTTGGTGGTGTTGGGCATGTCCTCGTGCTCACGGAATTCATCCACGACCGCCCGGAGGAGGTGATCGATGCGCAGGCCCTTCTGCCCGATGGTCAGCAGGTCCTTGATGGCGTACTTCTTGGCCCGGTCCACGACGTTCTGCACCACGGCGCCGGAGTTGAAGTCCTTGAAGTAGAGCATTTCGGTGTCGCCGTTGGCGTAGGTCACCTCGAGGTATTCGTTGGACTTCTCGGTGGAGTACATCGCCTCGACGGTCCGCTGGACCATGGCGTCCACGGTGGCCTGGACGTCGCCGTTATGCTCGGCGAGGTCGGACTCGTGGAAGGGCAGGTCCGTGGTGATGTACTTGTTGAAGATGTCGGCGGCGGCCTCGGCGTCGGGGCGCTGGATCTTGACCTTGACGTCCAGGCGGCCCGGGCGCAGGATCGCCGGATCGATCATGTCTTCGCGGTTGGAAGCGCCGATCACGATCACGTTGTCCAGTCGCTCGACGCCGTCGATCTCGCTGAGGAGCTGCGGAACGATCGTGGTTTCGACGTCGGAGGAGATGCCGGTGCCGCGGGTGCGGAACAGCGAATCCATTTCGTCGAAGAACACGACCACGGGGCTGCCCTCGGAGGCCTTCTCGCGGGCGCGGGCGAAAATCAGGCGGATGTGCCGCTCCGTCTCCCCGACGTACTTGTCCAGGAGTTCGGGTCCCTTGATGTTCAGGAAGTAGCTCTTCATGTCCGTCTTGCCGGCACGTTCGGCAGCCCGGGCGGCCAGCGAGTTGGCCACGGCTTTGGCGATCAGGGTCTTGCCGCAGCCCGGCGGGCCGTACAGCAGAATGCCCTTGGGGGCCTTGAGTCCGTGCTCGCGGTAGAGATCGGGGTGCAGGAACGGAAGTTCGACGGCGTCGCGGATCTGTTCGATCTGCGGGCCGAGACCGCCGATGTCCTGGTAGGTGATGTCCGGGACTTCCTCCAGCACGAGGTTTTCGACCTCAGAGCGCGGGATCTTCTCCAGGGCGTAACCGGTGCGCGAATCGATCGAGAGCGCGTCGCCGACCCGGAGCCGCTGGGCGAGCAGGGCCCCGGAGAGCCGGATGACCCGTTCTTCGTCGGCCCGGCCCACCACCAGGGCGCGGTCCGTCCCCAGCATCTCCTTCAGTGTGACCAGGTCCCCGGCGCGCTCGTAACCGAGCCCGGCGACCACCATCAGGGCCTCGTTCAGGAGGACCTCCTGGCCGACTGCCAGCTGGTTGATGTTCACCAGCGGGCTGATCCCCACGCGCATTTTGCGGCCGGCGTTGAAGATATCCACCGATTCCTCAGTGGCTGCCTGGCCGCTGTTCCCGGCGGTCGGCTGGCGCTTCGGGTTCAGCTGAAGGATGGTGCCGAAGCTGTAAGGCGGCTGTCCCTCCTGGTCGAGGGCGTTCTTGAGCCGCAGGATCTCCGCCTTGGCGGTCTCCAGCATGCTGACCAGCTTTGAGTTGTTTTGCGTGGCCGCGGCGAGCTGGCGGTCAATGTGCCGGAGCTTGTCCCGGAGGATGTTAACCTGCCGCTCGGCGACGGAGAGTTCATTGGCGGCATACCGCTCCTCCTCGCCGGCAGCGGCCCGGAACGCGTCCGCTCGTGCGGCAGCATCCGCTGCGTCCTCGGCCGGTGTGCGGCCCGGGTCAGTGTTCGGAGTCTCCATCGTGCATCAGCCCCTTCCTGCTCTTCTATTAAGACCTTAGCCCTAAGAAGGCGGGTGCCGCTGGAGACATCCGAAATATGCTGCCTAGTTCGTTATCTCCGGGGTGTCCACGACGTGTGTTCCGGCGATTGCGTCGCGGGCGGCGCGGCGCAGTTTTTTGTCCGAGACAGCCCGTTCGCCGACGGCGCCGGGAGTCCAGGCGTTGACGTCTTCTTCGTTGAAATCGGTCTTGGACGGGCGGCGCTTTACGGAGATTCCCGTGACGCCGTCGGCGAGCCGGCGGGTCACCAGCAGGAAACCTGTGTGGGCGACCATGCGGTGGTCCGGGCGCACGGCCAGGCCTTCGAGGTGCCAGCCGCGGACCATGGATTCCCACGCGTCGGGCTCGGTGAAGCGGCCGTCGGCGCGGATGGCTTCGGCTGTCCGCGAAAGCTGCGTCACAGTCGCGACATAATTGATCCAGACCCCGCCCGGTGCCAGGACCGTGGCGACGGCGTCGAGGCATTCCCACGGTGCGAGCATGTCCAGGACCACCCGGTCCACGGATCCCGGCTCTTCGGTGCGCACCACTTCTTCCTGGAAGTCTCCGAGGGAGATCTTCCAGGCCGGGTGCGGGCCGCCGAAGATGGTTTCGACGTTGCCGCGGGCGATATCGGCGAATTCCTGTCGGCGCTCGAAGGAATGCAGGTAGCCGTTGTCCCCCACCGCGCGAAGCAGGGAGATGGACAGGGCGCCCGAGCCGACACCGGCTTCAACGACGCGGGCGCCGGGGAAAATGTCCGCCATGGTGACGATCTGGCCGGCGTCCTTGGGGTAGACAACGGCGGCGCCGCGCGGCATCGAGAGCACGAAGTCCGAAAGCAGCGGGCGCAGGGTCTGGTACTGCTGTCCGACGTTGTTCACGACGACGGAGCCGTCAGGCTTGCCAATGATCTCGTCATGGTTCAGGAAGCCGCGGTGGGTGTGGAAGGCCCCGCCGACCTCGAGCGTGATCGTGTTCATGCGTCCGCGCTCGTCCGTGAGCTGCACCCGCTCGCCCTCGCGGAACGGTCCGCGGCGGCGTGCAGCACCGGTCGCGGCAGTACTCGTGCCTGCGGCGGCGGCGGTGCTGGTGGCTGCGGCTGTGTTAATGCCTGCGGCGGCGGTGGCGGCAGTATCGCTGCTCATGAAGATGTTCCTCGCTCCTGTAAAGCTGTGTGGCCGCGGACATGCCGGCGGGCACCGGTCCTTGCGCGTGGGGGCCGGAAATTCACGACCGACCAGTAACTCTACCGGTTCTGCCCCTGGTTCTGGGGTTGGGGCCGGTACTTGCCCGTAATGGCCCCGAGGACGGCAGACTGGTGCAGCAGCCCGGTGACGGCGCCATCGCGGTCCACCACCGCGTACTCCTGGCCGTCGAGCTGGGCCAGGTACTGGACGAGCTCCTGGCCCTTGGACCATTCGGGAACGTAGGCCCCGGCGCCCAGGGCGTAGGAGACTGCCGAAACAGGCGTCGTCGCGGCCAACGGGGCAGGCACCATGGCTGCTGCGCCGGCGTCGACAATGCCCACAGGACGGCCGTCCCGGTCGCACAGCACCACGGCGGGACTGCCGGACGGCGCCCGGTGCAGGACGTCGGCAACCGTGGCGGTTTCCGGAAGGCCGACGGCCGGCTCGGCGAGGGCCGCGGCGTCGACCAAGTACAGCCGGCCCCGCATGCGGGCCTGCTGTATCGACGCCGAAGCGCCCATCCACAGGAAGCTGCCCACGAGGGCCGTGATGAGGGTGAAGGAAATGTCCGGCCGCGCGCCGCTGACCAGGGGCAGGACAATGAACCACAGCGCCAGGGCGATCACGATGATCCGTCCGGCCCAGCCGGCCGCGATGGTTCCCTTGTCCTGGTTTCCGGTGGCCTTCCACACGGCGGATTCGACCAGGCGCCCGCCGTCCAGCGGAAGACCGGGAAGTACGTTGAAGATGCCGATCAGCAGGTTGGCCCAGACGAAGATGTTGGCCAGGATGTCGGCCACACCGCTTAGCTGGCCGTAGGCGAGCAGGAGCCAGCCGGCGCCGGCGAGGACGAAGTTCGCCGCAGGGCCGGCCATCGCGACCAGGACCGAGCGGCCCGGTGAGGCGGTGAAGCTCTGGAACTGGGTGTGGCCGCCCCAGAGGTTGAGGACAATTTTCTCCGTGGGCCAGTGGAACACCTTCGCGGTCAGCGCATGGGCGAGTTCGTGCGCCAGCACGGAGATCAGGAGCAGCAGGGCGTACGCGAAGGCCACGAAGAAGGCGGTGATGCCCAGACGCGGGTTGTTGGTCTCGAGGACCGGGCCGTACGCGATCACGGTGAAGGCCGCGATGATGAACCAGGAGTAGGCGAGATATACCGGGATGCCGGCTATGCGGCCCAGCGGGATACCGTCCTTGCGCGAAGCCGCCACCTTGCCGGGCTGTCCCTGGCCTCCGGTGTCAGCCACGGACGGGACTCGCAGTCGTGCGGGCGACGGAGCCGGCGTCGAGTCCGAAGGTGGCATCGGGGAATTCGTGCCGCAGGGCCACCAGCTCTTCAAGGTCCGCCACTGTGCGGCCCTCGAGGGTATCCCACGTGGCGCGGCGGGGGTCATGCGGGAGGGGCACGATGTGCGGGATGGCGACGGTGACGACGCCCGAGGCCACGGCGGCGGCGACGCCCGGGGCGGAATCCTCCAGGGCCACGCAGTGGTGCAGGCCGAGGTCGGGGTCCTGCTGCTGCAGGAGCTCAACGGCCTTGAGGTAAGCCTCCGGGTGGGGCTTGCCCTGCGAGACGGTGTCCCCTGTGACGAGAAAGTCGAAGTAGGGCGCGGGGAGGCTGGCAACGATTTCCCGCGCCAGCGGGGCCTCTGACATGGTGACGAGGGCGCAGCGGACGCCGGCGTTGTAGAGCTCGTCAAGCAGTTCGCGGGCCCCGGGCCGCCAGGGAACGGACTTGCGGACCTGGCTGACCACGTGGCCCGTGAGGGTGTCGATGATGTCACGCCGTTCCATCGCTACGCCGGCCTCCTGCAGCAGGCCCGCGGAATACACCAGGGACTGTCCCACGAGCTGCATGGCCTGGTCATGGGACCACTGTCCGCCGTGCGCTTCAACGAGGGTGCGTTCGGCCTCGATCCAGTAGGGCTCGGTGTCGACAATGGTGCCATCCATGTCCCATAGCGCTGCTTTAAGGAGGGGCCGGGAAGCTGAGGATCGCATGCCTCCCAGTCTACGGGGAAGCCGGATGCGGGGCGCCCGCGCTACGCCTACGGCGAATTTTGGCCGGCAGGCCGCCATCTCCGGGCAGTTTTTTGCTTCTTCGCGGCGCTTCAATGCCTGCACGGGGAAGCGACTTGGACGTAGGGTGATGGCATGAACAGCTTCGAGGCAGACCCCACCGAACCAGGCGCCGTCTCCGAGCCGGAGCGGCTGCTGCAGCCCGTCCCCGAGGGCCGGCGCATCACGGTCATGCTGGCCGCCTTTGAGGGCTGGAATGACGCCGGGGAGGCCGCCAGCGATGCCCTGCGTTACCTGAACAAACTTTGGGGCGGCAAAAAAGTCGGGTCGATCGACGCCGACGAGTACTACGACTTCCAGTTCACCAGGCCTACGATCCGCCGGACGGCGTCCGGCGAGCGGAAGATCAAGTGGCCGTCCACCCGGATCTTCAAGGCAAGTGTTCCCGACTCGAATGTGGACGTGATCTTCGTCCAGGGTACCGAGCCGTCCTATAAGTGGCGCGCCTACACCGCCGAGCTGCTCGTGCATGCCGAAGCCCTGCACGTGGACTACGTCATTCTGGTCGGTGCCCTGCTGGCCGATGTGCCGCACAGCCGGCCGATTCCGGTCAGCACGTCCACCGACGACAACGCCCTGCGGGAGCGGATGGACTTTGAAGCGTCACAGTACGAGGGGCCGGTGGGCATTGTGGGCGTGCTCGGCGAGGTGGCGCTGCTTGCCGGGCTGCCGACGGTCTCGCTGTGGGCGGCCGTGCCGCACTATGTGGCCCAGGCGCCGTCGCCAAAAGCGCAGCTGGCCATCCTGCACCGGATCGAGGAGCTCCTGCAGGTTCCCCTGGACACCCAGGAACTCGTGGAAGAGGCCGACGCGTGGGAGCGGGGCGTGGACGAGCTCGCCACCGAGGATCCCGAGATTGCGGCCTATGTGCGCCAGCTGGAGGAGGCCAAGGACACCGCCGACCTCCCGGAGGCCAGCGGCGAATCGATCGCCCGTGAATTCGAGCGCTACCTCAAGCGCCGCAACAAGGACAAGCCCTAACGACCAGGCCGCGGCTGCCGGCTCCTAAAATAGGGCTCCTAGAGTTCGACGCCGAGCAGGGCGTTCACGGCATCGGCCACCAGTGCGGCGTCCGTGGCTGAAACGGTTCCCGGGGTGACCAGGGCGGCCTGGGCCCAGGCGTCGATGGCGGCCAGGGCGCCGGGCGCGTTGAGATCGTTGGCGAGCTCGGTCCGCAGCCGGCCGAGGAGGGACGCGACGGAGCCGTGTGGAGCCACCGCGAGGGCTTCGCGCCAGGTGCGGAGCCGGTCCTTGGCCTCCGTGAAACCGGCTTCGGTCCAGGACCAGTCCGTGCGGTAGTGGTGGGCCAGAATGGCCAGACGGATCGCAGCCGGCTCCTCCCCGTCAGCGCGAAGCCGGGACACCAGGACCAAGTTGCCCTTGGACTTGCTCATCTTCTCGCCGTCCAGGCCCACCATGCCGGCGTGCGCGAAGTGGCGGGCCAGCGGAACACCCGCCAGCGAGTAGGCGTGGCCGGCACCCATTTCGTGGTGCGGGAAGATCAGGTCCGAGCCGCCGCCTTGGACGGTGAAGGGCTTGGGCAGGTACTGCTGGGCGATCACGGTGCATTCGATGTGCCAGCCGGGCCGCCCCTCCCCCAGTTCACCGCCGGGCCAGCTGGGCTCACCCTCGCGGGCAACCCGCCACAGCAGCGGATCCAGTGCCTGGCGCTTCCCGGCCCGGCCCGGATCGCCGCCGCGCTCGGCGAAGAGTTCGAGCATTTCGGCGTCGGACAGCCCGGACACGGACCCCAGGGTCCAGGCGTCGACGGCGTCGGTCGAATGTTTCCCGGCGGCCTCGACGTCGTAGTAGACGTCGCCGTCGGGCTCCCCGCCGGTACCGGGAACCCGGTAGGCGAGACCGTTATGCAGGAGCCGCTCGATGGCCGGAACGATCAGGGGAACGGCCTCGACGGCGCCGACGTAGTGGTCCGGGGCGAGGACGTTCAGCGCCTCCATGTCCGTCTGGAAGAGCTCGATTTGGCTTGCCGCGAGTTCGCGCCAGTCCACGCCGGTGGCCGTGGCCCGCTCCAGGAGGGGGTCGTCGACGTCGGTGACGTTCTGGACGTAGGAGACGTGCTGCCGGCCGTCCCGCCAGGCGCGGTTGAGGAGATCGAAGGCGACGTAGCTGGCCGCGTGGCCCATGTGGGTGGCGTCGTAGGGGGTGATGCCGCAGACGTACATCGACTGCTCACCCGTGGCCTCCAGGGTGACGATGGCGCCTTTGGCGGTGTCGAAGAGGCGCAGGGCAGGCATGCTGCCCGGGAGCTGGGGAACAGGGCGGGAGATCCAGGATTTCACAGCCCAAGCCTAGTGCTAGGCGCTGATGACATTGAAACCGAGCAGCAGGTATAGGGACAGGCCCAGGAGGATCCGGTACCAGACGAACAGGCGGTAGCCGCGGGTCGAGACGTACTTCAGGAACCAACCGATGATGACATAGCCCACAGCGAAGGCGATGACGGTGGCCAGGGCCGTTTCCGGGAGGCCGTACGGACCGGTGATGCCTTCCTTGGAGACGACTTTGTACAGCTGGTACAGGCCGCTGCCGAAGACAGCGGGGATGGCCAGCAGGAACGAGTATCGGGCCGCCGCTTCACGCGTGTAGCCCATCAGGAGGCCGGCGCTGATCGTGCCGCCGGAGCGGGACACGCCGGGGAATAGGGCCAGGGCCTGGGCGAGGCCGTAATAGAGGCCGTGTTTGTAGGTCAGTTGCGTGAGGTCGCGGTCCTGCTTGCCGACCGTGTCGGCCACGGCCAGGACCATGCCGAACAAGATCAGCATGGTCGCGACGCCCCACAGGCTGCGGAGCACCGATTCGATCTGGTCCTGGAAGAGCAGGCCGAGGACGATGATCGGGATGCTGCCCAAGATGACGAGCCAGCCCATGCGCGCGTCCGGGTCCTGGCGGGACACTTTGCCTGAGAGCGAGCCGGCCCAGGCGCGGATGATCCGCAGGATGTCGCGCCAGAAATAGACGATCACCGCCGTCTCGGTGCCCAGTTGCGTGATGGCCGTAAAGGCCGCGCCGGGGTCGGCCGCGTTCGGGAGGAAAGCACCGACAATCCGCAGATGGGCGCTCGAGGAGATCGGGAGGAACTCGGTCAGTCCCTGTACGAGGCCCAGCAGAGCCGCTTGTATCCAGTTCACGTTTATAGACCCTACGTTATGAAGCAGCCCGAATCCCCGTAAGCTTGCTGACATGCAGCAGCGTTATGTCGGCAACAGTGGGTTGCGCGTGTCCGCCCTTTCCCTTGGCACCATGTCCTGGGCCCGGGAAACCGAGGAACAGGATGCCGCCGCCCTGCTGCGGGCCTTCGTCGATGGCGGCGGGACGCTGATCGATACCGCGGCTTCCTACGCCGACGGGCAGGCCGAGGCCATGCTCGGCGCTATGCTGGGCGACGTCGTCGCCCGCTCCGAGGTGGTGATCTCCACGAAAGCCGGCCTGACCACGACGGACGGGCGCCGCAGCGTCGACACGTCCCGCAACGGGATGCTTTCGGGTCTTGATGCGAGCCTGGCGCGGCTGGGAACGGACTATGTGGACCTGTGGTTCGCGCATGCCTGGGACCCCAACGTGCCGCTCGAGGAAACCCTTTCCGCCCTTGACTTTGCGGTACGTTCCGGCCGGGCCCGTTACGTCGGCGTTTCCAACTTCAACGGCTGGCAGACGGCTAAGGCAGCCGCGATCGCGGGCTTTCCCCTGGTGGCCAACCAGTCCGAATATTCTCTCCTGCAGCGCACCGCGGAGATTGAGCTGATTCCGGCGATCGAGGACGCAGGGCTTGGTCTCATGGCCTGGGGTCCGCTGGGACGGGGTGTCCTGAGCGGAAAATACCGGGGTCACATCCCCGCCGACTCCCGGGCCGCCCAGCAGCGGCTCGCCACGTATGTCGAGCCCTATCTCGAGTCGCCGGCGTCCAGCGTGGTCGAGGCGGTCGCCATGGCGGCGAAGGGGCTTGGCCGGACGGCCCTGGACGTGTCGCTGAGCTGGCTCTTGTCCCAGCAGGGGGTGGCCACCGCCGTCGTCGGCGCACGGACCCCGGTGCAGCTCAAGGAGATCCTGGACGCGACACTTGCGCCGCTCCCGCCGGAGATCGCGCAGGCGCTCGAAGACGTCTCCGACCCCGCCTAAGGGCTGTCGGGGCGCCTTCTGCTAACCGTGGGCGCCGGCCCGGGCGGACTCGACCACGTTCTAGGGGTTTAGTTCTCTGAGTTCTGCAGGATTTCGAGGTCTTCTTCGTCGTCGACGTCCTCGTCGTCCTCGTCCTCTTCGTCGCCGTCGATCACTTCGAGGGGCGTCACTTCGCCGTACGCTTCGTACAGGGCGTCGTCGTAGACTTCAAAGGCATCAGCAACGGCGAAAAACGCCGCTTCGACCGCGGGATCCCCGTCACTCCTGCGGGCGGAGACGGCCGCCAGGTGTTCTTCCAGTGCAGAGGTCAGGGATTGAAGCGCGACACGCGGATCGATGCTCATGACTTCACGTTAGCCGGAAAAAGACGAAAATGGAGAGCAATGAAAGAACATTTTCTGAGTAGCTCGGTCCGGCGGGAACGGGACTATGTCAAGCAGTACGAGTACCTCGTCCTGACGGTCGGTCCTGAGGATTCTCTGCCCGAGGCCCGGCGCCGGCTCGTGGAGCATTCCGAGTACGGCAAATGGGAGCTGGAGCGCAGCCGCCTCTATGTGGGCGGCGGACGCCGCTTCTGGTTGCGCCGCAAGGTCATCCAGGTCCAGCGCACCGTCTAGGACCCCCCCGGGCCGCTCCAGGCCGTGTCCAGCTCAGGGCGTGTCCAGCGGACCCAGCCAGGCGTTCGCCACGGTGTTGTGCGCTGATTCGTCGTCCGACGGATGGAACATGCCGGCGAGCACATCCCGGTACAGCCGCTCCAGCTCGGAGCCGCGGAAGTAGCTGGAGCCGCCGGACACCCGGATGGCGAGATCCACCACGGTCCGGGCGGTTTCCGTCGCCCGGACCTTGAGGCCCACGAGCCGGGGGAACCACTGGCTGCCCAGGTCCGCGAGTTCGTCGACGTCGGCTGCCACACGGGACAGCTGCGGGTAGAGCGCATCCATGGCCATCGCCGCTTCTGCCACCTTCCAGCGGATATCCGGATCCTGGGCGTAACTGCGGCCGCCGTTCTTGAAGGATGTCCGGCGCTTCACGGCCTCCACCCCGAGCGTGAGGGCCCGTTCCCCGATGCCCGTGTACACCGCTGCAAGCAAGGTCTCGAAGCAGGCAAAGATCGCGAAAATCAAGGGGTCCGCGTTGGGACCCACCGGAAGTTTCCGGAAGATCCGCTCCGCCGGCACGACGGCACCGTCCAGGACCGTCGTATTGGACTGGCTGGCCCGCATGCCGAGGGTGTCCCAGTCGGGCAGGATCTCGTACCCGGGCGTGTTCCGGGTGATGAATCCGTGGACCAGTTCCCCGGCACCGTCCGCGGCGGAGGCGTCCTTCCCGAAGATCCCCAGCCGGGTCCACGCCGGGGACAGGCTCGTGAAGATCTTGCGGCCGGTGAAGCTGTAGCCGCCGTCGGGCAAGGGGGCGGCCTCGGTGCGGGAATCGAACAGCACGGAGTCGTTCCCGGCCTCCGAATTCCCGAAAGCGAAGACCTCCCCCTGTGCCGCCTCCTTGAGGACGAAATCCAGTGAGGAGTCGCCCCGGGCGGCCAGGACGTGCGCGACGCCGGTCCACACCAGGTGCATGTTGACCGCCAGCGCGGTGGCGGGCGCCGCCGTCGCGAGCCGGCGTTGCAGCTGCGCCGCATCGGCCAGTCCGAGTCCCAGGCCGCCGTCGGAGGCGGGGACGAAGATCTTCAGGTAACCGGCCGCCGTCAGATCCGCGAGGTCTTCGTGAAAGAAGGCGTTGTCGCGGTCATAGCCGGCGGCCCGGCCGCGGATCCGGTCCAGCAGCGGCTCCGCAAGGATGTCCTCGGGCGTCATGGCGGTGCGTCCGCTCAGTAGTTGGTGAGCAGGGTGTTGAGCACCCGCGCACCGAACTTCAGGGAATCAGCCGGGACGCGCTCGTCCACGCCGTGGAACATGCCGGTGAAGTCGAGCTCGTCCGGAAGCATCAGCGGGGCAAAACCGTAACCGGTGATGCCGAGCCGGCTCAGGGACTTGTTGTCCGTTCCGCCGGAGAGCGTGTAGGGCAGGACCTTGGCGCCGGGATCCTCGGAGTGCAGGGCGTCGATCATTGAATCGACAAGGTTCCCGGCAAACGGCACTTCCAGTGAGACGTCGTTGTGCACGTAGCTGATGTCCACACCGGTCCCGGCGAGTTCGCGGACGATCTCCAGCACATGCTCCTCCTGCCCGGGCAGGGTGCGGCAGTCGATGAGGGCCTCGGCGGATTCCGGGATGACGTTGTGCTTGTAGCCGCCCTTGAGCAGCGTGGGGTTGGTGGTGTTCTGCAGCGTGGCGCCGACGAACCGGGCGACGGTACCGAGTTCCTTGAGGATCTTGTCCGGATCGTCCGGATCGAATTCGACGCCCGTGAGTTCGGTCACACCGTCGAGGAACTGCCGCGTGGTGGGAGTGAGTTCGATCGGCCAGTTGTAGGCACCGATCCGGGAGACCGCGCCGGCGAGCCGCGTCACGGCGTTGTCGGTGTTGATCTGGGAACCGTGGCCCGCGCGGCCGTGGGCAACGAGGCGGAGCCAGGAGAGGCCCTTCTCGGCCGTCTGGAGCAGATATGTGCGCTGCCCGCCGATGGTCGCTGAGAAACCGCCGACCTCGGAGATCGCCTCCGTGGCGCCCTCAAAGAGTTCGGGCCGTTTGTCGACGGCGTAGCGGGCCCCGTAGGTCCCGCCGGCTTCCTCGTCGGCGAAGAACGCGAAGACGATGTCGCGCTTGGGCTTGCGGCCCGTGCGGGCGAAGTTGCGCAGCACGGACAGGATCATGGCGTCCATGTCCTTCATGTCCACCGCGCCGCGTCCCCAGATCAGGCCGTCTTTGAGTTCGGCGCCGAAGGGGTCCACCGACCACTGCTCGCGGAGGGCCGGCACCACATCCAGGTGGCCGTGAACCACGAGGGCGCTGGCGGAGGGGTCCTCCCCCGCCAGCCGGGTCACCACGCTGGCCCGTCCCGGGGCCGCCTCGAAGATTTCGGCGTCCAGCCCGACTTCGGCCATGAGCCCGGCGGTGTACTCGGCGGCCGCGCGTTCACCGGGGCCGGAGCCGTCGCCGTAGTTGGATGTATCGATCCGGATCAGCTCCTGGCAGATCCTGACGACCTCGTCCTCGGGCCTGATGTCGGTCCGGTTGTCAGTCATAGCGGCTCCTCGTGGCGGGTGGCTCAATTGCTTGCTTCAGCCTACCCACACCACCCCCGCTGACCCCGATTATTTGTTTCCGGAAAAGTCGTGCTAGAGTCTTTCTCGCTGCTTCCGAGAAAAGCAAAACGCTGAAAGGCGAAACGAACTCGGAATTACCACCTGCGCGGGTGGCGGAATGGCAGACGCGCTAGCTTGAGGTGCTAGTCCTCGAAAGGGGGTGGGGGTTCAAGTCCCCCTCCGCGCACAACGGGAAACACCCTGGAATCCAAGGATTCCAGGGTGTTTTTTTGTGCAACTCAGACTCCGCTCTGGGTCGCCCGGATCCAGGATGACTCGTACGGGATGGACGTCGATAAGTCGAGGTACTTCGCCGCCGGCGGGTCTTCGTAGGCGGAGATGATCCCGACAAGCTTGAGAACGCCGTCTTCCGTCCGCAGCACCGGCCCCCCGCTGTCGCCGTGGTTGGCAGATTTGGCGCGCGAGAAGGTGCAGAAACTCCATTCCCCGGTGATGGACGAACAGGACCCGGAGGCGACTACTCTCGTGGACATCGCCGCGAGGCTGGCCGGCAGGCCGAGAGGGCAGCTTTGATGGCTGAGGAACGGGTCTCCGAGGCAACCGTAGCCGGCTAGCACGACACTGGTGTTCGCCGGAGGATTCACTGTGGCCAGCGGAATTGGCGCTTCAGCCACGGGATGCGCCAGATGGAGTACGCCAATGTCGTTCCTGAGCAAGGACTCGTTGAAACCCGGGTGGACAATCAGCCCTCCCTGCGCGACCGGGACCGGTACGGTGAATTGCCCGGGGTGAGATCCATAGTGGAACGTGACGTCCGCTGTTCGTGGCGTTCCGCCGTTGTAGTGAAGGCAGTGAGCGGCAGTGACGACCGCATAGGAGCTGATCAAGGCGCCGCTGCAGGTAGCGACGGCACCATTGGGATATACAAGCTGGATTCTCACGGCCCACGGGTATTTGTTGGGGCTGAGGATGGTTCCGTTGTAGATGGCCTGGGCCGGTGGCGCGACCCCAAGGAGGCCAGCGAGGATCAGGACGACGGCCACCAGAGCGGCTCTCCATCGAGGACGCGGACTTTCCGTCGATGGTGCACTGGCCGGTGCGTGGTGCTGTATGCCGATGTCGGGCATGGCGGTTCTCCGTCAAGCAGGTACGGACAATAGCCGGTCGGGGCCGGCCTGTCCGGTTTGCGATATGGGTGTGCACTGCCCCAGCCACAGGCCATCACTGTGCGCCCGTTGCTTACCCGGAGTCAAGGTACGAAGAAAACCGACCGGTTGCCCTACCCGGGGAGCCGGTATTCCTGGGCCGTGAGGTGCCAGATGGTGCCGGTGGTGCTGACTATCAGCGTGTACGTCCCCGGGGCCAGGGTGAGGCCGATCGCCCCGGCGCCGGCCTTGACCAGGGACAGCACGGTGAGCGCCGGCCCTTTCACGGGTTGGAGGTAGGCGACGGCGGCCCCGGTGAAGGTGTACTCGATGTGGAGCTTGCCGGTTACGGTCACGACCGGCCCGGGGGGTTTCGTGGCCGAGGCCTCCGCGACGGTGACCCACTCTTTCGCCGGTGGCGGCGGGACCGGGTGCAGCAGCGCGTTTACGGCGGTGACAGTGGCGGTGACAGTCCCGGTGACGGGGGCCGCGGTGACGCAGACCAGCGCACCCGCGAGGGCGCCGACCAGGACAATTGAGGCCGTGCGCAGGCCGCGTCGCAGGGGGTCAGTCCCGACCAACGGCATTGATGCACCGTCGGCGGCGTATGCGTCGGTGATCCGGAACAGGTCAATGAGCCACCAGATGCCGGCGCCGCCGAGCGTCAACAGCTTCAGGGTGCCCGTGACAGGCCGGTGGAGGTAGAACCGGTCCGCGCCCGTGAAGCCCAGGAACAATGCCAGCAGCCACGCGGTGCGCAGGGAGCGCCGCGGCGGCATATCACCTTCGAAGAAAAGCCCGTACTGCTCGGCCAGGGGCATATCCCGATTCTGGACCAGCCACGCCGGGATGTCCACGGCGGAGCCTTTCATGCCCTGCTATCAGCGGCTCCTAAGGCTGGTTCTGGCGACCGTAATGATCGGCGGAGCCCTGGGCTACCTCATGGGCGCGATCTTCGTTCCGGCCATCCACACGTCCGGTATGTCGATCATCGAAGCAAACGCGGCCGCTGACGCTTTCACCAACGGCACTCACTTACTCAAGGGGCTCTCCGTCCGGCAGCTCTGGTACCGGCATCTCCGGTCCGGGCAGCTGATCTCTTTCGGTCCACGTCTTGAGGACGGTCCAGGCGACGGCGGTGATCGGAACGGCCAGCAGCGCGCCGACGATTCCGGCGAGGATGGTGCCGGCGGCCAGGACGAGCAGGATGGCGAGCCCGTGGATGCTGAGCACCTTGCCCATCAGGACCGGCTGCAGGAAGTGGTGTTCGAGCTGGTTCACCGCGATGACGATGGCGAGGACGATCAGCGCCTGGATGGGACCGTTGGAGATCAGCGCGACGGCGATCGCCAGGGTGCCTGCGACTGTGGCACCGACGATGGGGATGAATCCGCCCATGAAGATGAACACACCCAGCGGGAGGGCCAGCGGAACTCCCATAACGGCGAGGGCGATCCCGACGGTGAGGCCGTCGATTGCGGCGACGATGGCAGTGCCGCGGACGTACCCGCCCAGGACGGCGGTGCTGCGGTCTGCGGCCAGGCGGGCCCTGGCGCGGTGGTCCGCGGGAAGGAAGCCGATGAGAAAGGTCCGGATCTCAAGGCCGTCCTTGAGGAAAAAGAACAAGGTCACGACCATCAGTAACGCGCCGGTGAAGATTTCCCCCACGGTCCGTGCCCCGGTGAGGGCTTCTGCGCCGAAGGTGCTGGAAGTGAGGAACACCCGGGCAGAGTCGATGGCTGCGGTGATCTGTCGGTCGGTGACGGGGACTGGCCCGTTATTCAGGAAGGCATGCAGTTGGTCAATCCCCGCAGCGGCGCGGGCTGAGAGCTCTGCCCACTGGTTGTTCACCAGGAAAACGATGCCCGTGATGATGCCTCCGACGACTGCGAGGATGGCCACGAAGGAGGCAACGACGGCGAGGGCGCGCGGCCAGGCATGCCCGGTGAGCCAGCGGACCAGCGGGGAAATCGCTGCAGCCAGGATGACGGCGATCAGGACCGGGATGATGACAAGCGGGATGCTGGTGGCCGCCCAGATGATCGCGTAGGCAAGGGCAGCCACCGCCAGGGCCTGGACGGCGCGGATGCTCGCGCGGCCGAGTCCGTCTGACCAGATGGCCGGCAAGCCGGTGCGGGGTTCGGTCATAGGGGCTCTCTGTGGTTGGGAACGGTGTCTAGTTCCAGTGGAGAGGCTCCGGCCTGGACTTCCGCCACGCGCGGTAGAAGCTGGCGCGGGCTTCCTCGCCGCGCTGCTGCTCCAGCGCGTGCAGGCGCCCATAGCTGAATCCGTTGCCCCCGCCCGCCGCGGTCCGCGCTGCCAGCATTCGAAGGGTTTCCCGGATTACGACGCTGTCCTGGAGGCCTCCGAGGATCTCCTGGATGCCTTCCGCGGCTTGAGCAAGAGACGTTGCCTGCTTGCCGAAAATCGGGGATGCCGCCTCGGCGGCATAGCGCAACCGCTTGGCGCATTTCCGCACTTCATGCAGCGCGGCATCCTCCGGCGCCGTTCCCGTGGCGCTGATCGCGGCGCGAACGGCTTTCTTCAACCGTTTGCGTTCAGCCGAGACGAGCAGGCCAATTGTCCGCCGTGCATCCCGGCCCGCAGCGTCCGTAAGCGGCGGCCCGGCAATGAGGGCATCGAGGGAATCGAGGAGGCGGAAGTAGCGGTCGCTGTCCAGCGCCGCTAATCCTGCAGCATGGGCCTGGTGATAGGTGGCGCCAAGGTTCTCCTCAATCTGCTGCGCAACCGGACCCATCAACAGCTCAGCGGGCTCGGCACTCATCAGGTCCTTCAGCCTGGCCCGCATGACTTCGGTGTCGCGCGCCTCACCAACAGCGCCGGCCAGCCACTGGAGCTCGGCCCTCAGGAACCGGAGCGACGTGGCGTCCATGAGCTTCCGGAACGACGCCAGCGCCGACCGCAACCGGCGCGCGGCCACCCGCAGCTGATGCACGGCGTCCGGCTCGTCAGTGCGGACACCCGGATCGTGTTCCTTCAGGGCCCGAACCTGTTGGGCCAGGTACAACAACAGGACGTCCGACGCCGGCCCGTGCCGGCGCGGGTTGGGCACCGTTGCGGGACTCACGGGTACGTTCGAACCGAGTGCCCTGGCCAGCTTGGACGGCAGGGCGGCAACGGGGACTCCGTCCGCGGCGAGCACATCATCCGCGTCCGCCAGCAGCTGTCTGGTGCCGTCGACGAGTTCAATTTCCCATTCCCGCCACCGCGACGTTTCCGCGGGGGTCAGGAAGGTTTGCGCCTCCACACTGTCGTCGCTGAACGTGGCCAGGACCGTGCCTTGGGCGGAATACAGGGGAATCGAGTTCCGCCGGGTCTGGAGCCGTGCGACCGGCACCAGCCCGTGACTCCGGGCATGAACCTGCACCAACTGACGCAGACGCTCCGGGACCGGACCCTCATCGCTTCCAAGCGGTTCCGTGATTTCACGGCGTCCCTCCGCGGCGAGTGGAAGCTTCAGGTGCCACCCCGCATCCTGGCCTCCGGTGCGCCGCCGCAGGGTGATCCGCTGAGCGGCCAGCGCCAGTTCTTCGGTGTCGAAATAGACAGCGTCCAGTTCCTCGATGGCGGGCTCGCCCACGCGGTCTACTCCCGGAAGCGCTGCCAGTGGCGGAAGGGCAGCGGACTCCGCCGGGCTGTACTTGTGTTCCACCTCGGTTATGTCGGCGGCCATGCTTCATTGTAGGAATTTCCACGCGCGTCCGGCCTGTGCCCAAAGGCCCATATCGCAGGAGAGTCTCCGGGAAACCCGGCGCTGAAGTCGGGTGGGCCATCCTGTGGAGCTCGGCCATTCAGAAGGCAGGCAGACCCCGGCGGCTGCGGCAAGAAAATAGTCTTGCCCGGATATGGTGCGGCGAGTAGCCTTCGGCGCAGTGGGCCTGCGGACCGCTGGCCCCCTAAGAGAGGATGCGCCATGCCAACCATAATCGGCCACCACGACATCAAGGACAAGGATCATTGGCTTGCCTCACCCAAGCGCGAAGAGGTGTTCGGCCCTCTGGGCGTCACCAACATCCGCACGTTCGTCGACCCGCAGAACCCCAAGCACGTCGCGGTGATGATGGATGTTCCTGACTTGGACGCATTCATGGCTGCGATGCAAGGCGAAGGAATGGGCGAGGCGATGGCCTACGACGGCGTACTGCCCGAGACCCTGGTCTTGCTCGTCGAGGACAAGGCTTAGCTTCACCGGAGCGATGAAAGCCGGGGGCACTCGGACGTGGCGAAGCTCCGACCAAATAGCGGTTGACCGGAGCTTCGGGACCATTATGGACACCCCTTCCTGTGTGTAGGCCCGGAAAACCTGGTCTACTGGTTGAGCAGATCACTCATCAGTGGCGCAATGGAGTGCCCTCCGGACCGTACCCAGGAGGGACAGGAAGCGCTCATTGGCCGGCAGGTCATCGATCAGGACGACGCCCTCGGGCCCGGCCAGCGGGATGCGCCAATTCGGATACTCGGTGCTGGTGCCCGGCTGGTTCTGGGTCCGCGACTCCCCCACGGCGTCCACGAGCGCCACGCCGAGCAGCGCGGACGGTGCCAGCGCCGTGTAGGCATAGAGCGCCTCGACCGTCGTCCGGACATCCGTGCCGTCCGTGCCGCCGCCTTCCGGCAGTAATCCGCGGGCCCGGACCTGCGCCAGGACGGCCTCCTGCTCGGCCGCTGCCTCGGCGCGTTCCTCATCCACGGGACGCCCCAACAGCCCCAGCGATTCCCGCAAGGTGACGTGCTCACCGGCGAGGTAGCCCGCCGTCGGGGGAAGATCGTGCGTGTTCACGCTCGTCAGGCATTGCTGGCGGTAGTGTTCCGGCGGGATAGGGCCATTCGCGTCATGTTCGAACCAGAGGATCGAGGTGCCGAGGATCCCCCGTTCGGCCAGATAATCACGGACCCAGGGTTCGAACACGCCCAGATCCTCACCGATCACGATCGCCCCGGCGCGTTGAGCCTCCAGCGCGAGGATGCCGATGAGGGCTTCGTGGTCGTAATAGACGTAGGTGCCGTTGCCCGGGCCGGCGCCCTCGGGGATCCACCAGAGCCGGAACAGGCCCAGGATGTGGTCCACGCGGATGCCTCCGGCGTGCCGCAGCACAGTCCGGAGCATGTCGCGGTAGGCGGCGTAGCCGGATTCGGCGAGCCTGCCCGGATGCCACGGCGGCTGGGACCAGTTCTGGCCCTGTTGGTTGAACATGTCCGGCGGTGCGCCCACGCTCACGCCCCGGGCCAGGACGCCGGCCAGGGTCCAGGCGTCGGCCCCGCCGGGTTTCACGCCGACCGCCAGGTCATGGACTATGCCGATCTCCATCCCTGCCTGATGCGCCGAGCGCTGTGCCGCCTCGAGCTGCTGGTCGCAGAGCCACTGGAGCCAGCGGTGGAAATCCATCCGGGCGGCGAGCGTTGAACGCTGCTCGGCACAGTACGGCGAATCCGGGTGTGCCGCGGCCCCGGCCCACTCCGGCGCCGACGGCGGCAGTTGTTCGGCGAGCGCACACCACAGCGCAAAGTCCTCGAGTCCCTGTCCTTGCTCGGCGCAGAAGTCGGCGAACTGCCGGTTGCGGGCTGGTCCCCGACGGACCGCATGCACGAGTTCCAGGGCGGCCAGCTTCGCCGCGTAGGCCGCGTTGCGGTCCAACAGGTCCCGGGACTGGTTTGCTGCCTGCAGGCTCGCGGCCAGACGCGCTACCTCGGTCCGACCGGGTGCGTCCAGGTATCCGTATTCCGGGATTTCCTCGACCCGCAGGTAGAGGGGATTGAAAAAGCGCCGTGTGGTGGGCAGGTACGGCGAGTCTTCCACGGGCGGTACCGGTTCGGCGGCGTGCAGGGGGTTGACCAGGACAAAGCCGGCCCCCTGCTCGCCTGCGACGACGGCGAGGTCGGTGAGGTCTGCAAAGTCGCCAATCCCCCACGACCGGGCGGACCGCACAGAGTAGAGCTGGGCCGTCAGCCCCCACGAGCGACGACCGGCGAGCCGGGCCGAGGTCCGGAGCCGGCCCGGCGTCACGATCAGCGGACACTGGGCCAGCGTGCCGTCGGCGTCCGCCCTCAGGGTATGCCAGCCAAGGCCAATGTGGCCGGGGACGGCAAAGGTCGCACGGCCGGTGAGGACGCCGTCGACGTCGACAGGCTCTTCCCAGTTCTCCTGCTGGGCGGCCTCGTGCCTGCTGCCGTCCTCGGCGTCGATCCAGACACGGACGCGGCTTCCGTGCGGGACGTGGACATCGACGCGGACATCGCGTCCCTCCCCCGGCACCCCCTCCCTGAGAACAACGACCGGCGGGAGGATGCGCCGCCACGGCGCCAGCCGGGACTCCGCCAGCGAGCGTTGCTGCTCCGCAATCCCGTTGGCCGGGACTCCCAAGGCTCCCAGGACGTCCCGGAGCGTGTCCGGGGACACGGAACGCTCTATGCCGTCCCAGCCCCAGTACGTCGTGCCGACGCCATGGGCCGCGGCAAGTTCGCGCAGGAGTTCGTCTGTGGTGTCTGTGTGCCCGGGGAGCACGGAGTAGTCGGGGTTCTCGTGGTGCGTACGGTCCGCCATGCGCCCACTCTAGACGCTGCCCCCGCGGGCCGCGCCCCCTCCATGGATGTGGGATTCACCTACTAGTTCTTCGAGCCCCTCGACGGCGACCGCCAGCGACAGGTCCGGGTGCCCCACAAGGAACGGCAGCAGGAGCCGGTTCTCCTTCTCCAGATGCACGGCGAAGAGGCCCCGCAGGGTGCCGGCCGCGACGGCGGCGTCCACGCCACCGGCTCCGCGCAATTGGTCGATCGCCCCAGCTATCGCCTGATGCTCGGCCAGCAGGGCCGCGACGAGCAGCCGGGCCTCCGGTGTGCCTTCCGCTCCCCCGTACAGCGGGCCCTCCTCGGCGAGCGCATGCGGGAGGAGGTCTGTTTCGCACCACTCCACGAGGACCTCGTGGGCTTCGTGTTCGGCGACGGTCTTGCCTGCCGTCACGGCGTGGATGAGAGCGTCGGTCAGGGCGACGAGGCGCTTGAGCATCGCCGTGTGATGGCTTTCGACCGCCTCGAGGGCACGGACTTCATTGGCCGCGTCCCCGGGCAGCGTGTTCCGCGGCGTTGCGGCCGCGGCGTCCGGATTGTCCATAGTGACTCCTGACTGGGCAGGATTGATGGTCGGATTCCACCTTACGGACACGAATGTCCGTGCGGACGGGTCTTTCGGCCCGTTCGTCCGCTCCGCCGCGTGTGTAGCGCACGGCCGCACCCGGCCTTGACCCGGACCCGTTTCGACGCCGTCGCAGCGTCCGCGCTAGCCTTGCACCCTATGGTTGACGACGAACGGTACCGGATCCTTCAGCACGCCTCGAGCAGGCCATGACCCGATTTCTCGTGCCCGGGGAACCGAACCTGGCCCAGACATGGTGGGAGCGGATCGTGGCCGGATTTGCTCACGCCCCCAGCCCGCACGTGACCAGCACCGAGCTCGCCATGGTGGTCCTGCTGGCCGTGGCCGTGTCCCTGCCCCGCCTCACCTGGCGCTACTTTGGACTGCTCGCCACGGTGACCCACGAACTCGGCCATGCCTTCGCCGCTCTCACCACCGGACAGCGGCTCGGCGGTATCCGTCTGGGCCTGGATCACTCCGGCACCACCACGACGTTCAGCAGGAGCCGTGCCTCCGCAGCCTGGTCCACCTTCTGGGGCTACCCCGTGCCCGCGGTCGTTGGCGCCGTGATGGTCTGGTGCGGTTTCAACGGCTGGGGCCCGGCGGCGATGTCCGTGGGAACCCTGATCCTCCTGGCGTCCTTCCTGTTCCTCCGCAACGGCACGGGCCTGCTCATCACCGCCGCCGCCGTGCTGGCCGCGGCGCTCCTGGTGCTGTTTGTGCCGCCGGTCTTCAACGGGCACGTCATGATCGTGTTGGGCCTGGCGCTCCTGGTCGCCGCCGTCAGGGACCTCGGCAAACTGGCAAACGTCCATCTCCGGCACCGTGACAGGATCACGACGTCGGACGCCTATCTGCTGGCCCGGGCCACCTCGGTCCCTGCCGCGGTGTGGATTATCCTCTTCGCGGCCGTGGTGGCTGCCGCCTGGTGGTTTGCGTGGCAGCCGATGGCGCCGGTGTTCACGGCCTTGTTCGGACACGTCATTTCCCCACCGTAGGCTGGGACCATGAGCCAGAGTACCCACACCGACGACCCCGGATTCAGCACCAAAGGCGCGTACGTGACCGGCGGCGCGGAATTCACCCGCGACACCAACTACATCGAGGACCGGATCACCCGGGACGGAGCCCCCGGCCGCAACGGCGAACCTGGCTGGCCCGTCGAGCCTGGGCGTTACCGGCTCATCGCAGCACGTGCCTGCCCGTGGGCCAACCGGACGGTGATCGTGCGCCGGCTCCTGGGCCTGGAGGACGTCATCTCGCTCGGCCAGCCCGGTCCCACCCACGATGCCCGGTCCTGGACCTTTGACCTCGACCCGGACGGCAAGGATCCGGTCCTCGGCATCGAGCGCATCCAGGAAGCCTACTTCCGCCGCTTCCCCGGCTACCCCCGCGGGATCACGGTCCCGGCGATCGTGGACGTCCCCACCGGGCAGGTCGTGACCAACAACTTCCCCCAGATCACGCTGGACTTCTCCACGGAATGGGTGCGGTACCACCGCCCCGGCGCGCCGGAGCTGTACCCGGATCATCTGCGGGAAGAAATAGACGCCGTCAACAAGCGCGTCTTTACGGAAGTGAACAACGGCGTCTACCGGTGCGGCTTTGCCGGTTCCCAGGAAGCCTACGACGCCGCCTACGACCGGCTCTGGACGGCCCTCGACTGGCTTGAGGAGCGCCTTGGCGGGCAACGGTACCTCGTGGGCGAGACCATCACCGAGGCAGACGTCCGGCTTTTCACCACTCTGGCGCGCTTCGACGCCGTGTACCACGGGCACTTCAAGTGCAACCGGCAGAAGCTCAGCGAGATGCCGGTGCTGTGGGCCTACGCGCGTGACCTCTTTCAGACCCCCGGGTTCGGGGACACCACCGACTTCGTGCAGATCAAGCAGCACTACTACATCGTCCACGAGGACATCAACCCCACCGGCGTTGTCCCGCGCGGCCCGGAGCTGGGCAACTGGCTCTCCGCCCACGGCCGCGAAGCTCTGGGGGGCCGGCCATTCGGCGACGGCACGCCGCCGGGACCGGTCCGCCCCGGGGAAGAGGTCACCCCGGGACACGGCGCGGACTGACCGGAAAACACTGTCCTGCCGGGGTTCGTCCATTTGTCGCAGCAATATCTCCAGCCTAGGGTGAGCCGGGATGACTACGACAGACGAGGCAACGCACACCGGAGGCCCCTCCTTGTTCCGGCGGCTCTGGCGGATCGTGGCCGGCAACGTGTCCTCGGCGCTGCTGTGGCCACGGCTGCAGCTGGCCATGAAGGCAGGACTGGCCGCGGGCGTTGCCTTCGCCATCGCCCCGCTGATGCCCGGCTCCGCGGCCGACTACCCCTATTACGCTCCGCTGGGCGCCCTGGTAGCGATGTACGAAAACGTCGCCGGCTCCATGAAGCAGGGGGTGCAGACGCTCGCGGGGCTGGCGATAGGGATTGGACTGGCCTTTGTGCTGTTCATCCTCGGCAGCCCGTCACCGCTGACGGTCGGGATCGTGATGGCCTTTGGTGTTGTCCTGGCCGGACTCCCGAAGATCGGCGCAGGCCGGGACTGGATCCCGACGGCGGCGCTTCTGGTCCTGCTCGTGGGCGGCCACAACCCGGACACGTTCTCCTTCGGGTACCTCTTCCAGATGGGCGTCGGAGTCACAGTGGGCATCATTGTGAACCTGCTGGTCTTCCCGCCCCTGCACTTCCGGGCCGCCGAGCTCAGCATCGCGGAACTGCGCCTGGCACTCGCCCAGCAGCTCCGGGACATGGCCACGGCGCTGAAGGAGAGCTGGCCGCCGGAACACGAGGACTGGTCCAAGCGGTCCGACTCGCTCGAAGCCTCCGCGCGCTCCGTACGGCTGGCCGTGGAGAAGGCGGACGCCAGCCGGCGGGCGAATCCCCGGCGCCGGCTCCACCCCCGGGACATCGAACTGGATTACCGCAACCTGCGGGACCTTGAGCGGGTGACCTTCCACGTCCAGGACGTGACGCAGGTGCTATCGGATGTCATCTGGGCCGAGGACACACCCTTTGTGGTGCCGGATGAATATACCGAGCCGCTTGCCGACGCCATGTCCGCCGTGGCTGACATCCTGCGCTCGATCGAGGAGGAGAGCCCGCAAGAGCAGTTGGAGCGGATTGAAGCGGCCGACTCTGCCGTCAAAGCGCTGACGGGACGGATCGGCGCCGGGGAAACGGCCACCGACGCCCCCAGCGCAGCCGAGTCGATCCTGATGAGCCTGCACCGGATGCTGCGGGTCGTGAAGTCCTCCTCGGCCAGCGACTGACGCACGGATACTCCGGCCGAAGGCCCGGACCATGACGGCGGGGTCCGTCCCCGTGCCGGGGGCGGGCGCCGCCGTCGTTCCTGGCCGGATACCGGCTAGGACAGCGCCGCGACGAAGCCGCTGAAGTGCCGCCGCCCGGACAACGGGTTCCACGCGACATAGTCGGAGCGCTGCCATGCCCCGCCGCCGGCCTGCGCGGTGCTGATGTCCAGTGCCACGCGGGCCGGCAGGAAGACCGGTGCCTCGAAGGCCACCTCCCAGCTGAACGAGTCCCCCTTGGCGGCACCGACGTCGGCCAGCGCCCGCGACGCGAGGTACATGCCATGGGCGAGGGACCGGCGCAGCCCCATGGCCTTGGCCGTCAGGACGCTGAGGTGAATGGGATTGAAGTCGCCGGACACGGCCGCGTAGGCGCGCCCGGTATCGACGCCCAGCTGCCAGATCGCCGTAGGATCCGGTGCCGAGAACGGCGGCGGCGTTACCGGCACCGACGGCTTGTCGATCCCGGGCACGAACACGCCCTTGGCCAGGTAGGTCGAGACCCCGCGCCAGCGGACTTCTTCCTGCCCGGCGGCGCGGACCTCCGCCACGACATCAAGCTGGGTGCCGGCCCTGTGTCCACGCAGGTTGTCCACCCGGGCACGGATGTCCAGAGCCTCGGTGAACAGGACCGGCGCGGACTGGACCACCGTGTTGCTCAGGTGGATCATGCCCAGCAGCGGCAGCGGAAAGTCGTCCCGGTTCATCACGCTCATGGCCAGCGGAAACGCCAGTGCATGGATGAATCCGGCGGGCAGGACATCGCTCGCGGTTTCACCGATCAGGTGCTGGTAGGCGGTCAGGTTGGTGACGTCGGCCCGCACGCCGCGGACTTCGTGGGTGTAAGGCGGCAGTTCGGTGCCGCCGTGGGTGCCCAGGACCCTGCGCCGCGCCGCGGTGGCCGCCGCGTTGACGTAGAGCTTGGACAGGGCCGGCATCTCCCCAAGGATGACGGTCCGGGAACTGCTCATGCGCCCACCAAATTCTGCCCGCAGACGCGCAGCACCTCTCCGGAAATCCCGCCGGCGGCGTCGCTGGCAAGGAACGCGATGGCCTCGGCGACGTCCCCCGGCTGACCGCCCTGTTGCAGGGAATTGAGCCGGCGGGCGATTTCGCGGGTGGCGAAGGGGATCCGGGCCGTCATTTCCGTTTCGATGAAGCCGGGAGCGACGGCGTTGATGGACCCGCCGCGCTCGCCGATGAGCGGCGCCGTGGCGCGGACCATGCCGATCACGCCGCCCTTGGACGCGGCATAGTTGGTCTGGCCGCGGTTGCCGGCGATCCCGCTTGTGGAGGCCACGGAGACGATCCGCGGCGAGTCGCGGAAGTGCTCCGAGGCCAGGAGGGCATCGTTGATCCGCAGCTGCGCGGCGATGTTGACAGCGATGACGGAGTTCCAGCGGCCCGCATCCATATTGGCCAGGAGCTTGTCACGGGTGATTCCGGCGTTGTGGATCACGATGTCCAGCCGGCCGTGGCGTGCCACGGCGTGGTCAATGATCCGCTGGCCGGCGTCGCTGTGGCTGATATCCAGCTGCAGAGCGGTTCCGTGGACCTCGTTGGCCACGGCCGCGAGATGGTCGCCCGCGGCCGGGATGTCGACGAGGATGAGCGTGGCGCCGTCGCGGTACAGGGTGCGGGCGATCGCCGCCCCGATGCCCCGGGCGGCGCCCGTCACCACTGCCACCTTGCCGGCCAGCGGCTTCTCGACGTCATCGGGCAGCTGACCGGCACCGGAGGTGACGGTCAGGAACTGCCCGTCCACGAATGCCGAGCGGCCGGACAGGAAGAACCTCAACGCCCCCAGCGTCCCGGGGCTGGTGGTGTCGGCGCCGTCGGCGAGCAGGATGCCGTTCCCTGTGGCGCCCGCGCGCAGTTCCTTCGCCAGCGACCGCAGGAGGCCGTCCACGCCGTGCCGGGCCGCCGCCGTCGCCGGCTCCGCCGCGGAGTCCGGCGTGCGGGAAACGGTGATGACACGGGCATTCGGGGCCAGGTCGCGCAGCGAGGTGGCCGCCGTGAGGACCGGGTGTTCCAGATCCTCGGGACGGGCCAACTCGTCCAGCACCAGGATGATGGCGCCGAGCTTCTCCTTCGGGATCGCGTGGCGCCGGACGTCGAGGTTCCATGCCAGGAGGGCCGCGGCCAGGCTGTCGGCGCCACTGGTGGAGCCCTGAACCAGGACCGGCCCCTCGATCAGGGGGGCACCGGGCCGGTACCGCCGGAGGGTCACCGGCTGCGGGAGCCCGAGCCGCTTGGCAATGTCCCGGCCGGGTCCGTGGCTGACGAACCGGATGTATGTGTCGCTCATCGGGTTCCCCTTAGAGTGCTTCGAGAATTGCGACGACGCCCTGGCCGCCGGCGGCGCAGATGGACACAAGCCCGCGCGCCGGGCGGCCGTCGGCCTGGCCCTTGTCATGCAGCATCTTGGCCAGTGACGCCACGATCCGGCCGCCCGTGGCAGCGAACGGGTGTCCGGCAGCCAGCGAAGAGCCGTTGACGTTCAGTTTGGACCGGTCGATGCTGCCGAAGGCCCTGTCCAGGCCCAGGCGGGTGCGGCCGAATTCCTCGTCCTCCCACGCGGCAAGGGTGCTCAGCACGGTCCCGGCGAAGGCCTCGTGGATCTCGAAGAAATCGAAGTCCTCAAGGGCGAGGTTGTGGCGTGCGAGCAGCCGCGGCACCGCGAAGGCCGGCGCCATGAGCAGCCCGTCCTTGCCGTGGACAAAGTCTACGGCGGCAGCTTCGCCGTCCACCACGGCGGCGAGCTTGGGGAGGTCGTGGGCATCGGCCCATTCCTCGGAAGCGAGCAGCACGGTGGAGGCGCCGTCCGTCAGCGGGGTGGAATTGCCGGCCGTCATGGTCGCCTCGGCGCCAAGGTTCTTGCCGAAGACCGGCTTGAGTGCCGCCAGTTTCTCCAGGCTCGTGTCGGCCCGCAGGTTGGAGTCGCGGCTCAGTCCCCGGTAGGGCGTCAGGAGGTCGTCGAAGAAGCCGGCGTCGTAGGCCGCGGCAAGATTCTTGTGGCTGTTGAAGGCGAGCTCGTCCTGGGCCTCCCGGGTGATCTTCCATTGCGCGGTGGTCAGCGCCTGGTGCTCGCCCATTGACAGCCCGGTGCGCGGTTCCCCCGTGTTCGGGGCATCGGGGGCCAGGTCCTTGGGCCGGAGCCGGCTGAGTACCTGCAGCCTCCGGGATACCGTCTTCGCCCGGTTCAGGTCCAGAAGCACCTCGCGGAGCCCTTCGCTGACGGCGATGGGGGCATCCGAGGCCGAGTCGACGCCGCCGGCGATCGCTGACTCGATCTGGCCCAGCTTGATCTTGTTGGCCAGGCCGAGGACTGTCTCAAGGCCGGTGGCGCACGCCTGCTGGAGGTCATACGCGGGGGTCTCGGCGGAGAGGGCCGAGCCGAGAACTGCTTCCCGGGTGAGGTTGAAGTCGCGGGAGTGCTTGAGGACGGCTCCGGCAGCGACTTCCCCGATCCGCTCATCCTGGAGGCCAAAGCGGGCAATGAGTCCGTCCAGGGCGGCGGTGAGCATGTCCTGGTTGGAGGACTTGGTGTAGGCGCCGCCGGTCCGGGCAAACGGTGTGCGGTTGCCGCCCACAACCACGGCTTTGCGGAGGTGCGGGGCGGCGGTCGGTTCCTGCGGGCCGGGTACTGACTGTCCGTTGACGGACATGGGCTGTCTCCTTCGATCAAAGCGGTTACCGATACCCAGCGTACCTGATACGCTGGGTATCGTGAACATCCCCCACGCTAGTCCGCCGGACGCCACCACGGCCAGCGGCAAGGCCGCCGCCAGGGGCGCGGCCCCCCGGTCAAACCCCCGGTCAAGCACCCCGCCAAGCGGTGGATCGGGCGTCCCCTCCGGCAGCTCCGGTGGGCCGTCCGGCGTCGACGGCCGTTCCTCGCGGTGGCAGTCCCACCGCGAGGAACGGCGGCGGGAACTCATCAAGTCCGCCCGGAAGGCGGTGCACGCCCTGGGCAGCGATGCATCCATGGAGGACATCGCCGTAGCCGCGGGAACGTCAAAGTCCGTGTTCTACCGCTATTTTGGTGACAAAGCCGGCCTCCAGCAGGCCGTGGGCGAGGTGGTGCTGGGCCAGATGCAGCGCCGGATCCAGGAGGCTGCCCAGAGCGCCCAGACACCGCGCGAGGGCCTGTTCGCCATGGTCTCGGCCTACCTGCAGATGGCCGAGACCAGCCCGAACGTCTACACGTTCGTGACGCGCCACGGCGACGCGGACACGGCGGGCCCGTCCATCTCCACCGCCGGGGCGCTGAGCCACTTCTTCGCCGCCATCAGCGACATGATCGCCCGGCCCATGCGCAGCCACCTGGGCGGCGGCCAGGACAAGGAAGCCGTGATCGGCTACTGGCCCAACGCCGCGATCGGACTGGTGCGGAACGCCGGAGAACAGTGGCTCGCCAGCCCGCCAGGACCCGCCAAGCCGGACCAGGAGGCCATGGCACGGCAGATTACGGACTGGCTCTGCTTCGGGATCGCTCCCGAACTGCAGACGCCCCCGACGGGAGCGGACCCTGTGCCGGACCGCGGCACCTCCTAGCACCGGTACCCGGGCCCCCGGGCCACGGAACCGCGGCCCGGAACTGAGGCCTTAGCACTGAATTGTCAGAACCAAAGAAGGAATCGACATGACTGAACTCGCCGACCGTACCGCCGGCACCGAGCCCGGACACAGCACAACATCGGCAGCCCGCCGGCCCGGCGCTCCGGAGCAGGCCGCCGTCGACGTCGCAGCCCTTGGCGAGCAACTGCTGGGCAAATGGGCCGACGTCCGCCGGCACGCCCGCGCGGTGTCCGGCCAGCCGGAACTGCACAAGATCGAGGGCCTGACCCACACCGAACACCGTCGGCGCGCTTTCGGGCAGCTGGAGCACCTCGTGCGCCACAACGCCGTCCACCGGGCCTTCCCGTCCGCGCTTGGCGGCAACGATGACCACGGCGGCAACATTGCAGGCTTCGAGGAACTGGTCACCGCCGATCCTTCCTTGCAGATCAAGGCCGGCGTGCAGTGGGGCCTCTTCGGCTCCGCCGTGATGCACCTGGGCACCGAGGACCATCACCGCAAGTGGCTGCCGGGCATCATGAGCCTGGCGATTCCCGGCTGCTTTGCCATGACCGAGACCGGGCACGGCTCGGACGTCGCCAGCATCGCCACCACGGCCACCTACGACGCGGCCACCGAGGAATTCGTGATCCACACGCCGTTCCGGGCCGCGTGGAAAGACTACATCGGCAACGCCGCGATCGACGGCCTGGGTGCGGTCGTCTTCGCCCAGCTCCTGACCAAGGGCGTCAACCACGGCGTGCATGCCTTCTACCTGGATCTGCGCGACCCCGACACCAAGGAATTCCTGCCCGGGATCGGCGGCGAGGACGACGGCGTCAAGGGCGGTCTGAACGGCATCGACAACGGCCGGCTCCACTTCGCCAACGTCCGCATCCCGCGCACCAACCTGCTCAACCGCTACGGCGATGTCGACGCCGAGGGCAACTACACCTCCCCCATCGCCAGCCCGGGCCGCCGCTTCTTCACCATGCTCGGCACCCTCGTCCAGGGCAGGGTCTCGCTCGACGGCGCTGCCGTGGCCGCCTCCAAGCTCGCGCTGAAGACCGCCATCCAGTACGCCACCGAGCGCCGGCAGTTCAACGCCTCCTCCCAGACCGACGAGGAGGTCCTGCTGGACTACCAGCGGCACCAGCGCCGGCTCTTCACCCGGCTCGCCACCACCTACGCGGCCAGCTTCGCGCACGAGCAGCTGCTCGAGAAGTTCGACGACGTCTTCTCCGGCCGGCACGACACCGACGAGGACCGGCAGGACCTCGAGACCCTGGCCGCGGCGCTCAAGCCGCTCAGCACCTGGCACGCCCTGGACACGCTGCAGGAATGCCGCGAGGCCTGCGGCGGTGCCGGCTTCCTGATCGAGAACCGCTTTGCGTCGCTCCGCGCCGACCTCGATGTCTATGTGACCTTCGAAGGCGACAACACGGTCCTGCTGCAGCTCGTCGCCAAGCGCCTGCTCGCCGACTACGCCAAGGAGTTCCGCAACGCCAACGTCGGTGTCCTGGCCCGCTACGTCGTGTCCCAGGCGACGGGCACTGCGCTGCACCGCAGCGGCCTGCGCCAGGTTGCCCAGTTCATGGCCGATTCCGGCTCCGTGCAGAAGGCCGCGATCGCCATCCGCGACGAGTCAAGCCAGCGCGCCCTCCTGACCGACCGGGTCCAGACCATGGTCGCGCAGGTCGGCGCGGCGCTCAAGGGCGCCAACAGGCTCCCGCAGCGGCAGGGCGCCGCCCTGTTCAACGCACACCAGCACGAGCTCATCGAAGCCGCCCAGGCGCACGCCGAACTGCTGCAGTGGGAGGCCTTTACCGAAGCCCTCGGCAACGTCACCGACCCCGGTACGCACAAGGTCCTGACCTGGCTGCGTGATCTCTTCGGCCTCTCACTCATCGAGAAGAACCTGTCCTGGTACCTGATGAACGGCCGGTTGTCGATGCAGCGCGGACGCACCGTGGGCGAGTACATCAACCGGCTCCTCGTGAAGATCCGGCCGCACGCCGTCGACCTTGTGGACGCGTTCGGCTACGGACCGGAGCATCTCCGCGCGGAGATCTCGACCGGAGCGGAAAAGATCCGGCAGGACGAGGCCCGGGACTACTTCCGGAAGCAGCGGGCCAGCGGCCAGGCGCCCGTGGATGAAAAGATCCTGCTCGCCCGCACCACGCTGCAGTCCAAGCCCGCGCGCGCCTGACGTTTCCGGCGGCACCATCATCCGGCGAAGCCCCTTAACGCACGACGGCGCCGCTCCCCGCTGAGGGGAGCGGCGCCGTCGCGTGCTCAGCAGTCCTTGCCTGAGTCCGTATCTCTGTCTGGAGGACTGCTGGTCAGGCCGCCGGACCGGGCAGGACCGAACGGTAGACCTCGAGCGTGGTCTCCGTGATGGACTCCCAGGAGAAGTGCTTCTCCGCCCGGCGCCGACCCGCTTCCCCCATGGCCCGGGCCCGGGCGGGATCGGACACCACCTCGGTCAGGGCGGCGGCGAACTCGGTGACAAACTTCTCCGGGTCGAGCGGGGTGCCCGTGCCGTCGGTGACCTGTTCGAGCTCCACCAGCAGCCCGGTCACGCCGTGATCTACAACCTCCGGGATACCACCGGTGGCGCTGGCCACCACGGCGGCACCGCAGGCCATGGCTTCAAGGTTCACGATGCCCAGCGGCTCGTAGATGGACGGGCAGGCGAACGCCGTGGCGTGGCTGAGGACCTGGATGAGCTCGTTGCGGGGCAGCATCCGTTCCACCACGATTACGCCCGTGCGCTTGCTCTGCAGCTCCTCGATGAGGCGCGCGGTCTCGGCCGCCAGCTCGGGAGTATCGGCTGCGCCGAGGCACAGCACCAGCTGGACATTGGCCGGCAGTTTGGCGGCGGCACGGAGCAGATACGGAACCCCCTTTTGCCGGGTATTGCGGCCGACAAACACGACGCTCGGCAGCGAGGGATCGATCCCGAGCGCCCGGACGACGTCCTCGCCCTCGTCCCGGTTCCACAGGCTGACGTCAATGCCGTTGTGGACTACCTTGACTTTGGCCGGGTCCACCTCCGGATAGCTGCGCAGGATGTCCTGCCGCATGCCTTCCGAAACGGCAATGATGGCGGCGGCGGCCTCGTAGGCGGTCTTTTCCACCCAGGAGGAGACCGCGTAGCCGCCACCAAGCTGTTCGGCCTTCCACGGGCGCAGCGGTTCCAGGCTATGGGCGCTGAGCACATGGGGAATGCCGTGGAGCAGGGACGCGATGTGTCCTGCCATGTTGGCGTACCAGGTGTGGGAGTGCACCAGGTCCGCGCCGGCAATGTCCGGAACGATCCTCAGATCCACCCCGAGGGTCTGGATGGCGGCGTTGGCGGAGCCCAGGTCTTCGGGCACGGAGTAGGACGTGACCGTCGCTCCGTGGTACCCGGGCTCGCGGGGCGCGCCGAAGGCACGCACCTGTAGGTCCACACGTTGGGCCAGGACTCTGCTGAGCTCGGCCACATGGACTCCGGCGCCGCCGTAGATTTCCGGCGGGAATTCTTTGGTCACAATGTCTATTCGCACATGCACCAAGGTAGTCGTTACGGTGGAACTGATCTAGTGTGAAGACGTTCGGGCATGCCGGACTGTTTTGGGGAGTAACGAAGGCGTTCAGGAGCGATAACCATGCCGCATCAAAAGAAAGTCTTGGCAATTGTCCTCGCAGGTGGCGAGGGAAACCGGCTCATGCCATTGACGGCGGACCGGGCCAAGCCGGGCGTGCCCTTTGCCGGAAGCTACCGGCTCATTGACTTTGCCCTATCAAATCTCGTGAATTCGCGTTATTTGCAAATTGTGGTGCTGACGCAATACAAGTCGCACAGCCTGGACCGGCACATTTCTGAGACGTGGCGCTTGTCCACCCAATTAGGCAACTACGTGGCCTCCGTTCCGGCCCAGCAGCGGGTCGGCAAGAGCTGGTTCCTGGGGAGTGCCAACGCCATCTATCAGTCTCTGAACCTGATCCACGACGCCAACCCCGACATCGTCGTCGTGGTCGGCGCAGACCACGTCTACCGCATGGACTTCTCCCAGATGGTGGCGCAGCACGTAGCCAGCGGGGCCAAGGCGACGGTAGCCGCCGTCCGCCAGCCGTTGCACATGGCGGATCAGTTCGGCGTGATCGAAACCGACCCCGAGAACCCGGACAAGATTTCCGCCTTCGTCGAGAAGCCGTCCTCGACGCCCGGACTCGCCGCGGACCCGAGCCAGTTCCTGGCCTCCATGGGCAATTACGTGTTCAACGCCGATGCCCTCGTCGAGGCGCTGCACGTCGACGCCGAGCGCCTCGACACCAAGCACGACATGGGCGGGGACATCATTCCCTACTTTGTCTCCCAGGGTGAGGCCGGCGTCTACGACTTCACGCTCAATGACATTCCCGGGTCCACCGAACGGGACCGCACCTACTGGCGCGACGTCGGCACCATTGACTCGTTCTACGACGCCCACATGGACCTCATCTCCCCCGTGCCGGTGTTCAACCTCTACAACTCCGAGTGGCCGATCTACACCCGCCAGAGCGTCTCCCCGCCGGCCAAGTTTGTCCGCGGCAAATCCAACACCGTAGGCACCGCCCTCGATTCCATCGTGGCCAACGGTGTCGTCGTCTCGGGCGGCATCGTGGAGGGTTCAGTGCTCTCCAACGATGTGTACGTCGGGACGTCCAGCCGGGTCCTGGATTCGGTGCTCATGGACAAGGTCAATGTCGGCGAGGGTGCTGTGATCAGGCGCGCCATCCTCGACAAGAACGTCAAGGTTCCGGCCGGGGCCGCGATCGGCCTCGATGCCGAACTCGACCGCGCCCGCGGCTTCAAGGTCACGGAGTCCGGCATCACGGTCCTGTCCAAGGGGCAGCTCGTCCCGGAGCCCAGCGACGCAGAACGGGCGCTCTCCGCCGCTAACCTGCGCCTTGTGCCGGATGCCGTCCGCGCCGCCACCGAAAACTGGCCGGAATTGCGGGAGTCGGTGGACAGGGTCGCTGAGGTGCAGGCCGCCGCCGTCGGCGTGGACGCCCAGGGCAAACGCTCGACCAAGGCCTACTAGGACCGGTGCCCTGCCGGAGGTCCGGCAGGGCACCAGTTGCCTGTAAAATTGGGGCAATGAGCTCCCCCGATCTATCCTCCGATCTTTCCGTTGCTGCGTTGACCGCAGCCGAGCCGGCCGCTGCCGAGCTGACCCCGGAGGAGATTCGGGCTTGCCTGAAGGTCCTGAACACCATCCACGCGTACGACGAGGAACACCCGGACTACGTGTCCGTCCGCCGTGCCACCGGAAAGATGTTTAAGGCGGTCAAGCGCCACCGCCGGGTTGCCAAGCGGGATGAGATCGCGGAAGCGGACCGCGCCGTCATCGCCCAGACGGCGACGGCTGCCCCGGACAGGATCGACGACGAGACACGCGGCAACAAGCTTGCCCCGTCCGCGACCGGCGAAATCGCCGGCCACCTCATCAGGTCTCGCCCGTGCTACATCTGCAAGCAGCACTACACCCAGGTGGACGCCTTTTATCACCAACTGTGCCCCGAGTGTGCCCTGTTCAGCCACAGCAAGCGCGACGCGCGCACCGACCTGACCGGCCGCAATGCCCTGTTGACCGGCGGCCGGGCGAAGATCGGCATGTACATCGCGCTCCGGCTCCTCCGGGACGGCGCCCACACCACCATCACCACACGCTTCCCGAAGGACGCCGCCCGCCGCTTCGCTGCCATGGAGGACAGTGCAGACTGGCTGCACCGGCTCCGGATCGTGGGCATCGACCTCCGCGACCCGTCCCAGGTGATGGCCCTGACGGACTCCTTGGACGCCGCAGGACCGCTGGACATCATCATCAACAACGCGGCCCAGACGGTGCGGCGCTCCGGAAACGCCTATAAGCCTCTGGCCGACGCCGAGGACGAGCCGCTGCCCGCGGCCCTTCAGGCCGGCAATGGGGGCCCCGAGCTCGTCACGTTCGGCCACGCGCACGACAAACACCCGCTGGCACTGGCCAGCACGGTGCTTGAACACCCCGTCCTGGCCGGGGACGCCATCACCTCCCTGGCCTTGTCCACGGGTTCGGCCTCGCTGGAGCGCATTGCCTCGGGCACCGCGATTGACGCCGGCGGGCTGGTTCCGGATCTCGCCACGATCAACAGCTGGACCCAGGTGGTGGACGAGGTGGACCCGCTGGAGATGCTCGAAGTGCAGTTGTGCAACGTCACGGCCCCGTTCCTGCTGGTGAGCCGGCTCCGCGGCGCCATGAAGCGCTCCACCGCGCGGCGGAAGTACATCGTCAACGTCAGTGCCATGGAAGGCCAGTTCTCCCGCGCCTACAAGGGCCCCGGGCACCCGCACACGAACATGGCCAAGGCGGCGCTGAACATGATGACGCGCACCAGCGCCCAGGAGATGCTCGACGCCGACGGCATCCTGATGACCGCGGTGGATACCGGCTGGATCACGGACGAGCGCCCGCACTACACCAAGGTCCGTCTCATGGAAGAGGGCTTCCACGCGCCCCTGGACCTGGTGGACGGCGCGGCCCGCGTCTATGACCCGATCGTCATGGGCGAGGCCGGCGAAGACCAGTATGGCGTCTTCCTCAAGGACTACAAGCCCAGCCCCTGGTGACGTTCGGAGCTCCCCGGATCCGTCTTGGCGGCACGGGGAGCGCGCCGCGGGACACG
This sequence comes from Arthrobacter sp. ok909, assembly GCF_900104405.1. NCBI lineage: Bacteria > Bacillati > Actinomycetota > Actinomycetes > Micrococcales > Micrococcaceae > Arthrobacter > Arthrobacter sp. ok909. The sequence continues at coordinate 48,076 of NZ_FNJS01000019.1, read as the reverse complement.
TGTGGCCGCCGGGCCATATGGCCCCTTGACCGGGCCTTATGGCCCTGATGGGAGTCGGAGCCGGCCCGTAAGGTGTCTGTCCATGGACTCAACCACGCCCTCGCCCGATTACTCGCTCACCATGGACCAGTGCTGGGTCCTCCTCGACACTGAAACCGTGGGGCGCGTCGCGCTGATCGTGGATAGTCATCCGGAGATCTTTCCAGTGAATTTCGTGCTGGAACGGCGTGCGATCGTCTTCCGCACCTCTGGCGGCACGAAACTGTGGGGCGCCATCACCACCAAGCCGGTCGCCTTCGAAATCGATGGATACGACGCCCACGACGAGGCGGCGTGGAGCGTCATGGCCCGCGGCGAAGCCGAGCTCATCGAGAGCCAGGAGGAGAAGGATGCCGTGGATGCGTTGCTCCTGGAGCCCTGGCAGCCCGGCGAGAAGGCCTATTACGTGCGGGTCGCTCCCAAAGCGCTGACCGGACGACGCTTCAAGGTCAACCGGCCCGATCTCTGGACTACACGCCTTTCGGACCCGCGCCGCTCCACCTTCGAATAGCTAGGCGTCAGGACTCCTTTTCTGGCGAGTGCACGATCAGCACCGGGCAATGCGCATGCGCCACGCAGGCGGAGCTGACGGATCCCAGAAGCAGGCCGCCGAAGCCGCCGCGGCCGCGGCGGCCCAAAACCAGCATGTCCGCGGTTTTGCTTTCCTCGATGAGCATGTGGCGCGGATGGCCTTGGACAAGCCGGGTTTCGACGTTGGCGGGAGCGTCCGGGCCGAACGCCTTGGCGACTGCTTCGGCGAGGATCTCCCCCGCCCGGACATCAAAATCATCGATGCCGACGGCGACGTAGCCGTCGTAGACCGGCGGGTAATCCCAGCAGGCCAGGGCGACCACTGTGGCGGACAGCGGCACGGCAAGGCGCTGCGCCTGCCGGAGAGCCTCCACAGAAGCCTCCGAGCCGTCAACGCCCACAACGATGGTCCGGGTGTCGCTGGCTTCGTTCATTGGTGATCCCTCATCCTCGTATCGGCCGGGCATGGATGGCGCCGCTCCCATGATGCCGCCCGGCCCTGCAGGCGCCTAGGGCCAAAAGTCATGCAGCGGTGCCGGTGGGTGGGCATTAGGACCCTTGTCCCGGGACACGGTGTGCAGAAGAATGGCAAAGGCTTGGGGAAGTCAACAAACTACGGAATCAAACGGTGCAGCAGTAAGCGGCCGGACAGGAGAGTCATGATTGCCTGGTCAGATGCAGGTCTCACTGCACCCGATGGCGTGCCGGCGGTTATCCGCGTCTTTATCCTTGACGATCACGAGCTGGTCCGGCGCGGGCTGCAGGAACTCCTCGAAGGCGAAGGATTCGTCGTGGTGGGCAGTTCCGGATCCGCGGTGGAAGCAACCCGCCGGATTCCGGCCCTCCATCCGGACGTCTGTGTGCTGGACGCCCGGCTGCCTGACGGGACCGGTATTGAGGTCTGCCGCGATGTGCGCTCTGTTGACCCGTCCCTGAACTGCATCATCCTGACGAGCTTTGACGACGAACAGGCACTGCGCGGCGCCGTGCTGGCAGGCGCCCGGGGCTACGTGCTCAAAGAGATCGGCGGCACCGACCTGATCGGTGCCCTGCGGCGGGCAGCCACTGGGGAATCGCTCTTTGCGGAAGGCGTCGCCGCCGGCGTCGTGGACAGCCTGGTGGATACCGAGGAAGTCGACCCCCGTACCTCGTCCCTCACGCCTCAGGAACGCCGGGTACTGGAACTTGTGGGCGGCGGACTGACCAACCGGCAGATAGCGGCGGAGATGTTCCTGGCGGAAAAGACCGTCAAGAACTACGTTTCCTCGCTGCTGGCCAAGCTCGGATTCGAACGCCGCACCCAGGCAGCCGTCTTCATCGCCAGTCCGGCGGTCCCGGTGGCGTCCGCCGGGAACGCCGGTGACGCGAACCGGCCGCACAGCGTCCGGTAGCACCTGCAGTCCGGGCTTACCGCCTCAATAAAGGGGCCCTAAAGGGGCACCGACCACTCGAGGCTCGTACCGGCGTCGGGCGTGCTGGTGATGGTGCACTCGCCGTCGAGCATCCGCGCCCGGTCCTCGAGGTTCGTCAGGCCCCCGCGTTTTTCCGGATCGGCGAATCCGGTGCCGTTGTCGTTGATCACCACCGTCACCCGGCCCTTGATGACGGCGACAGAGACGGAAATCGTGTCCGCCCCGGAGTGGCGGATCGCGTTGCTGAGGCCCTCAGAGACCACAGCCACCACGTTGTCGGCCTTGTCCGGTGTCACGGCATCCACCGGTCCGGTGATGGTCAGGCGCGGGGCAAAAGGCATGGACTTCGCCGAGCTCTTCGTGACCCGGCGGATCCGGCCGCTCAGCAGTTCGGTTTCGCCGCCGCTGCTCTTGAGGGAGTAGATGGTGTCGCGGAGGCTCCGGATGGCCTCGTCGAGTTCGCCCGTGATGTTGCGGATCCGCTCCAGCGCCAATTCTTCCTTGGTGAAGCGGGTGAGGCTCTGCACGCTCAGCCCGGCAGCGAACAGTCGTTGGATGACGAGGTCATGGAGGTCCCTGGCGATCCTGTCACGGTCGGTGAAGACAAGGAGCTCTTCGCGCAGCCGGTGCACCCTGGCCAGTTCCAGGGCCAAGGCAACGTGGGAGCCGAAGACAGCGCCCATTTCAATGTCTGTCCTGGCGTAGCGGACCGAATCCTTGTTCTTTGCCAGCAACAGAAGCCCGTGGTGGGCGCCCTGGGTGCTGAGTGCCACGGCCAGCAGCGGCCCGGTGACGGCGCCGTCGACCTCCCCGACGACGTCGGACGCGTCGTCGAAGAGGACCGGCTCGCCGCCGTCGAGAACTCCTTCCAGACGTTCGGACGCAAGGTGGAGCGACCGTCCCGAAAAGGACCGTCCGCGTTCACCGGCGACGCCGATCACCACGTAGCTCGGCGAGTCCGCCGCGGGCGCTACCAGCAAGGCGAGGTCGGACCCGGACTCCTGGAGTGCGCGGGCGGCAATCGGGTCAAGGCCGCCCGAGGTGTAGTCCCGGTCGGTGCTCAGCATCAGCCCGGACACGTCCATGCTGGCCTCCAGCCACCGCGCTCTGCGGCGCGCGTCGTCGTAAAGGCGGGCGTTCTCGATGGCGACACCGGCGGCTGCGGCGAGGGCGACTGCCAGGGCTTCGTCCTCGTCAGTGAAATCGCCGCCGCCTTCCTTCTCCGTGAGGTAGAGGTTTCCGAAGACGACTTCGCGGACGCGGACCGGGACGCCGAGGAAGGAATGCATGGGCGGGTGGTGTGCGGGGAAGCCGTAAGACTCCGGATGTCGGCGGAGATCGTGCAGCCGCAGTGGCCGGGGATTAGAAATCAGCAGGGCGAGTACACCGTGGCCGGTCGGCAGCGGACCGATCTGCCGGGCCAGCTCTTCGTCGATGCCGACGGTGATGAAGTGGCTCAGGGCGTGGTCATCACCGATCACCCCCAGGGCGCCGAACCGGGCGTGCAGCAACCGGCACGCCGACATCACTACGCGCTCCAGGACTGCATCCAAGCTCAGGTCCTCGGCTACGGCTACAACCGCCTCGAGCAGCCCGGTCATGCGTTCCTGGGACTGCTGCAGCTCCTCGGCCCTGGAACCAAAACCCTTCAGCAGCTCCTCGAGCCTCGGAGTCGGGTCGGGGGCGCTATGGCCATGGCTCTTACCCGTTGAATGCATATTGATTGCCCCAATCGCTCCGGCGCTCGTCGACGCTGACGATGTGTTGCCAGAATACCGTGAACTGCACGGAAGGTCCCGAGTAGTCAGCATCTATTTGCGCTTTGCTCCACGGCTGGGACCTTTTGCCCTAGCCCCTGCTCACCCCTCCGGCGTAAGCTCACCGGCATGAGTACTGATGCGAACCCGGGCGGCCAGCCGCCAAAGGACCAGCCCCACGCCGTGGAAAACCTCGATCATCACGAATGCTGGCGACTCTTGCGTAGCGTCTCGGTGGGCAGGCTGGCGGTCTGGGTGGACGATCATCCCGACATCTTCCCGATCAATTACAAGGTCGATCACGGGACGCTGGTGTTCCGCACCGCAGTGGGCACCAAACTGCAGGCAGCCACGGGCGACACGCCGGTGGCCGTGGAAGCGGACGGCGTGGACGCGGACACCGGGATCGCCTGGAGCGTCGTGGCCAAAGGCCAGGCCGCGCCGGTGCAGAACCCTGAGGAAGTCATGGACACCGTGGGTCTGTTGCTGTTCCCGTGGCAGGCCGGCAAGAAGGAGCACTTCGTCCGGATCACGCCGGACACCGTCACCGGCCGGCGCTTCAAGGTGGTCCCGCCGATGACCTGGTGGACACCGCTGGACGACGCCACCCGGTCCGGACTGGAATAATCCTTACCCCCGGTCCCCTACCGCCCCGATCCCCGGGTTGCGCTAGGCGAGGCGGGTGATCTCCACGCTGACGTTGAGGGCCGATCCGCCGCCGCCGGACAGGATGCCCTTGAGCGGCGGGACGTCGCGGTAGTCGCGGCCCCGGGCCACGGTGACGTGGAAGTCCCCGGCAGGCTTGTGGTTGGTCGGGTCCCAGCTGCGCCATTCGCCGTCCCACCATTCGAGCCACGCGTGGGACTGTCCGGCAACCGTCTCGCCGATGTCCGCCGTCGAACGCGGGTGAAGGTAGCCGGAAACATAGCGGGCCGGGATCCCGCAACTGCGGAGGGAGCCGATGGCCAGGTGCGCCAGGTCCTGGCAGACGCCCTGCCGCTGGTTCCAGGCCTGCTCGGCGTTGGTGGTGACGCCGGTGGAGCCCTTCATGTACGTCATCTCGCCGCGCATCCAGGCGAAGACCGCCATGGCGGCCTCGTGCGGCGTCTTTCCCTCGACGACGCCCGGAATGATGCCAAGCACTTCGGTGCCCGGACCGGTCAGCTGGGACTGTGGAATCCAGTCGCTGTACTGGTTGAGTGTCTCCGGGGCCGCCAGGACGTCCCACCCGACGATGTCGGCCTCGGCTGCGATCTTCTCCACCCGGTGCACCTCCACGGTGGTGGTGGAGAGGACTTCGAGGTGGTCGTGGGGCATCTGCATGTCGAAGGCCGTCACGCGCGTGCCCCAGTAGTCGCGGTAGCTGCTCAGGGCCGCCTGTGAGGGCGACACCTTCATGGAGGACTCCAGGACCACCTGCTGCGGGTCCGTCAGCGGGGTCATCCGGGCCTCGTTGTAGGACAGGGTGACGCGCTTGTTGTATTTGTACGCCGTCTTGTGGACGATCCTCAGCCGGGTCATGAAACTTCTCCCACCCAGGCCAGTTCGTCTGCCTGATTGAAGTACTTACGGGAAATGGCGTCCGAGGCCTGCGAGACCGCCTTTTGCACGCGCTCCATGTGCTCCGGCAGTTCCGACATAAGGTCATCGGTGCGGTGGAACTCCAGGAAGGTGCGGGCCTGGCCGACAATGCGGCGGGCGTCGTTGATGAAGCCGACGCGCTGGGCCGAGGGATCCAGTTTCGCGAGGCACTCGTCGGCGTCGCGCAGGGCGTAGACGATTGACCGCGGGAACAGCCGGTCCAGGAGCAGGAACTCTGCGGCGTGCTGGTCGCCGAAGGCCGCCCGGCGCGTGCGCAGGAAGGATTCGTAGGCGCCCGCGCAGCGGAGCATGTTCACCCAGGACATACCGGCCGAGAGGACATCGCGCGTGGACAGCATGCGGGCCGTCATGTCGGCGCGCTCGAGGGACCGGCCCAGGACCAGGAACAGCCAGCTCTCGTCGTGGCTGACGGTGGTGTCGGCGAGGCCGCTGACCATCGCCGTGCGCTCCAGGACCCAGTTGCAGAACCGGTAGGTGCCCACGACGTCCTTGCGGTGCTGGTTCAGCCCGTAGTAGGTCGTGTTGAGGCTTTCCCAGAGTCCGGAGGAGACGGTCTCCCGGGCACGGCGGGCGTTTTCCCGGGCCGCGCCGAGCGAGCCGGCAATCGACGTCGCACTGTGCTTGTCGTACGCCAGGGCGTTCAAGAGCTCGGGGAGACCGAACTCGTCATTCTGCGGGCGTGCACCCATCACCGCCAGGAGCTCCTGCGCGACGCTGCGCTGTTCTTCCATGGGCAGGTGGTTGAGCCGCTCGAGGTGGACGTCGAGAATCCGGGCTGTGCCGTCGGCCCGTTCCACGTAGCGGCCGATCCAAAACAGTGACTCGGCAATACGGCTAAGCATTCGCGGTTACCTCCTGCGCGTCAGAAATCTGCTGCTGTTGCTGCTCTTTCTGGCTGTCGCGCCAGTTGCTTTCCACCGGCCAGACCGAAACCCGCTCACGGACCGTGACGGTGGGCCGCGGGATGACCTCGACCGGAACCTGCGGGGAATCCGCCAGGACCCAGGTGTCCTTGGAGCCGCCGCCCTGGCTTGAATTGACGATCAGCGAACCCTCCTTGAGCGCCACCCGGGTCAGGCCGCCGGGAAGCACCCAGACGTCCTCGCCGTCGTTGACCGCGAACGGGCGCAGATCCACGTGCCGGGGGCCGAACTTGTCGCCGCTGAGCGTGGGCACCGTGGACAACTGCAGCACCGGCTGCGCGATCCACCCGCGGGGATCGGCGATGACCCGCTTGCGCAGGGCTTCGAGTTCTTCCTTGGACGCATCCGGGCCGATCACGAGGCCCTTGCCGCCGGAGCCGTCGACCGGCTTGACCACGAGCTCGTCGAGCCGGTCCAGGACGTGCTCCCGGGCTTCCTTCTCTTCCAGCCGGAAGGTGTCCACGTTGGCGATCACGGGCTCTTCGCTGAGGTAGTACCGGATCAGGTCCGGCACGTAGCTGTACACGAGCTTGTCGTCGGCGACGCCGTTGCCCACCGCGTTGGCGATGGTCACGCCACCGGCACGGGCCGCGTTGACCAGACCCGGGCAGCCGAGCATGGAATCGGCCCGGAACTGCAGCGGATCCAGGAACTCGTCGTCGATGCGTTTGTAGATGACATCCACGCGCTGCTCACCGGCCGTGGTGCGCATGTAGACGCGGTTGCCGCGGCAGATGAGGTCACGGCCCTCGACGAGCTCGACGCCCATGAGGCCGGCAAGGAGGGTGTGCTCGAAGTAGGCGCTGTTGAACACGCCGGGGGTCAGGACCACGACGGTGGGATCGTCGACGCCGGCAGGCGCCGTCTTGCGCAGCGCGGACAGGAGCCGGCGGGGGTACTCCTCGACCGGGCGGATGAGCTGCTGGCCGAAGGCCTCGGGCAGGCCCTTGGCCATGGCGCGGCGGTTCTCGAGGACGTAGCTGACGCCCGAGGGCACGCGCACGTTGTCCTCCAGGACCCGGAAGGTGCCCGCGGCGTCCCGGACGACGTCGATGCCGGAAATGTGGACGCGGACACCGCCGGCAGGTTCGAAGCCGTGCACCTGACGGTGGAAGTGGGCGCTCGTGGTGACGAGTTGGCGCGGGATGACGCCGTCGGACACCACGGTCATCTTGTCGTAGACGTCGTTGAGGAAGGCCTCCAGGGCCCGGACCCGCTGCGCCACTCCGCGCTCCAGGACGCTCCACTCATCGGCGGGGATCACCCGGGGGACGATGTCCAGGGGGAAGGGGCGCTCCTCGCCGGCGAAGTCGAAGGTGACGCCGCGGTCCAGGAAGGTCCGTGCCATGGAATCGGCGCGGGCGCTCACATCGGCCAATGAAAGTTCACGCAGGGCCCCGGCCACCTGCCCGTAGGACTTCCGGGCCTGCTGGCCGGGGGCAAACATCTCGTCGTAGGCGCCGGTGCGGCCGGCAGCCTCGGAGTAATCCTGGAATAGGTCAGACATGGTGACTAGCCAACCACTTTTTCGTTACGAAATCATTTCGGCGGCCCCCGGCACGGCGCGGACGGCGCACGGGCGCCTGCCCGGGCGGCCGCAGTTACTGCTTTTCCGGCCGGGTACGGCAATGTAGGGTCGTGCCTCCCACCAGTTCCGCATCTGCGGCCGCGCCAGGTCTGCTGGGCGCCGCCGCGGCCGTTGCCGCCGCCGTCGCTGTCCACTTGTTGCTCCCCGCGCTGCCGGCGATGACCCTCGCCGTCCTCCTCGGGCTCCTGGCCGCCAATCTGCCGGGCGTGGCGGGCTGGACCGCGGGGCCGGCGCGTCCCGGGCTGGACTTCGCCGGCAAGCACCTCATGCGCGCCGGGATCGTGGTCCTGGGCCTGAAGGTTAGCCTCGGCGATGTGCTGGGTCTGGGCTGGGCCGCGCTGCTGCTGATTGCGGCTGTGGTGGCGGCGGCTTTCGCGGGCACCTACGTGATCAGCAGGCTCTTCCGGCTTCCTCCGCGCGTATCGCTGCTGGTGGCCACGGGGTTCGCCATCTGCGGGGCGTCGGCGATCGGGGCGATGGCCGCTGTGCGCCGGATCCGGCAAGAAGACACCGTGCTGCCCGTGGCGCTCGTGACGCTGTGCGGGACGCTGGCGATCGGGGTGCTCCCGCTGCTCGCGCGGCCGCTGGGCCTCGGGCCGGAGATCTTCGGGGCGTGGACCGGCGCCTCGGTGCACGACGTCGGACAGGTGGTCGCCACCGCCCAGACCGCGGGCACCGCCGCCCTGGCGGTCGCCGTCGTCGTCAAACTCACGCGGGTGATCCTGCTGGCACCGGTGGTCGCCGCCGCAGGCTTCCACCACCGGCTGGGCTCAGGATCCGACGGCGCCAAGCGCCCGCCCGTGATCCCGCTGTTTGTGCTCGGATTCGTGGCCCTGGCGGCCCTGCGCACCAGCGGCTGGCTCTCCCCCGCCGTCCTGGACGCTGCCGCCGTGCTCCAGGACGTGCTGCTGGGCATGGCGCTGTTCGGACTGGGCTCCGCGGTGCGGGTGGGCCAGCTCCTCCACACCGGCGCCCGCGCGCTGCTGGCCGCGCTGGCGTCCTGGCTGCTGATCGCCCTGCTCGGGCTGGGCGCCGCGTTCCTGATGTTCCCGCCGGCGTGATCCGGCACACAGGCTCCCGTGATTAGATAGCGGGGTGTCGAATCAGAATCTGAGCCGTGACGAAGCCGCGGCCCGCTCCGCCCTCATCACCACGCACAGCTACGACATCTCCCTGGACGTCCGGCAGGCAGCGGACCCGGGTGTCGCCGGCTACACGAGCCGCAGCGTCATCACGTTCTCGGCCAGCGAACCCGGAGCGTCGACCTTCGTGGACTTCATCGCGGGCAGCGTGCACAGCGTCTTCCTCAACGGCAAGGGCCTGCCCGTGGCCGACGTCGTGGACGGCTCCCGCATCCGGCTCGACAACCTGCAGCCCGAGAACCAGGTCACCATCACCGGGACGGCCCTGTACAGCACCTCCGGCGAGGGCATGCACCGCTTCGTGGATCCCGCCGACGGGCAGTGCTACCTCTACACGCAGTACGAACCCGCCGACGCGCGCCGGGTCTTCGCGAACTTCGAGCAGCCCGACCTGAAGGCCGAGTTCACGTTCCATGTCATGGCCCCGTCGGACTGGCAGGTGTCCTCCAACGGTGCTGAGGTCCTGCGCACCCAGCTAACGTCCGACCCCGCCACGAGCCGGTGGGACTTCGCCCCCACCAGGCCGATGTCCACGTACATCACCACCGTCCTGGCCGGGCCGTACTTCAAGGCCCGGGACGCGTGGAGCGGCACGCTGGCCGACGGCACGGTCCTGGACGTGCCGCTGGCGCTCTACTGCCGCGCGTCCATGGCCGCGTCCTTCGACGCCGGGGCGCTCTTCGGCCTCACCAAGAACGGGCTGTCCTTCTTTAACGAGCTTTTCGATTTCCCCTACCCGTGGGGCAAGTACGAGCAGGCCTTCGTGCCCGAATACAACCTCGGCGCCATGGAAAACCCGGGACTCGTGACCTTCACGGAAAGCTACGTCTTCACCTCCCGGGCGGCCGATTCGCAGTACCAGGCCCGCGCCAATACCCTCCTGCACGAGATGGCACACATGTGGTTCGGCGACCTCGTCACCATGAAGTGGTGGGACGATCTGTGGCTCAAGGAATCCTTCGCGGACTACATGGGCACCCTGGGCGTGGACCGGACCACGGACTGGGACACGGCCTGGGTGAACTTCGCCAACAACCGCAAGGCCTGGGCCTACGTGCAGGACCAGCTCCCCACGACGCACCCGATCGTCGCCGACATCCCGGACCTCGAGGCCGCGAAGCAGAACTTCGACGGCATCACGTACGCCAAAGGCGCGTCGGTCCTCAAGCAGCTCGTGGCTTACGTCGGGTTTGAGGCGTTCATTGCCGGGTCCAGGCAATACTTCAAGGACCACGCCTACGGCAACACCACCCTGGCCGAGCTGCTGACCGCGCTGAGCTCGGCATCCGGCCGCGACCTCGCGCAGTGGGCCCGGCAGTGGCTGCAGACCTCCGGCATCTCGACCCTCTCCAGCGAGATCACGATTGCCAGCGGGACGGCGAACGCGGACGAGCTCGGCGCCGTCGCCGTATTGCAGGACGCCGTCGATCCGGCCAGCGGGCTGCAGGAACCGCGGCCGCACCGGCTGCGGATCGGCCTCTACGACTTCGACGACGCCGGCGCCCTGGTCCGCTCGGACAGCGTCGAGACCGACGTCAGCGGCGACCGGACCGACGTCACAGCGCTGGCGGGTAAACCGCGGCCCGCCCTGCTGCTGGTCAACGACGACGACCTCAGCTACGCCAAGGTCCGGCTGGACCCGCACTCCGAGACCACGGTGCGCAGCTCCCTGGACAAGCTCAGCGACCCCATGGCACGGGCGCTGTGCTGGACGGCGCTGTGGGACTCGGCCCGTGACGCGGTCACACCGGCCGCCCTCTACGTCGACGCCGTCCAGCGCTTCGGACCCGCCGAAACCGGAATCGGGGTCCTCCTGAACGTCCTGGGGAACGCCTCGACGGCGGTGGAACGCTTTGTGCCCCGGGGCGCGCGGGACACCGTGCGCCGCTGCTTCCTCGACACCGCTGCCGAACAGCTGCAGGCGGCAACGCCCGGGTCCGACCAGCAACTGGCCTGGGCCCGGACCCTCGCCGCCACCAGCCGGTACGACGCCGCCCGGCTCGATCTCCTCAGGGGCATCCTGGACGGCAGCACGGTGATCGACGGCCTCGCGGTGGATGCCGAGCTGCGCTGGAACCTCTGGCACGCCCTCGCCGCCCACGGCCAGGCCTCTCAGGCGCAGCTCGACGAGGAACTTACCCGGGACAATACGGCGGCGGGCAAATCCGGCCACGCCACGGCCCTCACAGCCCGCCCGGACGCGTCCGTCAAAGCGGCTGCCTGGGACGCCGCCGTCCACGGCACGGGCCTGTCCAACCAGCTCCTCAGCGCCACCATCGCCGGATTCAACACCGGGGCGGCCGCACTGCTCGCCCGGTTCATTGACCCGTACTTCGAATGCCTCGAGCAGGTCTGGGCGGACCGGAGCATCGAGATCGCCAGCCGGATTGTCCGCGGCTTCTACCCTGCGGGCCAGGACCTCGACGGCCACGGCGGGACGCCCGAGACCCACCCCGTGATCGTCCGCACCGACCGCTGGCTGGCGGCCCACCCCGGGGCGCCGCGCGCCCTGCGCCGGATCATCATCGAACAGCGCAGCCACCTGCACCGTTCTCTTAAGGCGCAGGCCCTGGACGCCTAGGCCTGCACCGTTACGGCACCCGGTGGAGCCATTCCGCGGTGCCGAACTTGGTCTCGACGCGGCGGCCGGCCGCCTCGAGCTCGGCGTTGGTGAGTTCGGACGGCGTCGCGCCATAGCGTTCGGCGAAGACGTCCATCATGGCCGCGACGATTTCGGCGCGGGCCAAGCCGGTCTGGCGCCGCAGCGGATCCACCCGCTTTTTCGCGCTCCTGGTGCCCTTGTCCGACAGTTTCTCCTGCCCGATGCGCAGGACCTCGACCATCTTGTCGGCGTCGATGTCGTAGCTCATGGTGACGTGGTGCAGCATCCCGCCGTTGGCGAGCCGCTTCTGGGCCGCCCCGCCGATCTTGCCATGCTCGGTGGCGATGTCATTGAGGGGCACATAGAAGGCGCTGATGCCGACCTTCTCCAGCGCGGCCATGACCCAGGCGTCCAGGAAACTGTACGAGTCCGCGAAGCTGATGCCGTCCACGAGGGTCTGCGGGAGGTAGAGCGAGTAGGTGATGCAGTTGCCGGCCTCCATGAACATCGCTCCGCCACCGCTGATCCGGCGGACCACGCTGATGCCGTGCCGGGCCACACCTGCCGGGTGGAGCTCATTGCGGACGGACTGGAAGCTGCCGATCACCACGGAGGGCTCCTCCCAGTCCCAGAACCGCAGGGTGGGATTGCGCCGCCCGGCCCCGACCTCCTCGGTCAGGACTTCATCCAGGGCAACGTTGACGTGGGTGGGCAGGACGGACGGGGCGATGATGTTCCAGTGGTGGTCCCCCCAGCCCGTGGCCTTCGCCAGGGCGCGGCGGACGGTGACCGCGACAGCGTCGGCGGAAAAGCCGAACAGCACGGCGTCTTCGGGCAGGGCCGCCGTCACGGCGGCCGCGATGTCGGCGGCGCCGGTGTCCAGGGCCAGCCCGGTGAGGGCCCGGTTGATCTCCGGCAGCGCCTCGTCCGGCTCCAGGAAAAAGTCTCCGCTGAGCGAGACGTTCGTCAGCACACCGTCCACGACGTCGAAATCGGCGACCACAAGTTTGCCGCCCGGGACCTTGTATTCGCCGTGGTGACGGCCGCCGTCGTCGTTCGCGGAACCGGAAGCATAGGGAAGGGTCGTCATGGCATTAATCCTGCCACGGCAACCCTGCCGGCGGCGCGACGGAAGCGACGGCGGCCCGGCGCCGCCTGCGGCTCGACGCACGGCGGAACGCGAGGGCCACGCAAAAAGCCCGCACCGTTGCCGGTGCGGGCTTCCTACAAGACCTTGGGGAAGAAAGTTACTTCTTGCCGCCGAAGCCCTTGAAGCGAGCGTTGAAGCGCTCGACGCGGCCTGCGGAGTCCATGATGCGCTGCTTGCCCGTGTAGAACGGGTGGGACTCGGAGGAGATTTCGACGTCGATGACCGGGTAGGTGTTGCCGTCTTCCCACTCGATGGTCTTGGAAGAAGACACGGTGGACTTGGTCAGGAACTTGACGCCGGAAGCCAGGTCGTTGAAAACAACAGCTTCGTACTTCGGGTGGGTATCAGACTTCATAATTGGACCTTTGTTCGCACAACTGGATTTTGCCAGCTGCCAGGTATGAATGGGATGGCCGACGGAAAGCACCGGACGGCCAGCTATCAATCATAGCGGAAAGCGGACGGAGTGACGAACGCCGTTTGCGCACGTCAGCCCTTCGGGCGGAGCTCCCAGAACGCGACCGCCGACGCCGCCGCGACGTTGAGTGAATCGACGCCCGGGCGCATCGGAATCTTCACGGCGAGGTCGACGGCGGCCAGGGTGCCTTCGCTCATGCCCGCCCCCTCCGTGCCCAGCACCAGCGCCAGCCGCTCGGGGCGGCGGGCCGCGAGCTCGTCCAGGTCCACGGCGTCATCCGTGAGCTCCATGGCGGCCACGGTGAAACCCTGCTCCCGGAGCGCGGCCAATCCTCCCGGCCAGTCTTCCAGCCGCGCCCACGGCACCTGGAACACCGTGCCCATGCTGACCCGCACGCTGCGCCGGTACAGCGGATCCCCGCAGCGCGGTGACACCAGGACGGCGTCCACGCCCAGGGCTGCGGCGGAGCGGAAGATCGCCCCCACGTTGGTGTGGTCCACGATGTCTTCCAGCACGGCCACCCGGCGGGCTCCCGCGAGCAGTTCCGCCAGGGGCACCGGGGCGGGCCGGTGCATGGCGGCCATGGCGCCGCGGTGCAGGTGGAAGCCGGTGATTTCCTCCAGCAGCGCGGCCGGGCCGACATAGGCCGGGACGTCCGGGTACTGCGCAAAGACATCCGCCAGGTCCTCGGCCCATTTCTCGGCCAGGAAGAAGGACCGCGGCCGGTGCCCCGCCGCCAGGGCCCGGCGCAGGACGCGGGAAGACTCCGCAATGTACAGGCCCTCGGCGGGTTCCCTGACCTTGCGCAGGTGCACGTCCGTGAGTTGGGTGTAGTCGGAAACCCTCGGGTCGTCGGCGGAGTCAAGATAGTAAAAAGTCACGGGCAGGTCATTTCAGCAGGTTCGTGTGGCTATTTGAAAAGGTTGGCGATCATGAATCCCAGCGCCGCCATGCCCAGGACGAAGATGACCCCGCGCAGGACCACCGGAGAAAGCCGGCGCCCCACCTTGGAGCCAATCAGCCCGCCGATCAGGGAGCTCACGGCGATCAGGCCGACCACGCCCCAGCTGATCCGGTCGAAGGCGAACAACAGGTACGAGCAGGCGGCGATGACGTTTACGCCCAGGACCAGGATGTTCTTCATCGCGTTGGCGTTCTGGATGGTCCCGGTCATGAACACGCCCAGGATGCCGACCAGCAGGATGCCCTGGGCCGCGACGAAGTAGCCGCCATAGACGCCGGCCAGGTACACCAGCACCACCAGCAGCACACCGTGGCGGCGGTCCCGGATCGCGTGCTCGGGGTTCTCTTCCCGGTTCTTCACCCACCGCTGGAGCCGCGGCTGGAAGGCCACCATCAGCAGGGCCAGCACGATCAGGACGGGGGCAGCGTAGTAGAAGACCTTCTCGGGCAGGTGCAGCAGCAGGTAGGCGCCGGTCACGGCGCCCAGCAGCGAGGCCGGCAGGAGCCGGAGCAGCTGCTTGCCCCGGCCGGTCAGCTCCCTCCGGTAGCCCCAGGCGCCGGCGGCATTGCCGGCCACGAGTCCCATGGCGTTGCTGATGGACGCGGTGACGGGAGGGTAACCCAGGGCGATCAGCACCGGGAAGGTGACCAGCGTGCCGGAGCCGACGACGCTGTTGATGGTGCCCGCCCACAGCCCGGCGAAGAAAATGAAAACGCTATTGAGGAGCTCCACGCGCGGTCAGCGGCCCCGTCAGCGGCTGGCGGTGGCGGTGTACCGGCCGGCGGTGACGGTGACGTCCAGCGGCAGGCCGAACGTCGCGCTCAGGTTTTCGGCCGTGAGGACCTCGGGCAGCGGGCCGGAGGCCACCACACCGCCGTCGCGCAGGAGCATGGCGTGGGTGAAGCCCGGCGGCACTTCCTCGAGGTGGTGCGTGACCAGGACAATTGCCGGGGCCGACTCATCGCGGGCGAGTTCGCTCAGGCGCTGGACGAGGTCCTCGCGGCCGCCGAGGTCCAGCCCGGCGGCGGGCTCGTCTAGGAGCAGGAGTTCAGGGTCGGTCATGAGGGCCCGGGCGATCTGGACGCGCTTGCGCTCCCCCTCGGAGAGTGAGGCGAAGGGGCGGTTGAGCAGCGGGCCCATGCCCCACTCGTTCAGCAGCCCAAAGGCGCGCCGTTCGTCGTCCTTCTCGTAGCCTTCGCGCCAGCGGCCGGTCACGCCGTACGCGGCCGTGACCACCACGTTGAGGACCTTTTCCTGTTCCGGGATCTGGCTGGCCAGCGCTGCGGAGGACAGTCCGATCCGGGGCCGGAGTTCAAAGACGTCGACGGCGCCCAGCACTTCCTCCAGGATGCCCGCCGTGCCGGACGTGGGGTGGATCCGCGCCCCTGCCAGCTGGAGAAGAGTGGTCTTGCCGGCGCCGTTGGGTCCCAGGATCACCCAGCGTTCGCCTTCCTTGACCTGCCAGTCGACCTTGTCCAGGAGGGTCTTAGCCCCACGTACAACGCTGACGCCGGCCATTTCAAGAACTTCACTCATAGGAGTAGACACTAGGACAAAAAAGCGGACGACTGATAACCGGCGCCGCGGGCTGCCGTGGGGCGTCACGCGGCGGGGGCCGATGCGCAACGAATTCGGGCCGTCCGGCGCCCGCTCGCTAGGATTGAAGCCATGAGTTCGAACGTGACCGCAGTCAGCTACGGCCTGAAACTGTCCCTTCCCGACATCCAGCGTCTGCGGTCGCTCCTCACGGACGCGGGGCTGAGCGTCGACGCCGAAACCCGCACCGGCGACGGCCGCTTCGAGGTGTATGCGGCGGACTGCGCACTGGACTCCCTCAATGCAGAGCCCGGAAACGCCGATGCCTATGCCGAAGCCTCCCTCGGGGCGTCGCAGCTGGAGGGTCCGCGCCGCACGCTGGCGGCCTCAGGCATCGACGGCGTGGATACGGCCCTGGTTCCCGCGGAACTGCGCAACGCGCCGCGCAAGTTCCTGATCATGGACGTGGACTCCACGCTCATCCAGCAGGAAGTGATCGAGCTCCTGGCCGCCTATGCCGGCAAGCGCGAGGAAGTGACCGCGGTGACCGAGGCGGCCATGCGCGGCGAGCTGGACTTCGCACAGAGCCTGCACGCCCGGGTGGCGGTGCTCGCCGGGCTGCCGGCCGACGTCGTCGAAAAGGTCCGCGCCGAGGTCAAGCTGACCGACGGCGCCGCGGAGCTCGTGGCGGCGTTCCAGGCCGCCGGCCACGCGGTGGCCGTGGTGTCGGGCGGGTTCAACCAGATCCTCCGGCCGATCGCCGAGGACCTGGGCCTGCACTACTGGATTGCCAACGAACTCGAGATCATCGACGGCGCGCTGAGCGGCAAGGTGATCGGCGACGTCGTCGACCGCGCCGCCAAGGAGAAGTACCTGCGCGAGTGGGCGGCGGCCGAAGGCATCCCGATGCAGCACACGATTGCCGTGGGCGACGGCGCCAACGACCTCGACATGCTCGGCGCCGCCGGAATCGGCATCGCGTTCAATGCGAAACCGGCCGTCCGCGCGGCCGCAGATGCCGCCGTGAACCTTCCCTACCTCGACGCCGTGCGCTACATCGCGGGGGTCTGACGCTCTTCCGTTGCGTTAACTGCGGGATGGCACGTCACGGCAATGTTTTGGGGGAAACATTGCCGTGACGTGCCATCCCGGCCGGCGCCGGCCTGAGGTCCTAGTGGGAACCCTTGTCGGCCGACTTGGCTGCGGTCTTATCGAAATAATCGGCGCCCCCGACGTATTCGGTGTGGCCCGTCTCGACGTCGGCCGTGGCCATCTTGGCGACCTCGGCGCCGAACTCCTTGACCGAGTACAGCTTGCCGGCCTCGGCACGGCGGGCCTCGATGGCGCCGGGGTTGGACCGGTCAAGCAGGGTGGCCGTGACGGTGCCCTCGATCATGTCGCCGGAAACGACCACGAGTGAGATGCCCTTGTCCGCCAGGTCCGGGACGAGTTCGCGCAGGGCGTTCTCGCCCGCGCGCTTGCTGCGCGCGACGGGCTCGTACTCGGGCATCGTGGGCACGGTGTCGATGAAGTGGGCCTGGTGGCTGGTCACGAAGACCACGCGGGAACCTTCCGGCATGAGGGGCGCCGCGGCGTTGAGCATGTTCACCTGCGCGTCACGGTTCAGCTTCAGGGCGTAGTCCTCTTCCATGCCGGTCTCCATGCCGCCGGAGGCATTGAGGACCAGGAGGTCGAGCGAGCCGAAGTTCTCCATGGCGGCGCTGGCCAGGGCCTGGACGCCTTCCTGGGTGGTCAGGTCAGCGCCGACCGCCACCGCGCGGCCGCCGGCGGCCTCGATCTCGGCGACAACCTTGTTGGCGCGCGGCGCCTTCTGACGGTAGTTCACAACCACGGCCGCACCCTCGGCGGCGAGGAACTTGGCGACTTCGGCGCCGATTCCGCGCGACGAACCGGTCACGATCGCAGTCTTGTTCTCCAGCAGTCCCATACAAGCTCCTTTGTTCCAAACGTCCAAACACTGTGGGTCTGCAATCCATCATGCCAGCGGATAGCGCCTTTTCAGTTGTTCAGCCTCCACAAAGAAGCCCCGGCGGCGTAGTTCCCGGTGCATGGCGGCTCCACTGATTCTCCCCTGCACCTCCCCTGCGCGGGACATGCTCTCCGTGTGGGCTCTGGACTGGACATGTGGCCCATATGTCCGGTGCCGGGGGCCAGGACTGGACATGTCCCCGCGGTTGGGGTCGCGGGCGGCGACCAGGACTGGACATGTCCCCCGGGGACGGCACGGGCCGCCGTGGGCTGCGTTTGGCTGAGCCTCGGCCGGCCCTGTTGTGGAGAGCCGGCCTGGCGTAGGCTCGCGGCCATGGAACGCCCGGCCGCCGAGTCGACACCGGAGGAGGCCTTTAGCGGCTCGCCGCGGGGCCTGGCGCTGTTCAGGGCTGTGGAGGAATTGCTGGCACATCCGGTCCCGCCGGAGACCCGGGCAACCAGGAGCCAGGTGGCCTTCCGGGAGAACCGCGGGTTTGCCTACGTGTGGTGGCCCGGACGCTATGTCCGCTCGGACGTTCCGGCAGTGCTGTCGATCGCCGCGGGCAGCCGCATCGACTCATCAAGGTTCAAATCAGTGGTCAACTCGTCCCCCGGCGTCTGGATGCACCACTTGGAGCTTCGCTCGGAAGATGACCTCGACGCCGAGGTCGCGGGCTGGCTCCAGCGGGCCCGGGACGAGGCCCGCTGATGCCGCGGCGGCACCTGCCGCCAGCCTCATCGCACCGGCAAGTACAGGGTGAGCACGCACAGAGTCAGCGAGTGCCGTCTCGACCAGCGCCGTATCAGCTGCGGTCGATCCGGATCTTCTTTGTGGTTTCGACGGGCGCCACCTCGGGCGCCGGGGCGCGGACTTCGAGGACGCCGTCCTTGTAGGTGGCCGTGACGTCTTCTTCCTTCGCTCCTGCAGGCAACGCAATGCTTCGTGTGGCCGAGCCGTAACGGAATTCCGAGCGGTAACCGGTCTTGCTCTTTTGCTCGGACTTTTCCTCCCGCTCCACTGAGATGTTCAGCATGCCCTCGCTGACCGAGACGTCGACGTCCGTGTCGGGATCGATGCCGGGCACTTCGGCCCGAACCACCAGGGTGTTGCCCTCCTGGAACTGTTCGATCTTGATGCTGGGCGCCAGCGTCAGATCGCCCTCAAGGAAGCGGCGGACAGGTTCCAGCATGTCCGAGGGCGTCCATTTGCTCAGATCACTCATGATTTTCCTCCTGCGTCCACGCCCCTGCCGCGGCAGGTCAGGGGCTGTGAGCCCATTACACGCTCCCGGGCCCGCACTGCCAAGGGCAAAAAGGCCCGGCGTCGAGGAGTCAGGCGGGCGTCCCGGGGATGGAGGCGCCGGCCGGCAGACGGCAGCGGACGACGGCGGTATGCGCCGTCGTCCGCTGTGCCCACCGCGCCCGGCACGGCCGGTGCGCGCGAGGCGGCCGTGCGCCGCCGTCGGCGGGGCTTAGTGGCCCATGCCGAGGCCGCCGTCGACCGGAATAATCGCACCGGAGATGTAGGAAGCCTCGTCGCTGGCAATCCAGCGAACGACGTTGGCGACCTCGGAGGCTTCGGCGAAGCGCCCGGCGGGAACCTTGGTCAGGTAGTCCTTCTGGGTAGCCTCGGGCAGTTCGGCCGTCATATCGGTGTTGATGAAGCCCGGTGCCACCACGTTCGCGGTGATGCCGCGGCCGCCGAGCTCGCGGGTGAGCGAACGGGCGATGCCCACGAGGCCGGCCTTGGAGGCCGAATAGTTGATCTGGCCCGGCGCGCCGTACATGCCGGAGACCGAGGAGATCAGGACCACGCGGCCCTTGCGCGCCCGGATCATGCCCTTGGACGCGCGCTTGATGACGCGGAAGGCGCCCGTGAGGTTGGTGTCGATCACGGAGGTGAAGTCGTCTTCGCTCATGCGCATCAGGAGCGTGTCCTTGGTGATGCCGGCGTTGGCGACGAGTACCTCGACGGGGCCGTGGGCGGCTTCGACGGCGGCGAACGCGGCGTCAACCGAGGCTTCGTCCGTGACGTCCGCCTTGACGCCGAGGATGCCCTCGGGCAGGGGTGATTC
Source organism: Arthrobacter sp. ok909 (assembly GCF_900104405.1). Lineage (NCBI taxonomy): Bacteria > Bacillati > Actinomycetota > Actinomycetes > Micrococcales > Micrococcaceae > Arthrobacter > Arthrobacter sp. ok909. The sequence goes on along the minus strand of NZ_FNJS01000019.1, from coordinate 28,348 downwards.
GCTGCGGAAGGTCACTGCGACCTTGTCGCCGTTGGCCAGGAAGGACTCGGCGATAGCCAGGCCAATCCCCCGGTTTCCGCCGGTGATCAGAACGCTGCGGCCGGTGGTGGGTGTTTCAGACATGCGGGGCTCCGGAATTCTGCGGCAGGGAAGGCCGCGCTGGGGGGGGGCTGGATTTTTCCTGCCTCCGATCTTAGCGTCCGGTTCGCATCCGTTTGGGCGGCTCCGCCGATGGTGAGAGAATCGGAGTAAGCCTTGGGAGCGTGATCTAACAGCCGTGACACTCAAAAACCGACCCGGTGTTCCTGTGCCCGGGAGGCCGGACGCCGAGTCCGGCGGCACCGAGGTGCACAGCATTACCGACGCCGCTGCCGCGCACTCGGACGAGATGCGCCAGCGGATGATCAAATACGCGATCGCCATGGGGATCCGCATGGTTTGCCTGATCCTCATTTTCGTCGTGGACGGCTGGTTCAAGCTCCTTCCCGTCCTGGGGGCCGTGTTCCTGCCGTGGGTTGCGGTGGTGATCGCCAACGGCAGCGACAAAGCGGAAATCCACAGCGATTCCCTCCTGGACTATGTGCCGCAGGTGGAGCTGGACGCCCCGGCCGCCACAGACCCGGGTCAGGCGTCCGCGCCCGCCGGGGCAGACGACGCGGATGACGCCGGCGTGACGCTGCTGCAAGGCGAACTGATCGATGATGAGAACGACGACGACACCCACGGACGGGCAGCTTCATGAACCTCTTTGACCTGGCCGGGAACGGCGGCGGCACCGCCGCGGCCCCCGGCACCGTCTGCTCGCGGAAGGCCTGCCGCGAGCAGGCGGAATGGCAGCTCCTGTGGAACAACCCTAAGATCCACACCCCGGAGCGGCGCAAGATCTGGCTGGCGTGCGGTGAACACCGCGCCTGGCTTGAGGACTACCTCCAGACCCGCGGGCTGTGGAAAGAGACTCTGGCCCTCGAAGCGACCCCGTCCTTCGACAAGACTGCGCCCCTGGACCCGTCAGGCAGGATCGGCTGAATGTACCGCTTTCTTTTCTCCAGCAAGTGGCTGGGGTACTTGCTGCTCGCCGCGATCTTCGCCGCCGCCTGCGTGGGGCTTGGCCGGTGGCAAATGGACCGGCGCGCCGAGACTCTGGCTGAAATCAACCGGGTGGTCTCCAATTACTCCGCCACACCGGTGCCCTTCTCCGCCGTCCGGGACCAGTTCACCCGGCTCGATCCGGAGCGCGAGTGGACCCAGGTGGAACTCAAGGGCAGCTACGACGCCGCCGGACAGCGCGTCGTCCGCAACCGGCCGCTGAACGGCCAGCCAGGATACGAGGTGGTGGTGCCGCTGAGGCTCGAATCCGGAGAAACCGTGGTGATTGACCGGGGCTGGCTGCCGATCGGGAACAACACGCCGGGCCGGCCCGACACGGTGCCCGCGCCGCCGCAGGGACCTGTGACGGTGGTTGCCCGCCTCAAAGCCGGCGAACCCGAGCTTCAGCGCGGCGCCCCTGACGGCCAGCTGGCCTCGATCGATCTCTCGACCTATTCCACACAACTGGGATATCCGCTGCTCAGGGGCGCCTACGGACAGCTTGCCTCGGAGTCCCCCGCGGTGCAGGCCATGCCCTTCCCGTTCCCCAAACCGTCCACCGATGAAGGAACCCACCTTTCCTACTCCCTGCAGTGGTTCGCCTTTGGCGTGCTGATGTTCGTTGGCTTCGGTTATGCGGCCCGGCAGCAGGCCCGTAACGCTGCGATGGATGCCGAGGACGCCGAAGCGGAGGCCGCCAACGGCGGATTCCTGCACTCCAGCGGTCCGGTGGCCCGGCGTCGTCCTGTCCCCCGCAAGCGGAAGAACGCGACCGCGGAGGAAGAGGAAGACGCGATTCTGGACGCGCAGGGCTACTGAGACGTGGCCGCCTTGATTCCGGAGCCGGTGGCCCGGGTGAAGCACGCACTGACCTCCCTGGGCGCCGAGGACACCGTCACGGTGTTTGAATCGAGAGTCCCGACGGCGGCCGCTGCCGCGACCGCCTTGGGCTGCGACGTCGCGGCGATCACCAACAGCCTCGTGTTCGACCTTGACGGGACGCCGTTGCTGATCCTGGCCAGCGGCGCCGCTCGGGTCGATGTCCGCAAGGTCGCGGCGCGGGTGGGCGCAGGGAAGATCCGCCGCGCCTCACCTGAATTCGTCCTGGAACACACCGGGCAGGAAGTCGGCGGCGTGGCTCCCGTGGGGCACCCGGAGAAGATCCGGACGCTGCTGGACGAATCACTGGCGGCCCATCCCGTGCTCTGGGCAGGGGCGGGCGACCACAATTCGATGTTCTCGATCAGCTACGAAGAGCTGCACCGGATCACGGGCGCGGTGGAGATGCCCGTCCGTTAGGGTTTTACGCCAGCGTGATCAGGTCCAGGTAGTCTTCGTTCCAGTGGTCCTCGATGCCGTCGGGAAGCAGGACCACCCGCTCCGGGTTGAGCGCCTCAACGGCGCCCTCATCGTGGCTCACCAGCACGACGGCGCCGGTGTAGTTGCGCAGCGCACCGAGGATTTCGGAGCGGCTGGCCGGGTCCAGGTTGTTGGTGGGCTCGTCGAGGAGCAGCACATTCGCGCTCGAGGCCACGATGGTGGCCAGGGCCAGACGGGTCTTTTCGCCGCCGGAGAGGACCCCGGCGGGCTTGTCGACGTCGTCCCCGGAGAACAGGAACGAGCCCAAGATGCCACGGACCTCGGAATCGTTCATGTCCGGGGCGGCCGAGCGCATGTTCTGCAGGACGGTGCGGTCGACGTCGAGCGTCTCGTGCTCCTGGGCGTAGTAGCCCACCTTGAGGCCGTGGCCGGGGATCACTTCGCCGGTGTCCGGTTTGTCGACGCCGGCGAGCATGCGCAGCAGCGTGGTCTTACCGGCACCGTTGAGGCCCAGGATGACCACCTTGGAGCCGCGGTCGATCGCGAGGTCGACGTCGGTGAAGATTTCCAGCGAGCCGTAGGACTTGCTGAGGCCGTCCGCAGTGAGCGGGGTCTTGCCGCAGGGCGAGGGGTCCGGGAAGCGCAGGGCTGCCACGCGGTCGTTTTCACGGACGGCTTCGAGGCCGCCGAGAAGGCGTTCGGCGCGCTTGGCCATGTTCTGCGCGGCGACGGCCTTGGTGGCCTTGGCCCGCATCTTGTTCGCCTGGTCCATGAGGACCTGGGCCTTCTTCTCCGCGTTGGCGCGTTCACGCTTGCGGGCGCGCTCGTCGGTTTCGCGCTGGGTGAGGTAGCGCTTCCAGTCCATGTTGTAGAAATCGATCTGGGCGCGGTTGGCGTCCAGCAGGAAGACCTTGTTCACCGTTGCTTCGAGCAGTTCGGTGTCGTGGCTGATGACGATCAGGCCGCCCTGGTGGTTCTTGAGGAACTCACGGAGCCAGGAGATGGAATCGGCGTCGAGGTGGTTGGTGGGCTCATCGAGGAGCATGGTCTCGGCGTCCGAGTAGAGGATGCGCGCGAGCTCCACGCGGCGCCGCTGCCCGCCGGACAGGGTCTTCAGCGGCTGGTTCAGCAGGCGGTCCGGCAGGGCGAGGTTCGAGCAGATCGCCGCGGCCTCGGCTTCGGCTGCGTAGCCGCCGGCGGCCAGGAATTCGGATTCCAGCCGGTCGTAGCGGTTCATCGCCTTGCGCTGGACTGCCGCGTCCTCGCTGGCCATCTCTTCGTGCGCGACGCGGAGCTTGCCGACGGCGACGTCCAGGCCGCGGACGGACAGGATCCGGTCCCGTGCGAGCTGTTCCATGTCCGGGGTGCGCGGATCCTGCGGCAGGTAGCCGATTTCACCGCTGCGGGTTACCTTGCCGGCGGCCGGCAGGCCTTCGCCCGCGAGCACCCGGGTCAGTGTGGTCTTGCCTGCACCGTTACGGCCGACCAGGCCGATCTTGTCTCCCTTGTCGATCCGGAAGCTCACCTGGTCCATGAGGAGGCGGGCGCCGGCGCGAAGTTCGAGATCCTGGACGGTAATCAATGCAGCTAAGGCCTTTCACAACAGGGAATGCCGCGGCACATCGGGTGGAATCTGGGCGGGGCCGGGGCAGGTCGGCCGAGAGCACGGCCTCTACAAGTCTACCGGCCCCGCCCGGACTCCGTGACATGGACACCGGCGGCCGCGGCCGGCCGCCGCGCGGACCGCGGACGGCATTCGTTGGCGGCGCCCTCCAGCATCCGACCCGCCGCTTAGTGGGGCACCTACAAAAAACCCGGAGGGCCGCGGCCGTAGAGTCGGAATCACCATTCCGTTATGCGCCGCATCGCAGCCATGCAACGCACCGCACCGCACCTTCGACAGGAACTCCATGACGCAGACCGACCACTCCGCCACTGCCAAGACCGGGCTCTCGCGCCGCCGGAGCCGCTGGAACGCCACCGACCTCGGCCTGATCGCAGTCTTCGCCGCCCTAGTGGCCGGCTCCGCGTTGATCGCCGCCATTCCCGTTGGCGGGCTCGGCGTGCCCATCACCCTGCAGACCCTTGCGGTCATGCTCACGGGGCTGGCGCTCGACCCGGGGCGGGCCTTCGCCGCCCTGGGACTCTACCTGCTGCTGGGATTCGCCGGCCTGCCGATCTTCAGTGGCGGCCGCAGCGGGCTGGGCGTTCTGGCCGGCCCGTCCGCCGGCTACATCATCGGGTTCCTGCTGGCCGCCACGGCGGTGGGCTGGCTGACCGCCGTCGTGCTCGCACGCACCGCCACCCGGACCGGCAAACTCCGCGCCGTGCTCCTGTTCGCCGCCGCCATGGTGAGCAGCATCGTCTTCATCCACGGCCTGGGCATCCTGGGCATGATGGTCAACGCCAAGCTCGACTTCTCCAAGGCCTTCCTGGCCGACCTCGTGTTCTACCCCGGCGATATCATCAAGAACGTCCTGGCCGTCAGCATTGCCCTGGCCCTGCACAAGGCCTTCCCGGATCTGCTGCTCCGCCGCGTCCGGACGGCAGACGCCCGCCCGTGAGCACCATCGTCCTGGACCGGGTTTCGGTGCGGGTGTCCGTTGACGGCCGCGCCGAACCCAAGACGCTGCTCCAGGAGCTTTCCCTCACATTCACGGAACGGCGCATCGGGATTATCGGGGCGAACGGCTCGGGCAAGTCCACCCTCCTTCGGCTCCTCAACGGGCTCGTGGCACCCAGCGACGGCACGGTAGGAGTCGACGGCGCCGATACCGTGCGCGCCGTGCGGGAGGTCCGCCGCCGCGTGGGCTTTGTCTTCACGGATCCGCTGTCCCAGCTCGTCATGCCCACCGGGCGCGAGGACGTGGAGCTGTCCCTGCGGCGCTCCATCCGCAACACCACCGAGCGCCGCGCCCACGCGGAGACAGTCCTGGACCGGTTCGGACTCCTGCGCCTCGCGGACCAGAGCATCTATGAACTCTCCGGCGGCGAACGCCAACTCCTGGCCCTAGCCGCCGTCCTGGCCGTCGACCCTGAGGTGCTGGTCCTGGACGAGCCGTCCACCCTGCTGGACCTGCGCAACCGCGAACTCCTGCGGCGCACGCTGTCCGGGCTCCGCCAGCAGGTCATCCTGTCCACCCACGACCTCGAACTCGCCCAGGACATGGACCGGGTCCTCGTGGTGGATGCCGGGAAGGTGGTGTTCGACGGCGGTCCGGCCGAGGCCGTCCGGCACTACCGCGCCCTGAGCGCTGCGGGTCTGCCTATCGTGGGTGTGCCTGGGACCGGCGCCGGGCTGGCCGGGCTTCAGCCGGAGCCGCTGGAGCAGGGCGGGCTTCAGCAGGGCGGCCTTCGGCAGGCCCGGCTGGAGCGGCCGTGAGCGGCCACGGCTTCCTCCTGGCAACCTACTCGCCGGGCACGTCCCTGATCCACCGGGCGCCGCTGGCGCTGAAGTTCCTGCTGGTTGTCGGGTGTGGAATGGCGTCCTTCCTGATCTCCGACTGGGCGGTGTCCGCCGTCGCGCTGACGCTGCTGTGCGGGCTGTTCCTGGTCAGCGGCGCGGGGCCGGCCCGGTTGTTCCGCGCGGTGCGCCCGGTCCTACCGGTTCTCCTGGCGATCGGCGTCTTCCAGTGGTGGCAGCTGGGCGCACCCACCGCCGCGCGGATCGTGCTGAACGTCCTGGTCTGTGTTGTGGCGGCCTCGATCCTCACCGCCACTACCCCGGTGCAGGCGCTCCTCGACGGCGTCGCGTCCCTGGCCCGGCCGTTTCGGCGCTTCGGTGCGGACCCTGAGCGCTTCGCCCTGACCATTGCCATCATGCTCCGCAGCATCCCGTTCGTTGCCGAGGCCTACCTGAACGTCCGCGACTCCGCCCGGGCCCGCGGACTCGACCGCAACCCCCGCGCACTGGTGCTCCCGGTGTTCATCACCACCGTGGCCTTCGCCCGGCAGACCGGCGAAGCCCTGGCCGCGCGTGGCCTGGGCGACCCCGAGGACCCGGAGGACTAGTCCCCTGCCGGTTGCCCCGGGTATTCCTCCCGGACCCCGTTCCCCCTGGACATGCCCTCCCCTGGCCGCAAGTAATGGACATAGAACCATGGTGTCCACCCCAGAAGCCAAGTAATGGACATGTCCCGCCACCAGTGCCCGAGCGGCCCACACCCGGAGCCCGCACCCGTTGGACATGCCCTCCCCTTGCCGCGAGCAATGGGCATAGAGCCATGGTGTCCACCCTTCAAGCCGAAGAATGTACATGTCACGTCGCCGGGGCCAGAGAAGAACATGTCCCTTCTCCGGGGCCAGAGCAGGGCGTGTCCCGGATCCGAAGAATGGACATGTCCTCCGTTGCCCGCAGCCGCGGGACATAAACCCCGCATGTCCACCCGCCACGGCGAAAAATGGGCATGTCCCCCCGGGGCTGCCCGGGACGGTCAGCCGAGGCTGCAGTAGCCGAGCAGCGCGGCCGTGCCCATGCCTCCGGCGATGCTGATCATGGCCAGGGCGAGCTGGCCTGGCTCCCGGGACCTGCGGGCCTGTGCCAGCAGCCTTGTCACCAGCACAGCGCCCGAAGCTCCGTAGGCGTGCCCGAGCGCCAGGGCGCCGCCGTCGAGGTTCGCGCGCTCCGGATCGATCCCCAACAGATCCAGGCACGCGAGCGTCTGGGAGGCGAATGCCTCGTTGAATTCCACCAGGCCCAAGTCTTTAGACGTGAGACCCCGGGCGGCCAGGAGCCGCCCGGCCGCCGCGGCCGCCCCGATGCCAAGCAGGTGCGGCGCCACCCCGGCAGTGTCGGTTGCCAGCACCAGGAGCCCGTCGGCGGCGCCCAGCTGCCGGGCCCGTTCCACGGAGGTAATGATGACAGCGGCCGCGCCGTCCGCGTCGAAGCAGGAGTTCCCGGCCGTGACCGTGCCGCCTGCAGCGAACACGGGGGGGAGGCGGGCCATCAGGGCCGGTCCAAGACTGGGCCTCGGACCGTCGTCGGCTGCCACGGCGGCCCCGGACTGCGCGGCAAGCGGCACGAGTTCGCCGTCGAACCGCCCGGCAGTGGCGGCGGCCAGGGCGCGGCGGTGGCTGCGGAGGGCAAAGGTGTCCTGGCGGTCCCGGCTGATGCCGTAGCTGGCGGCAACGTTCTCGGCCGCCACCCCCATGTCCGGGTCGCCGAGGCTGAGCGGGGCGAACTGGGCCCTGCTGTAGTAGTCCGCGCTGCCGTCCTCATTGCGGTGCGCCCGGAGCGGGGCCGTGCTGATGCTCTCCACGCCGCCGGCAAGGTAGACACCGCTGCCGCCCGCGCCGACGAGCCGGGAGGCCAGCACGATCGCGTCCAGCCCGGAGCCGCACTGCCGGTCCACCGTGACGCCGGGGACCGTGATGGGCAGACCGGCCTCCAAAGCGGCGAGCCGGGCCACGTTCCCGCCGCCGCCCACGGCGTTGCCGATCACGACGTCGGTCACGGAGCCCGGGGTGAGGCCCGCACCGGCGTCGGAGAGCAGGCTGCGCAGCACCGGGGCCAGGAGCTCGTGGGCGCGCAGCTTCTTCAGGGTGCCGTTGGCCCGGCAGAGCGGCGTCCGCCGCGCGGCGATGATCACAGGCTGCCGGTCCTCCGGCAGCAGCCCCGGGAAGGACGGCCCGCCTGAAGCACGGCCGTCTGAATCCGGGCCGCCTCCCAACGGCCCGGACTCCGGGCGCGGCTCAGCCAAGGTGCGCCGCTCAGCCAAGGCGCCGGATCCGGGGATCGTTCCGGTCCACCCAGTCGAGCAGCAGCTGCCGGCTGATCTTGCCCCGGTCGGTCAGGGGCAGCTCCGCCAGCGCGAAGTATTCGAGCGGGCGCTTATTGCGTGCCAGCACGTCCTCGATGCCCGCCTTCAGCTGGGTGGCGGTGACCGCCCCGTGCGAGGGCACCACTGCAGCCACCACACGCTGGCCCCGAAGGTCGTCGGCCATGCCGGCAGCCACGGCCGCGGCGACGCCCGGGACGGACGCCAGCGCCATTTCGACTTCGTGCGGGTAGACGTTCGTGCCGGCGGTGATGATCATGTCGGAGCGGCGGCCCAGCATGTGCAGGGTCCCGCCGGAGACGTATCCTTGGTCCCCGACGGTGTACCAGCCGTCGAAACACCGCAGGGCGTGGCCGTCGTCGCCCCACAGGTAGCCGTTGCTGACCATGCCGCTGCGAACGCAGATGTTGCCGTCAGTGCCGTCCGGGAGTTCGGCCCCCCGGTCGTCCAGGATGCGGATATCGACGCCGGGAAAGGGCTTCCCGATCCCGGTGCCGCCGGGCTCCACGCCCTCGCCGGGGCGCAGGCCGGCGCCCGAAACGAAGCTGAGCTCGGAGGCGCCGTAGTACTCGAAGATGGTGGCGTTGGGTGCCCAGCGCCTCGCTGCTTCCAGCGTCCGGGCGTCCAGCTTGGAGCCGGCGCAGACGATGCTGCGGATGCCGGAGGCGTCGACCCCGCCGGCCAGGCCGCGCTCGCTAAGCAGCCGTAGCATGGTGGGCACCAGGACAAGCCGGGTGATGCCGTCGTGGCTGACGGCCGCGTGGGCGGCGCCGACGTCGAAGTGGTCAAGCGTGTGGAACTCCGCACCGGCGTAGAGGCATTCGGCGAGAGCGTAGAGGTTCAGGCTCGCCGCGAGGGGGCCGGGGGCGAGGGTCTTGTCTTGCCGGGTCAGGCCGAAGAATTCAATGGACGCGTCGAACGATTCCTGCCAGGACCGCCGCGAGCGGGTAAACGCCTTGGGCACCGAGGTGGTCCCGGAGGTCAAACCGATCAGGAACGAGGTACCCGGCGGCCCGTCAACCAGCTCGGCTCCCAGTTCAGGGCCGGACTCATCCCCCGGAACCGGTGTCCGCGCGATGCGGGCGGTAATCGCGTCCTGCAGCTGCTGCGGCCAGGCAGGGTCCAGCACCGCGCACTGGCGCTGACCGGCGACGGCAGCGGCGAACGCGACGGCGAAGCGGGTCGAGTTGTGTTCCGACAAGACGGTGATGGCCGGCGCCGCGGGGACCCGCGCCGCGGCCTGGCCCCGCAGACCGGACCAGCTGAGGTGCGTCCCGGCCACGACGACGGCAGTTTCGTCGGGACGGTCATCGGCCCAGCGTTGGAGTCTGTCGAGAAAAGGCATCGCACCAACTTTACCGTTGCCGGCCGCCGCCGCCCGTTGTGCGGGATATTGTGACTCAATGAGCTTCAATGACAACGCGCCGCTGGATCCGTCACAGGTCCAGGACCGACGAGGGATGGGCCGCGGCCCCATGATCGGCGGCGGGATCGGCGGTGGCATCATCCTGCTGCTGGCCGCGCTGTTCGGCATCAACCCCCAGCTTCTCGAGGGACTGGCCGGCACCACCCAGGACCCCCAGTCGCAGAGTCAGGGCTCTGCGCCGGCCTGCCAGACCGGGGCCGACGCCGACGCCCGCCTCGACTGCAGGATCACGGGCACCGTCAACAGCCTGAACGCCTTCTGGCCGGCCTATCTGGCCCAGTACAACGCCAAATACCCGCGTCCCAAGGCCGTGATCTTCACCGGCGGGACCAACACCGGCTGCGGCGCCGCGACAACCGAGGTAGGACCGTTCTACTGCCCCGTCGACACCACTGCGTACTTCGATCCCGGCTTCTTCCAGGAACTCGTGGACCGGTTCGGCTCCTCCGGCGGCCCGCTGGCACAGGAATATGTGGTTGCCCACGAATTCGGGCACCACGTCCAGAACCTGCTCGGCAACCTCGACCGCGCGCAACAGGATCCCCAGGGCCCCGCTTCCGGGGGTGTCCGGGTAGAGCTCCAGGCCGACTGCTACGCAGGGCTGTGGGCACACTATGCAACCACCCAGCCGGACCCCAAGACCGGCCAGCCGTATCTCGAACCGCTCACGGACAAGGATCTCCAGGATGCCTTGTCGGCCGCCTCGGCCGTGGGTGATGACCGCATCCAGAAGGCCGCCACAGGCCGCGTCTTACCCGAAGCGTGGACCCACGGGTCCAGTGCACAGCGGCAGAAGTGGTTCTACCAGGGCTACACGACCGGGGACATCAACATGTGCGACACCTTTGCGGTGGCGACGCCCTGACGCCTAATGCTGGAGCTCACCGGCCTCGCGTTCACCGGGCTGGCGTTCCGCGCCGGGCCGGGATCTCAACGTAGCTCAGGAAACCGGCGTGGCCCATGTGCCGGTGCTTCGGATGCCATACCGGCCGGTAAAGATGCCCGAAGGGGTCCATCACCCGGACCGTGTCCAGCTGCTCATTCCCGGCCAAGAGGCGGTCGACGTCGGCCAGTTCGTTGCGCCGCGTCGACAGCCCGTCGATTTCCAGGCCCCAGAGCCCCAGTTCAGCGTCCGTCCCGCGTTCCAGCTGCAGCGTCTCAAACAGTCCGGCCACGAGTTCGGTGAGTCCGGCGGCGTCCGCTCGCTGCAACCGGTGTTTTTCCGGGTGCACCTCTCGGGCGTCGGCCAGCGCCTGCCGCAGCCAGTGGAATTCCACGCGTCCCAGGGGCGGCCCCATCTTCAGGTGGCGGTTCTGGTCCAGCTCGAGGCGGTAGGAGGTGGCGTTGCGGTCGATGATGCAGGAGGCCTCGCCGACATACTCGAAGTCCGCCAGCAGGTCTTCCCTGGAACGGTAGTAGTCGAACTCGCCGCTGTCCTCGACGACGACGAAGTCCCCGGCGGCGCCGGACGGCCCCGGCGCCGCGCCGGCAGCGCCGCCCGTGTCCGGCCACGGTGCTGGTGTGGCATCCATTCCGGTTTGCCTCCTGTCGACACTATGCCCGGTCCGCAGCCAGGGTGCCGCGGCGGACTCGTTGCCTTTATCAGATCACCGACCGGGCCGAAAGGGAACGCGCAGGCTTAAATGACGCCGGCCCCGCCTCAGTGAGGCGGAGCCGGCGTCATCGTAATTAGGGGCCGCCGAGGGTTCCCCGGCCGAGCGAAGCGAGGCTAGGGAGGCGGTGGGGGGACCTAGATGTTGAAGCCCAGGGCGCGCATCTGGTCTCGTCCGTCTTCGGTGATCCGTTCCGGGCCCCACGGCGGCATCCAAACCCAATTGAGGCGCCAGTCGTCGACGATCCCGTCCAGGGCCTTGCCGACCTGCTCTTCGATGACATCGGTGAGCGGGCAGGCGGCCGTGGTGAGCGTCATGTCGATCAGGAGCGCGCCGTCGTCGTCTGAGTACTTCAGGCCGTAGAGCAGGCCCAGATCAACGATGTTGACCCCGAGTTCCGGGTCAATCACATCCTTGAGCGCCTCTTCGACGTCCTCGAGGCCCGTGCGGGCCACATTGAGTTCAGTCATGGTGAAGTCCTAACTAGGCCTGTGCTGCAGCGTCTGCGGCAGCGATCGTGGCTGCTCCGGCGCCCGTGGCGTAGCGGTCGTAGCCTTCTTCTTCAAGGCGGTCGGCGAGTTCCGGGCCGCCCTCTTCGACAACCTGGCCGTCAACGAACACGTGCACGAAGTCCGGCTTGATGTAGCGCAGGATCCGGGTGTAGTGCGTGATGAGCAGGGTGCCCATGTTGCCTTCCGCGTGGGCGCGGTTGACGCCCTCGGAGACAACCTTCAGTGCGTCGACGTCGAGGCCGGAGTCGGTCTCGTCGAGGATCGCGAATTTCGGCTTGAACAGTTCGAGCTGGAGGATCTCGACGCGCTTCTTCTCGCCGCCGGAGAAGCCCTCGTTGACGTTGCGCTGGGTGAAGTCGGCGTCGATGCGCAGCTGCGCCATGGCAGCCTTGACGTCCTTCGTCCAGGTGCGGAGCTTCGGGGCCTCGCCGTCAATGGCGGTCTTGGCAGTGCGCAGGAAGTTCGTCATGCTCACGCCGGGAACCTCGACGGGGTACTGCATGGCCAGGAACAGGCCGGCCCGGGCGCGTTCGTCAACGCTCATCGCGAGGACGTCTTCGCCGTCGAGCGTGATGGTACCCGAGGTGACGTTGTACCGCGGGTGGCCGGCGATGGTGGACGCCAGGGTGGACTTGCCGGAACCGTTCGGACCCATGATGGCGTGCGTTTCGCCGGTCCGGATGGTCAGGCTGACGCCCTTCAGGATTTCCTTGGTGCCCTGCTCGGTGTCAATGCTGACGTGCAGGTCCTTGATCTCAAGAGTAGACATGTGCCTTGTTCTCCTCTGCACGGCGCCCTCCGGCACTGTGCGTTTTCTTGTCGATAAGTTGTGGTGCGCTAGCTGCCGGAAGCTAGCTGAAGTTCGGGGCCTCGGCACCGTTCAGGACGTTGGTGAAGTCCACATAGACCTCATCATCCAGGACGGTCACGGCAAAGACGGGGACAGGATCGTAGGCCGGCAGTTGGAGCGGCTCACCGCTGCGCAGGTCGAACTGGGAACCGTGGCCCCAGCACTCGATCTTGCAGCCTTCCACCTCACCTTCGGAAAGGGAGATGTCCGCGTGCGAGCAGGTGTCGCCGATGGCGTGGATCTCGCCCATCGAGTCTTTCACGATCGCAACGGGGTAGTCGTCGATCAGGATCCGCAGTGCCTGCTTGACCTGGATCTCGCTGGCGTTGCAGACAAGCTCGCCCTTTGGCTGTTCAGTCATTGATCTTCCCTGTGCTGCTGTGCTGGCTAATGATTCGTTGCCGCGAGTTCGCGCTCGACAGCGTCCGTGAGGCGCTCTTCGATGGCAGGAACCTTGATCTGCTGGATGATCTCGTTCAGGAAGCCGCGGACCACCAGGCGGCGGGCCACCTCTTCCGGAATGCCGCGGGCCATCAGGTAGAACAGGTGCTGGTCGTCGAACCGTCCGGTGGCGCTGGCGTGGCCGGCGCCGGCGATGAGGCCGGTCTCGATCTCAAGGTTGGGCACGGAGTCCGCGCGGGCACCGTCGGTCAGGACCAGGTTGCGGTTGGCCTCATAGGTGTCGGTGCCTTCTGCCTCCTTGCGGATCAGAACGTCACCAACCCACACGGTGTGCGCATTGCGGCCCTGCAGGGCACCCTTGTACAGGACGTTGGACTTGCAGTTGGGCACGGAGTGGTCCACGAACAGGCGCTGCTCGAGGTGCTGGCCGGCGTCGGCGAAGTACAAGCCGAACAGTTCCACTTCGGCGCCCGGGGCGGTGAAGCGTGCCGACGGCGTGACGCGCACGAGGTCGCCGCCGAGGCTGACGACGATGTGCTTGAACTTGGCGTCCCGGCCGAGCTTGGCCTGCTGGGAGGAGGCGTGCACGGCGTCGTCGTTCCATTCCTGAAGCGAGATGACGGTGAGCTGCGCGCCGTCCCCGACGACGATCTCGATGTTTTCCGACACGACGGCGGTGCCCTGGTGGTCCAGGACCACGACGGCCTTGGAGAACTTTTCGGCGACGATCACGACGTGCTGTGCGGAGGCCTCGGTGCCCTGGCCGGTCAGCAGGACGCTGACCTCGCCGTCGACCTGGACCTCGGCGGGAACCGTGATGACGGTGGCCTCGGTGAAGTTCTCCCAGGCGTTCGCGGACACACGGTCCTCGGGGATGGCGGCGGAGCCGATCCGGCGGTCGTCGCGGCCGACGGTTTCCACCGTGACGCTGTCCGGGGCGGTGACGCTCACGGACGGGGCCGCACCGGTGAGGACCTGGGTGTGCAGGCCACGGAGGCGCTTGAGCGGAGTGAACCGCCAGTCCTCTTCCATGCCGGTCAGCGGCTTGAAGTCAGCCAGCTTGTACGAGGTCAGCCGGCCGGCGCGTGAGCTGTCCGGAATGCCGACGCCGCCACCGTGGGAGTGGCGCTTGACGGCCTCGCCGGCCAGCGGGGCCTTGGACTCCGCGGCGTTCAGCGGTGAGAGGCTCTCGCCTTCCTCGGTGAAACCGTTGATGAACGGCTGGGCCGACGGCGCGCCGATGCGGGCCTTTTCAGTAGTGATGTCAGTCATTAACCGACCGATCCTTCCATCTGCAGTTCAATCAGGCGGTTCAGCTCAAGGGCGTATTCCATCGGTAGCTCACGGGCAATCGGCTCGATGAAGCCGCGGACGATCATCGCCATGGCCTCGTCTTCGCGCATGCCGCGGGACATCAGGTAGAACAGCTGCTCTTCGCTGACGCGCGAGACCGTGGCCTCGTGGCCCATGGTGACGTCGTCCTCGCGGATGTCGATGTACGGGTAGGTGTCCGAGCGGCTGATGGTGTCCACCAGCAGGGCGTCACAGCGGACCGTGTTGGCCGAGTGCTTGGCGCCTTCACGGACCTGGACCAGGCCGCGGTAGGCGGCACGGCCGCCGCCACGGGCCACCGACTTCGAAATGATCGAGCTCTTGGTGTTCGGCGCGATATGGACCATCTTGGAGCCGGTGTCCTGGTGCTGGCCTTCGCCGGCGAACGCGATGGACAGGGTCTCGCCCTTGGCGCCCTCGCCCACGAGGTAGACGGCCGGGTACTTCATGGTGACCTTGGAGCCGATGTTGCCATCGATCCACTCCATCGTGGCGTTCTCTTCACAGATGGCGCGCTTGGTGACCAGGTTGTACACGTTGGTGGACCAGTTCTGGATGGTCGTGTAGCGGACGCGGGCGCCCTTCTTCACGATGATCTCCACGACGGCGGAGTGCAGCGAGTCCGAGGTGTAGATCGGCGCGGTGCAGCCTTCGATGTAGTGGACGTAGGAGTCCTCGTCGGCGATGATCAGGGTGCGCTCGAACTGACCCATGTTTTCGGTGTTGATCCGGAAGTAGGCCTGCAGCGGAATGTCCACGTGGACGCCCTTGGGCACGTACACGAAGGACCCGCCGGACCAGACCGCCGTGTTGAGCGAGGCGAACTTGTTGTCGCCCACCGGGATGATCGTGCCGAAGTATTCCTGGAAGATCTCCGGGTGCTCGCGCAGCGCGGTGTCGGTGTCCAGGAAGATGACGCCCTGGGCTTCGAGGTCCTCACGGATCTGGTGGTACACCACCTCGGATTCGTACTGGGCCGCAACACCGGAGACCAGGCGGCTGCGCTCGGCTTCCGGGATGCCGAGCTTCTCGTACGTGTTCCGGATGTCCTCGGGAAGGTCTTCCCAGGTGGCGGCCTGCTTCTCGGTGGACCGCACGAAGTACTTGATGTTGTCGAAGTCGATGCCGGAGAGGTCCGCACCCCATGTGGGCATGGGCTTGCGGTCGAAGTACTTCAGGCCCTTGAGGCGCAGGTCCAGCATCCATTCCGGCTCGCTCTTCTTAGCCGAGATGTCGCGGACAACGTCTTCATCGATGCCCCTGCGGGCGTTGGCTCCGACGTCATTCTTGTCGGCCCAGCCGTACTCGTAGGTGCCGATTCCGTGGAGCTCGGGATTCTTTTCCAGAATCTCCGAAATCACAGTAGAGTCAGCAACCTTCTTCTCTGATAGTTGGTCCGTCATCACGGCCTTTCTTGCAGATGGTTGGATACTTCGTCCGGGGTACCCGGGGCTGCGGGACTGGAAGCCCCGACGGCGGCCGGACGGCCCGTAGGTATGTGGGTGGTACAGACGTGCCCGCCGCGCGCTAGAGTCGACAGCCGGCGCACATCGACGCCGACCAGCCGGGAGAACACTTCGGTCTCCACATCGCAGAACACGGGGAACTGGGCCGCCAGGTGCTGGATGGGGCAGTGCCCCTGGCAGAGCTGGACGCTGGACAGGGCGGCCGGAAGCGGCGCCTTGGCTTCAATCGACTGCGCCGAGGCGACGAAACCGTCGCGGCTCAGCGCCTCGGAGAGGGCCCGGGCCCGGGCCGTGATGTCCGGGCCGGCCTGCTCGATCCCGGGCGCGTAGCGGCGTTCCATGTCGGCGAACCGTTCGACGGCGAACTGCCGCACCGCTTCGGGGCCGGCGGCCTCGCCCAGGCGGCGCAACGCCACGGTGGCGATGTCGAGGTAGTCGTTGCCAAGCGTCGACTGGCCCTGGGAGCTCAGGACATAGCGGCGGGCGGGACGTCCCGCGCCGGCACCGGCACGGGCAGCACGCTTGACCTCAATCACGCCGCTGCGCGAGAGGTGGTCGAGGTGGCGGCGGACGGCGGCAGGGGTGAAGCCCAGGAGGTCGCCGAGTTCGGCGGCGCTGATGGGTCCATGCTCCAGCACGGCGTTGAGGACGCGGTCACGCGTGCGCTCTTCAGCGTCGTGGGTCTGGCTGCCGACGCCCGCGGGAACGACGTCGGGAACCTCATCCGGGACGACGGCCACGTGCGCCCGGGCGGACCCGAGGCGCGCAGCGGCGCGGCCGGACCGGGCAGCGGGCGCAGCGGCTCCGGACACAGCGGCTCCAGACGCAAGGGGACTCATGGAATACACAACACAATCATGTCGTAATTTACTCCGGCGATCCAGTAAGGCATGGCTTGCCTGCAGTCGGTGCCCCTTCCGGGGAAACGCCGTACTACATCGCGTAGAATGCTGTGGTGCGATCTCCCGAATCCCCCGTTCTGACCATCAGCGGGCTCGTCAAGGATGTTGGTCCACTGCCCACCCTCGACGGCAAGATGCTGCGCGTGGTCAGCGGCCTTTCCCTCGTTGCCGAACGCGGCCAGGTAACAGCCCTGCTCGGCGCCAACGGCGCCGGCAAGACCACCACCATCGAATGCGCCCAGGGGCTGCAGAAGCGGACCTCCGGCACCATCAGCCTGCTCGGCCAGGATCCGGACACTGCCGGCGCCGGCCTCCGTGCGCGAGTCGGTGTCATGCTCCAGGACGGCGGTCTCCCGCCGTCGGCCCGTCCCATCCCGCTGCTTCGGCACATTGCCGGCATGTACCAGGACCCGTGGCCGGTGGATGAGCTCATTGCCCGCCTGGGGATCGACTCGTTCAGCCGCACCTCGGTGCGGCGCCTGTCCGGAGGCCAGAAGCAGCGCCTCGCCCTTGCGGCGGCGCTGGTCGGCAACCCGGAGGTCCTCTTCCTCGACGAGCCGAGCGCCGGCCTGGATCCGCAGTCCCGCCAGATGGTCTTCGATCTCATCGCCGAGCTGCGCAACAGCGGGATGGGAATCATCCTCACGACCCACCTGATGGACGACGCCCAGCGTCTGGCCGACTACGTCTACATCATCGACGCCGGACGGAACGTCGCCGAAGGCACCGTAGCCCAGCTGCTGCAGCATCAGCTGCCCGCCGGCGATGACGGGCAGCACATCCGCACCCTGCTGTTTGAGACCGAACCGGGCCTGGACTTCACCGGCGTACTGCCCGACGGCGTTGAGGTCACCGAGGCCCGGGCCGGCAGCTACGCCGTGACCGGCGCACTGACCCCGGCGGACCTCGCGGCGCTCACCGCGTGGTGGGCAGCGCGCGGGATCATGCCCAGCTCCCTGAGCCTTGAGGCACGCAGCCTCGAGGACGTCTTCCTGGACATCTCCGGAAGGGAGATCCGATGACCCGCGTTTCCGGCGGCGCGCCTCTCGGCAGTGCCCCCCAGGGCAGTGCGCCGCCCACAGCATACGGCAGCGCACCCGCTCCGCTGTTGCGCAGGATCATGCTGCAGGGACGGTACGAAACCATCACCATGCTCCGGAACGGCGAGCAGCTGATCCTCGCGATCGTCCTGCCGCTACTGGCGATGGTCGGCCTGACCGTGACGCCGTTGCTGGACGGGCTCGGTGCGAGCCGCATCAATGTTGCCGTCCCCGGCATCCTGGCCCTGTGCGCCATGTCCACAGCCTTCACGGGCCAGGGCATCGCCACCGGCTTTGACCGCCGCTACGGCGTGCTGCGCTTTCTTTCCACCACTCCCCTGGGCCGCACCGGACTGATTGCGGGGAAGATCCTGGCCGTCCTGGCCGTCTTGTTCCTGCAGGTGCTCATCGTCTCGGCCGTGGCCCTGGTGTTGGGCTGGCAGCCCAACCCCGCGGGCTGGGTGCCCGGCATGCTCATCCTGGTCCTCGGGGCCGCATGTTTTACCGCGCTGGGGCTGCTGGTCGCCGGGACGGTCCGGCCGGAGGCGACCCTGGCCATCACCAATCTGCTCTGGATTCTGCTCGGGGCCTTGGGCGGGATCGTGATCCCGTCCGAACGACTCCCGGCGCTCTCGCAGGCTGTGGTGCACTTCCTCCCCTCCGGCTCGCTGGGCCAGGCGTTGAGGGATGCTTTCCTGTACGGCAGCGTCAACGTTGCTGCCGTCTTTGTCCTGCTGCTCTGGACGGCGATCGCCGGCGGCGCGGCAATCCGTTGGTTCAAGTGGAATTGAGAAAACTGTGAGCACGGCGTCACGCACACCCCGGATCGTTTCCGGGTTCACCTCCCGGCTGCCCGTCACGGTCGACAACAGGATCAGGCGGCTGGCCGTGTTGTCCCTCATCGGCCAGATCGTCCTGGTGGTGACAGGCGGCGCCGTCCGGCTGACCGCCTCGGGCCTTGGCTGCCCAACGTGGCCGCGCTGCACGGAAGGATCCCTGGCGACCACGCCGGAAATGGGGTTCCACGGCATCATCGAATTCGGCAACCGGCTCCTGACGTTCGCGCTGGCCGCCGTCGCGGTGATGATGCTCGTGTACCTGTGGAACCTCCGCAAGGAACGCCGCGACCTCTTCCTGCTGGCCCTGGGCCTGCTCGCCAGCATCCCGGCCCAGGCCGTCATCGGCGGCATCACCGTCCTGACCCAGTTGAACCCCTGGGTCGTGGGCCTGCACTTCCTCGTGTCCATGGCTCTCGTGGTCCTGGCAACCCTTCTGGTGAACCGCGCCTACGGCCGCACCGGCAAGGCCCGGACCGTGCAGCTTCCGGCCCTGCCGGGCGCCGCGCGCCCGGTGATGACCGCCGTCGCGTTCTTCTCCGCCGTGGCCGTTTGCCTGGGTGTGGTGGTAACCGGGGCCGGCCCGCATGCCGGTGACGCCAACGCCCCGCGGAATGACCTCGACTGGGACTTGTTCGCGCACATCCATGCCATGCCCGCGTATTTGGTGACCGCCGGAGCGCTGTTCGGAGTGTTCCTCGTGCTCCGCGGGCGGATCCCGGGGCCGTTCCGTTCCGCGGTGTTCATGCTCCTCGGCGTCACGGTGCTGCAGGCCGTCATCGGCTTCACGCAGTACTACAACGGCATCCCGGCGCTGCTCGTGGGCGCACACATGCTGGCGGCGGCCCTGCTGATGAGCGCGGCCACCAACGCCGCGGACCTTGCCCGCTACAGCCCGGTGAAATAGGCGCACCAACACCTTCCCCAACAAACAACGCGGGGTCGCGTACCGCCCGATCCGCCTCTGGCGGATGGGACGTACGTGACCCCGCGTTGCTTGTCTTTGTGGGCTCCGGTCTGGCCTCGGCGGGTTCCCCTGGAGCACTATGAGATGGCATGGATTTGGATCGTTGCGGTCGTGGGCATGTGGTCGTTCACTCCTGTGACGCTTACCGGAAGGCCTTCTCACATGAATCCGATCGAACCGCCCGTGACCCTGTCACCCGCGGCCCGCCAACGCGCGGCGAGCCTTAAAGAGCGGGTCTACATCATCTTTACGAGCCTCGCCGTGGTGCTGGCGCTTCGGAGTCACGCGGACGAGACGTCGCCCGCGGCCGCGGCCGCCACCCTCAGCATCGTGGTGATCGGTTCCCTGCTGGGGATTTTCGTCGCCGATCTCCTGAGCCACCTGACGGTTCATTCGAAGCTCCCTACCGGTGAAGAACTGCATCATATGATGGCGGTCAGCGCCGGCGGCCTCGGCGTTCTGGTGACTCCGCTGCTCCTGCTCGCAGCGGCCGGCCTCGGGCTCTGGTCGACGGCCGTGGCTCTCGGCTGGGCGGTTGTTGTTCTTGTTGCCTCACTCATGGTCGTCGGATACCTCGCGATCCGGCGCCTCGATATCCCGCTCCATCACAAGGCGGCCATCATGTTCGCCGAAGTCGTCTTGAGCCTTCTGGTGATCGGGCTCGAACTCATCGCCCACAACCTCTGAATCCCGGGCTCGTGTGGGCGAACGGACCACCAGACGGACCGTGGTCAGGTTTCGTCCAGCCGCGTCCGGAATAATAGGTTACGGCGCGGTGGCGCCGGAATCACATTCATCAGAAGAGGAACGGCACGGTTTTGCCTTGATTCAGCTGAAATAGAAACCGGCCGGATAGAGGCTCCGGAGGTTATATGGCGTTACTAGTCGGCGAAAGGGCCGCCACGGCCGCCCTGCAATCTACAGACCAACACGCTACAACCCAACAAACCGCAAGCAAGCCAATCACAGTGCGTCCGCGGCTTGACGGCCTGGACGTCCTTCGCGGCGCGGCCGTTGGCGCCGTCCTGCTGGGACATTCCTGGCCTGGAATATTTCAAGGCGCCGGGATCATCGGTGTCATTGCGTTCTTCGTGCTGAGCGGATACCTGATCACGAACGTGCTGCTCAGGGACGTGGAACGGCATCGAAGGATTCGCTACGGCCGTTTCTATGCGCACAGGGCCTTCCGGCTCGTGCCGGCCCTGATCTCCCTCCTGGGCGTGTACGCCGTCGTCGAGCTGGCCACCGACGTCCTCGGGGACCGGTCCAAGGGCATCGTCGGGTACACCGTCCTCGCCGGCCTCGGCTACCTCAAAGACCTGCCGCTGCCCTTCGACGTCAGCATGGCCATCGGACCGCTGTGGACGCTGGCGGTGGAGGAACAGTTCTATCTGATCTGGCCCGCGCTGCTGGTGCTCGCCCTGCGGCGCAATCGGCAGGGCCGGCTGATTGTCTGGTCGGCCGCCGTCGCCCTGTCTTTGATGACGGCAAGCGTGCTGGCGATGGAGATCCTGGCTCCGCAACTTCATTCGCTGGTCTACGCGTTGCCCACGACGTGGGGCCTGGGCCTGATCTTGGGGTCGGCCCTGCGCCTCTATCGGGTCCGCGTCTTCGGCTGGTTCACGGGCCGCCGGCTCAGGCTGGCCGCCCTGCTCGGCTCCTCGGCACTCCTGGCCGCGCTAGCGTTCTTCCCGAAAGCCAACGAAACACCGGCCTTCTTCTTCATCGGCGGCCCGCTGGCCATGGCTTCCGCGGCCGTCCTGGTGGCCCTCGCCGCCTCCCGCACCCGTGCGATGCCGACGTGGACGCGCCCGTTGCAGCTGCTGGGCACCGTGTCCTACGCCGCCTACCTCTGGAACTACCTCGTCATTCTCTGGCTCAACGGCGGGTCGACGGCGGATCTGCCGCCGCTCGTGGCGGTGTCGGCCATCGTGGTGACCCTGGTCATCGCGGTCATCAGCTGGCACACGGTCGAGAGGCTCGGACGGATCGCGCGCCATCGCTTCGACCAGCGGTACCCGGACCAGCGGCTGGCTGCCGGCGTCGTTGCCCGGCCCGGGCCGCGCCAGGAAGTACGCAGCGACGCCTCATAGCACTGCCACAAAACAGCAGACGCTCCCTCACCACGGGTGAGGGAGCGTCTGCTGTTTTAAGAACAGGGAGGGCTCAGCCGCCCATGACCGCCGAACCGATGAACGGGTCCACCGCCAGGGCGATGAAGAGCAGCGTCAGGTAGCTGATGGAGCCGTGGAAGACCTTCATGGCTCCCTTGTTGGAGACGTCGCCAGACTGGGCGCGGTTGTACAGGGCGTGTGACTCGTACAGGAACCACGCGCCGGCCGCGACGGCGGTCACCGTGTACACCCAGCCCGCGCCGCCGGCCGGGATCAGCAGGAGCGAGCACGCCACCATGGCCCACGCGTAAAGCACCACCTGCACCGAGACCACCTTGGCGCCGGCGATGGCGCCCAGCATGGGCACGTTGGCGTTGCGGTAGTCCTCGCCGTAGCGCATCGACAGCGGCCAGTAGTGCGGCGGGGTCCAGAGGAAGATCACCATGAAGAGCACGACGGCGGGCCATTCGACGGTGTTGGTGACGGCGGCCCAGGCGATCAGGACCGGGAAGCACCCCGCGGCGCCGCCCCAGACGATGTTCTGGGCGGTGCGTCGCTTGAGGATCATGGTGTAGATGACCACGTAGAAGACGATGGCGCCGAGGCCCAGCCATGCGGCGAGCGGGTTGGCCCCGAACCAGAGGATGGCGATCGCCGCGGCGCCCAGCAGCCAGGAGAAGATCAGTGCTTCGCGGGGGGTGACCTCGCCGGTGACCAGGGGCCGGTTCTCGGTGCGGTG
Source organism: Arthrobacter sp. ok909 (assembly GCF_900104405.1). Taxonomy (NCBI): domain Bacteria; kingdom Bacillati; phylum Actinomycetota; class Actinomycetes; order Micrococcales; family Micrococcaceae; genus Arthrobacter; species Arthrobacter sp. ok909. The sequence continues at coordinate 5,966 of NZ_FNJS01000019.1, read as the reverse complement.
CATGAGCTTGTCGATGTCGCGGTCGATGTAGCAGTTGAAGGCACCGGCGGAGCCTGCCGCGAAGGCGCCGCCGACGAGCGTCGCCAGAATCAGGCCGATCGAGGGGAATCCGCGTTCGGCATAGATCATGGTGGGCAGGGTGCTGACGAGCAGGAGCTCGATGACGCGGGGTTTCGTGAGCGCCAGGTAGGCCTTGGCTTTGCGGCCGAAGCCCATTCTTGCCGAGGCCGGCGAGGCGTTCAGCGGCGTATTTGTTGTGCTCACGGTGGCAGTCACTCTGTTCTGTCTGGGCAGTTCTGTCTGGCTGGGCAGCCCCGGGTGGATGTCGCAACGCTTTTGCTGCAGAACGGGCGCCGCGCGTAGCGCACGCCCGTGTCCTTGCCCCAGTCGAAGGCCACCACCCATCATACCGTGACGCTGCGCGCACCCGGCCCGCCGCCGGGTCCCAATGATTCGGGCGTGTTAACGCCGGCTCACGGGCGCAAGAGCGCGCGGTGATTCATATAAGCGAAATCAGGTCCAATTGGTGAGATATACGCTGACCACCAAGTGGAATGGGACTAGGCTGTTCTTAGATCAGCGCACACGGGCACGCACCAACGCAATTGTCGAGTAATTGCCCGGCAATTGCCGAAACCGGCGGCTCCGCATCTGCGTCTGAATGATAGATCAACGTTTCGATGGTGAACGGCTGGTACGTACTGCAGCGGGCACCGAACTGTGCCCGGGGTGGGACCAAGCGTACCGCCGGCCGTCAGCACAGAGAGGGGCCCGGTTTTCGTGCCACATTTGGAAGAGCAAGAACTGTCATGGACTACCTTGGACCAGCGCGCCGTGGACACTGTCCGGGTGCTGGCCGCGGACGCGGTGGAGAAGGTGGGCAACGGCCACCCCGGTACCGCGATGAGCCTGGCCCCGGCCGCGTACCTTCTCTTCCAGAAGCTGATGCGCCACGACCCGAAGAACCCGGACTGGCTGGGCCGTGACCGGTTCGTCCTGTCCCCGGGCCACACTTCCCTGACCCTGTACATCCAGCTGTTCCTCTCCGGCTACGGCCTGGAACTGAAGGACCTGGAAGCCCTGCGCACCTGGGGCTCCCTGACCCCGGGCCACCCGGAATACAAGCACACCGCCGGTGTGGAGATCACCACCGGCCCGCTGGGCCAGGGCCTGGCCTCGGCGGTCGGCTTCGCTTACTCCCAGCGCCGGATGCGCGGCCTGTTCGACGCCGATGCCCCCGCCGGCGAGTCCCCGTTCGACCACACTGTGTGGGTCATCGCCTCCGACGGCGACCTCCAGGAAGGCGTCACGTCCGAGGCGTCCTCGCTCGCCGGGCACCAGGAACTGGGCAACCTCGTGGTGATCTACGACGAGAACCACATCTCGATCGAGGACGACACCGACATCGCCTTCACCGAAGACGTGCTGGCCCGCTACGAGGCCTACGGCTGGCACACCCAGCGGGTCGACTGGACCCGCACGGGCGAATACGTCGAAGACGTCGCCGAACTCCACGCCGCCCTGCTGGCCGCGAAGGCCGAGACCGGCAAGCCCTCGATCATTTCGCTGCGCACCATCATCGGCTACCCGGCACCGAAGAAGCAGAACACCGGCAAGATCCACGGCTCGGCCCTGGGCGGCGAGGAAGTCGCGGCCCTGAAGAAGGTCCTGGGCTTCGATCCGGAACGCGCGTTCCAGGTCGACGAGGACGTCCTGGCCCACACCCGTCAGGCGCAGACCCGCGGCGCCGAGGCCCGCACCGCCTGGCAGAGCAGCTTCGAGGCCTGGCAGTCCGCCAACCCGGAGAACGCTGCCCTGCTCGAGCGCATCGAAGCCAAAAAACTCCCCGTCGAGCTCGACGCCGCCCTGCCGGTCTTCGAAGCCGGCAAGGACGTTTCCACCCGCGCCGCGTCCGGCAAGGTCCTGAACGCGATCGGCCCGGTCATGCCCGAACTCTGGGGCGGCTCCGCCGACCTCGCCGAATCGAACAACACCACGATCGAAGGCTCGCCCTCGTTCATCCCGGCTTCACGCTCCACCGGGGCCTGGAAGGGCAACCCCTACGGCCGGGTGCTCCACTTCGGCATCCGCGAGCACGCCGCCGCGTCGATCGTGAACGGCATCAGCCTGCACGGCCGGACCCGCGCGTTCTCCGGCACGTTCCTGATCTTCTCCGACTACCAGCGCCCCGCGATCCGCCTCGGCGCCCTCATGGGCGTGCCGTCCCTGTACGTCTGGACGCACGACTCCATCGGCCTGGGCGAGGACGGCCCCACCCACCAGCCCGTGGAACAGCTGGCCTCCCTCCGGGCGATCCCGGGACTGGACGTCGTCCGCCCCGGCGACGCGAACGAGGTCGCCGCGGCGTGGAAGGTCATGCTGGAGAACCACGAGAACCCGGCCGGCATCGTCCTGACCCGGCAGAACATCCCCACATACGCCCGCGGCGAAGGCGACGCCAGCGGCGACACCTTCGGCTCCACCGCCGGCGTGGCCAGGGGCGGATACGTCCTCGCCGAAGCCTCCAAGGACGGCGCCACGGTCCCGGCCGAGGTCATCCTGATCGGCACCGGCTCCGAAGTCCAGCTCGCCGTGGCCGCCCGTGAGGCCCTGCAGGCCGAGGGCATCGCCGCCCGGGTCGTGTCCATGCCCTGCGTGGAATGGTTCAACAAGCAGGACGCCGCCTACCGCGAAGCCGTCCTGCCGGCCGCCGTGAAGGCCCGCGTCTCCGTCGAGGCCGGCCTGGCCCTGGGCTGGAAGGAATTCGTCGGCGACGCCGGCCGCTCCATCAGCCTTGAGCACTTCGGCGCCTCCGCGGACTACAAGCGCCTCTTCCAGGAATTCGGCATCACCGCCGAGGCCGTCACCGCTGCCGCGAAGGACTCGCTCGCCAGCGTCACAAACTGACCCACCCCCATGGTTCCGGGGGACGCTGTGCCCCCGGAACCCATCATTTCCAGGAGTTATGACATGACTACCCCCACCCAGCAGCTTTCCGACGCCGGCGTCTCGATCTGGCTCGACGACCTCTCCCGCGGCCGCCTGCAGACCGGCACCCTGCGCAAGCTCATCGAAGAGAAGAACGTCGTTGGCGTCACCACCAACCCGTCCATCTTCCATGCCGCCATCACCTCCGGCACGGACTACGACGCCGTCATCGCTGCCCAGGCCGCGGCCGGCTCCACCGTTGAAGAGACCGTCTTCGAAATCACCACCACCGACGTCGCCGACGCCTGCGACCTCTTCGCTCCCGTCGCTGCCGCGACCAAGGGCGTCGACGGCCGCGTGTCCATCGAGGTGGACCCCCGCCTTGCCTGGGACACCGCCGGCACCATCGCCGAAGCGAAGCACCTGTACAAGAAGGTCAACAAGGACAACGTCCTGATCAAGATCCCGGCAACCCTCGAGGGCCTCGAAGCCATCACGGCGACTCTGGCCGAGGGCATTAGCGTCAACGTGACCCTGATCTTCTCCCTGGAGCGCTACCGCGCCGTCATCAACGCCTTCCAGTCCGGCCTGGAGCAGGCCAAGGGCAACGGCCACGACCTCTCCACGATCCACTCCGTCGCGTCCTTCTTCGTCTCCCGCGTCGACGCGGAAATCGACAAGCGCCTCGATGCCATCGGCACCGATGAGGCCAAGGCGCTCAAGGGCAAGGCCGGCCTGGCCAACGCCCGCCTGGCGTACCAGGTCTACGAGGAGCTCTTCTCCACCGAACGCTGGGCCCTCCTCGCCGAGGCCGGTGCCCTGCCGCAGCGTCCGCTGTGGGCCTCCACCGGTGTGAAGGACCCGGCCTACCCGGACACCCTGTACGTCACCGAACTCGTCGCACCGGGCGTGGTCAACACCATGCCGGAGAAGACGCTTGACGCCACGTTCGACCACGGCGTGGTGACGGGCGACACCGTCACCCGCGGCTACGACGACGCCAACGCGACGCTGAACTCCCTCGACAACCTGGGGATCTCCTACAACGACGTCGTGGCACTGCTTGAGTCCGAAGGCCTGGACAAGTTCGTGGCCAGCTGGAAGGAACTCCTCGGCGACGTCGAAGGCGCCCTGGCCTCTGCACGGAAGGCTTCCTAACCCACCATGAGCACACTCAGCTACGACGCCACCGGCGCAGCCCGCCAGGCCCACGAACAGCACCTCCCCGCACTGCTGGAGGACCGCATTGCCACCCGGATCTTCGCGAAGGACCATACCCTGTGGGGTCCCGACGCCGAAGCCGAGTCGGCCGTCCGGCTGGGCTGGGTCGAGGCGGCCACCGTCTCCCAGCCCCTGGTCAGCGAGATCCTGGCACTCCGTGACGCACTGAAGGCCGACGGCGTGACGCGCATTGTCCTGTGTGGCATGGGTGGTTCCTCGCTGGCGCCTGAAGTCATTGCGGGCACCGCTGGCGTCGAGCTGACCGTGCTGGACAGCACCGACCCCGAACAGGTCAGTGCCGCCCTCGTGGACCGGCTGGCCGAAACCGCCATCGTTGTTTCGTCCAAGTCCGGCTCCACGGTGGAGACCGATTCGCAGCGCCGGATCTTCGAGCAGGCATTCACCGACGCCGGCATCGACGCGAAGAGCCGCATCATCATCGTCACCGACCCGGGTTCTCCGCTGGACAAGGCTTCCCGTGAAGCCGGCTACCGCGCCGTGTTCAACGCTGACCCCAACGTCGGCGGCCGTTTCTCGGCGCTGACCGCGTTCGGGCTGGTCCCCTGCGGGCTGGCCGGCGTGGACATCCAGGCGTTCCTGGATGAGGCCGAAGAGGCCGCCGAGATCCTCAACGACGACTCGGAAGACAACATCGGCCTCGCCCTCGGCACGGCCCTGGGCGGGACCAGCCCGCTGCGCAACAAGATCGTCATCGCAGAGGACGGCTCCGGGATCGTCGGGTTCGCCGACTGGGCCGAACAGCTCATCGCCGAATCCACGGGCAAGCTGGGCACCGGCGTGCTGCCGGTCGTGGCCGGCCCCGCCTCCCCCGAAGCCACCCTGGGCGCAGCGGATGTCCTCGTGATCCGGCTCGTTTCGGCGGATGCCGACGACGTGCAGCTCGGCGAGAACGAGGTTGCCATTGCCGGGGGCCTGGCGACGCAGATGATGGTGTGGGAATTCGCCACCGCCGTGGCCGGCCGGCTGCTGGGCATCAACCCGTTTGACCAGCCCGACGTCGAGGCCGCCAAGGTGGCCGCACGCGGCCTGCTGGACGCGCAGCCGGAGCCGACGCCGGCGAACTTCACCGACGGCGCCATCGAGGTCCGCGGCGGCGAATGGCTGGGAGATGCCTCGACGGCGTCTGCCGCCGTCTCCGCGCTGCTGGCCCAGCTCGCAGAGGACAGCTACCTCAGTGTTCAGGCCTATTTCGACCGGCTCGCCTACGCCGGGTTCGAGGGTGTCCGGGACGAGCTGGCGGCCCTGAGCCGGCGCCCGGTGACGTTCGGCTGGGGTCCGCGCTTCCTGCACTCGACGGGCCAGTTCCACAAGGGCGGACCCGCGATCGGCGTCTTCCTGCAGGTCACGGCCGCGTCCGCCATGGACCTGGCCATCCCGGAGCGCCCGTTCACGTTCGGTGAGCTGATCTCGGCGCAGGCCGCCGGGGATGCCCAGGTCCTGTCCGAGCACGGCCGTCCGGTCCTCCGGCTGCACCTGACCGACCGGGCCGCGGGTGTGAAGCAGCTCCAGGAGCTCGTCACGTCCCTTGCCGGCCAGGCAGCACCTTCCACCGAAAGCTAAGGCACCCACGCAACCATGCCAGAAACCTACAACGGCGGCAGGACCACGGCCGGCCGCGGGCGTAATCCGCTCCGCGACCCGCGTGACCGCCGTCTGAACCGTATTGCCGGGCCGTCGTCGCTGGTGCTCTTCGGGGTGACCGGGGACCTCGCCCGGAAGAAGCTCATGCCGGCCGTGTATGACCTCGCCAACCGCGGGCTGCTGCCGCCGAGTTTCGCCCTGGTGGGCTTTGCCCG
>NZ_FNJS01000048.1:0-24258 GCF_900104405.1 Arthrobacter sp. ok909 | reverse complement strand
CCGACTAGCGCCGTAGCGCACGATCGATACGGAGGCGGGGCCCACGTTAATACGCTGGAACAGGTCAAGGTGCATGCCGAGCGCGTCGGCGAGGACTGACCTGATGATGTCACCGTGACTCCGCCACCCCGAAGGACCCCTATGCGGGCCTCCGGCCTGGCTCGTTTATATGAGTGCATCCGGGATGCCGAATCGCCTCCCAATGAGTACGCGAATGGCCGCGAGGAAAGGCTGATCTTCCAGCTCAACGCCCTCGCCCCCGTAGTACATGCCGCCCGTTTCGTCGGCCACTGCCTCGATGTCAGAAAGTCTGAGGATCTCGCTCACGCGAAACTGATACTCGATGGCGGTCATTTGGCGAGACACACGAACTGGAATTGTGCTGAGTTTGCGCGCGACCTCAGCATCGACGGATTCAGTCATGGGCGCGCGTCGCGTTAACTGGTTCTGGTGCTGTCCGTGGGAGAAGATGACTTCCTGGTTCGCATCCAGGTGAAGGTCATCGGCGGTGACGCCGGCCAGTGTCAACAGAACGTGCGTCTCGAAGATCCGGATCGCACCGATCTTTCCGTAGATTACCTCGCCACCCTTGGTGAGGCCGAAGTGGGCCCCAATGAAGGATTCGTTCAAATCCCTGGCCGGAACCGCGTACTGGTCACTGCTGCGGCCTGGGTAGATCATGTTTTCCTTTCGTAGGTGGACCTTGCCGTGCCGATCCTACGGGAGCGGCGTCACGGAGAGACGGACTTTCGCAGGGACCTTCTTGAAGGGCCAGATAGGAGATTCCGCACCTTAACTGCCTTTGGCCTGATTTTGATTGACTTGCCAAGCTATGAAGAATGCTGCGGTAACGCAAACAACGGTGAGGACTGTCCAGGCCGGAACGGGTATGAACGCGATAAGAAGAGCCTTGATCGGCAAGATAAGGAAGCCACCCCCAGCAGTACGGCCGGGGGTCTCCACCGACCGTAAACTCCAAGGATCAGCAGGCCCCCTCGCGTCGGCCGCCCGAAGCCCCCTCGCAGGGGCAGGTCTCCCTAGCCTCTACGAGCGGGGCACCAACGTCGCCGAGGATCAGCGCATCGACGATGCCATCGCACGCATCTTCGGCAGGAATCGCTGATATGACTTGAGTTAGTCCTTCCCAAACACCTCCGGAGATGTCAGGACGGGATGTATCAGATTCCCTTGGGGGCGTGGGGCTCGTCCTGGGCCCTCCCGATACGTTTGGAGGTGTTTGTGATGTCTGCTGTTCAGGCCGCGGTGGTCACTGATTCGCCCGTGGTTGTTGCTGTCGATGTCGGCAAGAAGACGGTCGCTTTGTCGGTCACCGACGCCGGCCGGCACCGGCTGTTGGGTCCGGTGGACTTCGAGATGACGGGCCGGGGCGTGGACGGGGTTCTCGCCCTGATCAGCAGCAGGCTGGCCGGGGCGGATGCCCCGGTGAAAGTCGGCATCGAGGCCGCCGGGCATTACCACCGGCCCCTGCTGGCGCCGTCCGTGTGGCCTGCGGGCTGGCAGGTGCTCGAGAGCGTTGCGATTAGGAAGTGGCCCGAGGTAACTATTTATTGGGGGTGGGCCAGTTCCACCCGCACCTTCCCTGAGGAACCAACGAAAGCCCCCAGCTATCCGGGATCATCCCTGGACGGTTGGGGACTCTTCTGTGTCCGTCAGGGGTGAGCCGACCCTTCCGCCCTTAAAGGACCCGCGCCGGAAAAGGCTCCCCGATTCGCCGCCCCCCGTTAGACGGCGGATTCTTCCAACCCCTGCGGAACCGGCAGCCGGCTCAGCCATTCCCTGGCGTCTCCCATGGACGTGAAGTATCCGTGCGGACAGTCCTGCTTCCGCAGCAGGGCAGCAGCCATCACCCGGTCGACCACGGTGGCCCCGCCCAGTGCCACAGCGGACACAAAGCGCATCCCCAACAGCGTCATTCTTGCGCCGGGACTCATGCACACGTCCACGACCTCGACGAGCATCGGCTGCAGCCTGGCTCCGGTCACGCCCTGGACGGCTGCGACGACGGCGTCAGCGTCGGCGGCCGACACCGCAGAGCCCGGCACCCACCGCAGATGGAAGGTGCCCTCCGCATCCACCTTCAACGTTGCGTTTGCGCAGTTCAGTGCGATTTCCACCATGATTTCCCCTTAGTCCTCCGATGAGGGTAGCGGACCCCGCGGCACCAAAGTGATCTATCCAACAGTTTCTTGGCCGTGGCCTCGAAGGGAGAGCACACACGCCGCCCGGGCCGGCGCTTGCCATGCCCCTAGGGCGGCGGTGAATGCGGCAATCCGGTGGGCGTGGCTAGTCCCGGCCTAGGGGGCGCTCACCGGAAAGCCTGCACGTTCCATTCGCGGATGTCGCTCGGCTGACCACGGACTCGGTGACGAAGGGGTCCTGCGCAAGGAACTCCTCCGCCCTGTGCCTGCTTTCGAAAACTGCCATGGAGCCGTTGGCCACGGGATCGTCGAAGGTCCCGATGGCCAGCAGGCCGCCGTCCTTGGCGAATTGTTCTACGTAGGCGTGATGGCGCGGGTAGACCTCGCGCAGGCGCGACGGATCTTTGGTTGCGTAAAAGACCACGAATTCCATGGTGCCGACACTAGCTCCTCCAGGAGTTCCGCTGCGGGAGCGGTCATCCAAGGATTCGGCTGGGAGGGCCCGGCGGAAGCTTGCCGAGGCGTTTCCGGGCGCCGATGTCGTTGGCGGCAGCAGGTCAGCGGTGAGCGGATCCCACGAAGTCCAAGGCCTCACGGGCCAGCGCCAGCCAGGACTCCTTGTCGTCGGCGGTGACGGTGAGCCATTCCTTCATCGGGCGGCCCTTTCCGGCATCAAATGGTGTGCCGGCGCCGGTCCCGATCAGTGCGGCGACCCGGGCATGTGGCAGTTTCAATACCAGCTTGCCGCCTGAAATCATGGCGAAAATCGAGCCGTTGACCTTCAGCGCGGACGAACCGAACCCGCGCCGTCCGGGTTCACCCGGGATGCTGACGCCCGGGCTGGCGGCGAATTCCTCGACCAGCGCGTTGAAGCGCTCCTCGGGCAGCATGGAAACATCCGGCCTCCCGGAGGAGAAGAGGACAACCCCGGGGCTGGGCCGGTTTGGCCGCGGGCCGCCGTCAGCGGCTGTTGATGGTGCGGCGATCGCCTGGCCGGGTCCGTCGGCGGGTGACGAACAGCCACCCTAGGACGAGGACCGCGGCCAGGGCATTGAGGTCGCCCAGGAGAGAGGCGACGAGGAGCACGATGTCGCCGGCGGGAAGGTCACGTCCCGCGGCGCCGGAGACGTTGTGCACGAGGTAGAAGAGCGCCTCGACGACCAGGAACGACGCCATGACCGGAACCCCGCCACGGCGTCGGGTCACGAGAAGAACGGTGGCCACGAGAAACCAGACTAAGGTCAACAGCAGCGGGACCGTCAGGCCACCGGGGCTGGTGCCGAAGCGGCCGTAGAAGTGCAGGTAATAGGGACCTGCCACACATAGTTGGCGACCGTGACCACGACCAAGGCAACGACCGGCCATGGCGTCCACCACGACGGGGCGCTGGCTTTCTTGCCCCGCGGCGGTCTTTCGGGTCTGACCATCGCTGTTTCCCCCTAACTGTGCGGCCTTGGGATGACGGTACGCGCAGGAGCGCAGACCCGTCGAGTCTCGCACCGGCCGAGCCGCGGTCCTCGGCCAATGTCCGGGCAGATGAGTTCGAGACCAGCAGGTTTCCCGCGTGCCGGGCCGGTGGCATACTGGCACGAATCGTTGAAGGCAACCCAGCGGGGGACTCCATGACCGAAATGCCGCAGTTAAAGTTGTCCGGAATCGTCCTGGATGCCCCCGATGCACGGGAGCTCGCGGCCTTCTACCGGCGGCTGCTGGGTTGGGCCGTTGATCAGGACGGGCAGGAGTGGGTGACGTTAGTCTCTCCGGGCGGGGGAGCGGGTCTGTCCTTCCAGAGCAACAGCGCCTACGTTCGTCCGGTCTGGCCTGCACCGCCCGGGGCCCAGCAACCGATGATGCACCTGGACATCGCCGTCCAGGACCTGGACGCGGCCACCGCCCACGCGAAGGCGGCGGGCGCGGTGCTGGCCGGCTACCAGCCACAGGTCGATGTGCGGGTGCATCTGGACCCGGCCGGACACCCCTTCTGCTTGTTCTTGGCCAGCTAACCCGGGCTGCGCCAGGACCGCGAACGGGCACATTTCGCAAGTCGGGAACTATGTCGCCACTTGGTGCGTAGGTGCCGCGTTCGACGTTGGGATCAACGCAGGAGAGCCGGCGGCCGCCTGCGCCAGCACCGCGGCCTGAAGGCCTCTCGGTACAGGGCCTTTTGAGGGGTTGCCGCAGTGACGTCATCCGGCCCGTGTGAACGACTGATCAGGAACCTGCGCCGTCGTCTTCAGGACTTGGCGGTCGCGAGCTTCGACCGAACCCGCACGAGGGGCGCTTTCGGGTCCTGCGGTTGGGGGATAGCGGCCAGGGCGAACTGGTCGATAACACCGGGCCGGAAGATGAGGCACTCCGTCGACCCACCGAACTGGAAGTACCCGAGCTCGTCGCCCTTATTCACATGGTGTCCCGGGACGATCTCCGGATTGATGACGCAGGACGAGACCTCAATCATGCCCACGGGGATCACCGCCATGAGACCGATGACGGGGTCGTCGGCCTGGATCAGGATGATCGCCCGGGCAGCGACATGGGCCAGATATGACTGCGAGAGGGTCGGTTCGACGGCGTCTGCCCCCTCGGAGTCCGCCTCGGAGAAGTACGTGCCGTCCTTGAGGTAGGCCCGCACGATCGTTCCGGCGACGGGGGCGTGCCAGCGGTGGTAGTTCAACGCGCTCAGGAACGCCTGGTACACCGTTCCGCCGACAAAGTGATCCACCGACTCGTCTTGGGCGAGCAGGTCCTCGAGTGAGTAGGGCTGGTTCTTGACCCAGAACCGGCTCTGGCGTTGAACGTCGGAGCTGATCTTGTAGGGGGTCGACTCGCAGGCGCTGACAATGACCTTGTCGTCGTCGGGTGCGGCGACGGGTCTGGAAGTCGAGGTGAGTCGGCGGGAGAAGAAATCGTTCCACGATGTGAAGCCCCAGTGCTCGGCGAGGGCATCGTGTTGGTAGTCGTCCATCCCGACGACCTGCCGCGCCTTCTCCGACATCCACCCGGACGGCGAGGTGTTCAACACATACAGCGAGTCCGCGCTGGTCAAGAACACGCACCAGGCGTCCAGAATCTTGCGGAACATGGCGACAATTCGCGGATCGCGGTGGGCCGCGAACCCGGCTTCGGTTCCCATGGTCCAATCGAGGATCGCCGTCAACGGCGTGGTGACCATGCCGCCTTCGCTGAATTCCGGGGCCATCGTCAGGACCTCGTTGATCAGCCGGAGCATCTGGTCAACGCTCGTGAGGTGCCGTTTGCGGTAGGGCTTCGACTTCGGAACCTGCTCGATCATCTCCGTCATGTAGAGACGGACGACTGGATCGCTGGCAATCAGTTCCTGGAACTCCACGAGCACGGGATGCAGAGGGACATCTTCACCCCGTGCCTCGACCCGTTCCCGGTGACCGGCGAGCCAGTCCTCGAGTTCGTCCTGCTGCTCGGGCAGCCAGCCACCAGGTCGTCGGACACGGTCGGATGAAGAGTCAATGGTCATAATGCCGAGCCTACTCCCGTCCTGACCGGCACCAGCGACTTCCGCGCGGGCCGGCTCTGGTATGTCAGGCACCAGCTGGTGTACAGGCCGTACAGCTCTTCCTTGGCCAGGCCCCCATCGGGTTCCCGATCAGTGGTCGCCGTAGCGCAGCACCTGCCCACTGTCGGAGAATTCGGCGGCAGCTCGCGCCCCGGCGTTGGCGGAACGTGTTTGCGTATTTACGCGCGGGACCTGCCACGGATGAAGTGGAAGATCAGAACGATCACGGCGATAACCAAAAGTAGGTGAATGAAGCCTCCGCCGATGCCGCCGAGCAATCCGAGAAGCCAGAGAACAGCGATAATGATGGCTATCCAAAGCAACATGAGAGTCTCCCTTATTTGCCTGCGGATGGAATTGCTGGTTCTGCGCCCAGGCTGCTTTGCGTACTTTGACGCGCGGCAGAAATGGCATGGGGATCAGAGACGCGCCGAGGGGCGGTATCGGCAAGAATCATCGTCGTACCTCCCGCTCTCATCAACCCTGATGCCGCAGCGATTCCCCGGCCACGATATAGATCCAAGTGACTGATTCCGGCCGAAGGCCCACGGGGGTATCCCGTGGTGCGCTTCACCCTATGTCCAGAGCGGGTCCCTGGAAACGGCATAACTATAATCGATAGCCACCACTCGATTTGGCGGCGGAACTCAGGGGGAGCGGCGCCCCGGGTTTGAAGTCAGCTGCGTACAGGGAGGGGATGTTAGGGTAAGTTCTCCTTTCTCGGACGGCATGAATTTCAGCATTCCCCCCGGACCGGCCGGGTATCCGGCATTGAAGAACAGGACCTGCAAATGATTGAATTCCAGAGCTCGGCCGACGGCACGGAAATCGCCTTCGAACGTACAGGTGAAGGGCCAGCCCTGATCGTCATCGGCGGTGCGTTAAACAGCCGGCGTTCGGCCGACATGCTGGTGCCTTGGCTGGCCCCGCACTTCACCGTCTACGCGTACGACCGTCGCGGGAGGGGCGAGAGCTCCGACACGCTTCCCTACAGCCCCGGCCGTGAAGTAGAGGATTTGAAAGCGCTGATCGCCGCGGCAGGCGGTTCGGCCTACGCCTACGGCCACTCCTCGGGAGCCATCCTGGCTCTTGAAGCGGCCGCTGCCGGAGCGGCCATCTCCAAACTCGCGGCCTATGAACCACCGTATCTGACCGGGCATGCCCCCGAAGAACCCTGGGAGAACTTCAGGGACCGCGTCCAGGCAGCGCTGAACGAGGGAGACCGGGAAGGCGCCGTCGAACTGTTCATCCGCCACACAGGCTCTGACTTCGACGAAGGAAGCAAAACAATGCCGTGGTGGCCCGCGCTCCTCAGCGTTGCCAACACCCTGCCGTATGACCTCACCCTGACAAGCGACGGACGCGTCCCGGAAAGGCTGTCGAACATTCAGGCCCCCACGCTCGGAATCTACGGTGGTGCGAGCCCGTCCTGGGCCGGGAATGCTATCAATGCCGTTGCCGCAGCCGTCCCTGGAATGAAAAAAGAAAAGCTGGAAGGCCAAGACCACGCGGTCGCCCACGATGCTGTCGCCCCGGTTCTGATCGACTTCTTCAACAGCGGCCCGGCGTAGTCCTGGACATCATCGCTCGTAGCGAGGTGATCTCCTTTGCCGGTGGCATCCCGGAGGGGAAGCTGTTTTGTCCGGAACATCCGCGCCGCCTCGATCAACTGCTGAGCCCGGGCGCTGGATGCTTTGAGCAGGGCCCCGAAAAAGAATTTCCCACGTGCTGTCCTTTTGGTGTTATCCCGGTCGTCGTAGTGGTGCAACAACCGCAAAGAAGGAGTCATCGTGGAGTACATGTTGTTCATCTGCAGCGATTCCGCAGCGCCGGCATATGTGGCCGCCGAGGACAATATCGTCGAATGGGGGGCAGAGATGGAAGCGCGGGGCGTCGCCCGTCACGGCGCGAGGGGCGAGGTCGTGGTCTCCGATGGGCCGTTTGCGGAGACAAGGAATGGATCGCCGGCTATGACGTCATCGCTTGTGCCGATCTCGACGAGGCAATAGAAGTGGCGTCCACGCACCCCATGGCCCCGTTCGGCAAAATCGAGATCAGGCCCGTGTGGCCGCTCGGGCTCTAGACTTTCGCCTGATAGCCGCCGCTGATGATGGGGGAATGGCGTGGCACCGGAACTGACGGACGTGCGGAGGGCCATCGAGGCCGCCTCCGCGGCTGAGACCGCGCGAATCAACGCAACCCTCATCCGTGTGACGGGCGACTGGGGCCTGGCCGAGACCATCGCGGGCCTGGACGAAGTGGCCCGCCGGCTTCAGGCCCCGGCGGGTTCGCCGGGGTTGGGGTGCCGGCGGCAGGAGCCGCCGCGGCTGCGTACGGCTCCGCTGCCGGTGAGTTCGTGGGGCACTGCGGGCCGGGCGGCGAAGGTTGTGACCAATGCTTCACGCAGCACCAGAAGGATCCAAGGGTCACGGAACACATCTACGGGGGCTTTGTTCGGGCAGCCCGGCCGCGGGTCCGGCACCATGCACCCCTGAACTGCTTGCAGGCTACCAGCAGCCTGCGCTACGGTCGGCGCAGCGATTGCAGACTGCAAGCGGTTGAGGCTGACCGTTTCGCGCGTCGCCTCCGATGCCCGACCACGACCAAGGAGCCCGATGTCACTCGTTCGCGTTCACAACTTCTCCGTCTCGCTCGACGGGTTCGGCACTGGTGAGGGGCAGGAGCTGGACGCACCTTTCGGGCACGCCGGGATGCGCCTGGTCGAGTGGGCTCTTCCGACACACACTTTTAGGCAGATGGGCCTCCCCGGCGAGGGCGAGGGCTCAAACGGAATCGACGAAACCTTTGCAAGCCGATGGGCCTCCGGCATCGGCGTGGAGATCATGGGCCGCAACAAGTTCGGGCCTCAGCGCGGCCCTTGGACCGACGAGGAGTGGCAGGGCTGGTGGGGTGACAACCCGCCCTTTCACACACCGGTGATCGTCCTCACCCACCACCCACGCCCGCCACTGACCATGAACGGCGGCACCAGCTTCCACTTTGTGGACGCCGAACCCGCCGAGGCACTCGAACAGGCCCGCGCCCTCGCCGGCGACCTCGACGTGCGAATCGGCGGCGGCGTCACCACGATCCGCCAGTTCCTCGAGGCCGACCAGATCGACCTGATGCACATCGTTCTTGTCCCGATACTTCTCGGCCGCGGCGAAAGTCTCTGGGACGGCCTCGAAGGACTCGAGCATCGCTTCCACATTGAGGCGGCACCCTCACCCAGCGGTGTCATCCACCTGACCTTCGCCCGACGCGACCGAGTCGTCTAGCTGCCAGGAGTTGCGAGGGCATTCCACTGTGCATGCCAGCGATGGTGGGGACCCCAGCCTTCACGAACGACCGTTCGTGAGACCGCCCTCACGCCTAATCGAAACTCCGGCGGTTCCTTTCGCATGATCCGTATCCGCGATCTACGTATCGGAATCATCATTGCCAGCACGTTGAACAGGAGTCGTCCGACGGGTCGGTGGGTGGCCACATGATGGTTACGCAAAAACTGCTGCGGTGGAGGGGCAGCGCTGAATGTGAGGGTGCTAGTGACCCGATCATGACATTCCGGCACTGTGTGCCCGGCCCGGGCAGTGCGAGTTCGAAGGGCGCCGGTGATTCCTGCCGCGGTTCCGGCCCTGAGGCGGCCGGCGTGCTTGTGGCAGCGTCCCGACGCGGAATTGGCCCAGGTCCCCGGTCATGTACCGGTCATGTGGGCCTGATATTCTCCGCGCATGATCACCATTCTTCAGGCCGCGATCCTGGGCCTCATTCAGGGCGTCACCGAACTCTTTCCCATTTCCAGCCTGGGCCACAGCGTCATTTTGCCGGCGTTGTTCGGTTGGGGTCTGGATCAGAACAATCCGTCCTTTTTGACATTCCTTGTCGTCACCCATCTGGCGACGGCGATCGTCCTGTTCGTGTTCTTCCTCAAGGACTGGATTGAGATCTTCAAAGGTCTCGGCCGGTCCGTCCGCGACCGGAGGATCACCGCAGGTGACACGTACGCGAAGCTTGGCTGGCTGCTCATCGCCGGAACGATTCCTGCCGGGATACTGGGACTGGTTCTGGAAAAGCCCATTAGGGGCCTGTTCGCGTCCCCGCTGCTTGCCGCCGGTTTCCTGGTGATGAACGGTCTGGTGCTTTTCGCCGCCGAGGCACTGCGCCGACGCAGGGCAACGCCCGCGCCTGTATCCGCCCCGGCCGCCGCAACGCACGGTTCCGGGCTGGGCCCTTCTGCGCTGGACTTGGCCACACCGGACTCCCTTGTGACCGCCTCCGTCGAGAACGCTGACTTGGCTGACTCCCGTCTGGCCGGACTGTCCTGGAAACAGGCGTTCGGCATTGGCTCCGCCCAGGCAGCGGCCCTGCTGCCGGGGATCTCCAGATCCGGATCCTCAATGGTAGGCGGGCTGCTCTCCGGGCTGTCCCATGAGCACGCCGCGCGGTTCAGCTTCCTGCTCGCAACCCCCATCATCGGTGCCGCGGCAATCTTGAAACTTCCGGAGGTGTTCAACCCCTCCATGGCAGATGAACGCGGGGCGTTCCTGGTCGGGGCCGTGTGTGCCGCAGCGGCAGCGTGGTTCTCAACGAAATTCCTCCTCCGGTTCTTCGAAACCAAAAGCCTGACCCCGTTCGCCGTCTACAGCGTTATTGGCGGAGGCGTCTACTTCACCGCACTCCTGCTGATGGGCTGACACGACCAGCCAACGCCGTCACGCCGTGAAGTAGGGCCGATCGAAACGCCGGGACCGCTGACAGGCTCAATTCCAAAGGATTCTCAAAATCCTTCGTTATTGAGAAGAGCCCGTCGAGCGCATGGATTCGTACGGACCCATCGTCGTGGGATGTTCTGGCAGGTCTGGGCCAGAGGGCGACATTTTCCAGACGGATGCCTTGGGCTGGCGGCGGCCAGCCGGGTGAGAGTCGCAGGCCAGATGGTCCTTGAGCCTGCCACGGTTCGGCCGGTCTATGTTGGGGCGGGACAGAAGGTCCTGATGTTCCCCGGCCTGCGGCGCTTATTGTGCCGACGTGAACGGAGCTTTTCGTGGCAACCCCAAGAACCTGTCGCGTACCGGGAAACTTGGAAAGTGTCCCGCGGCAACCATTTGTCCGCCCCGGACCCGAACCATATTCCGCAGGGTTAGTCCGCCGAACCGGGGAGGCTGCATTGGGGGCTCCATCGGCGAGCGAATCCCCGGCCGTTGACAGGACGGACCGGGGCTTCGCGCGCCCGTACAGCCTGTCGGCGCCGGCCCGGAGGCCATGCACCGACTGTCCGGGCCGGCGTTTGCGTCCGAGAACCCGCATCGGGAAGCGCCGCGCCGGCCTGTTACTGAGCGGTCGGCGGCGAGGGGCTTTGGGCACGCGCTGGAGGAATCCATCCGGCCTACTATGAAGCATGCCCGGGACTGAGAAGTTGGAAGTGGAGCGCAAATTCGACGTTGGCGAATCTGATGTGCGGCCGGCCTTCACATCGATCGCTGGAGTGGACAGCGTCGGCACGGCCGTGGAGCAGAAACTTGATGCCGTGTACTTCGACACGGCGACGTTGGCGCTTGCGGGCCGCCGGATCTCCTTGCGCCGGCGCACCGGCGGTCAGGACCCTGGATGGCATCTGAAACTACCGGTGGCGATGGGCGAACGGCGCGAAATCATGGAGCCCCTGAACCAGGACCCGGATACTGTGCCCCCACGGCTGCAGGGATTGGTGCTGGTCCACACCCGGAGCCAGAAACTGGTACCAGTCGCACAGTTCAAGACGCACCGCAGCCGTCCCGCGCACCAGCTTCACCCGCAATCCATTGCCCAGAACCCCACATTGAGTGCCAAGAGATCAACGGGGGCTACCTCATTAAGGGCCCGGTCGCAGTCGAGTCCTCGACTCCTAACTTTTGCCAATTCTCTGTCGTCGGTAAACGCGCACTCCGTCGCTATGTAGAAATAGCGCCCGGCCCTTTCCATCGTTTTGCTCAAGCCAGAGGACGCTGCCGTCCAGGGCAAGCATGTCGATAAGGCCTGAGGTTACGGCCCGTCCGTGACCGTGGATCTCCACTTCGTCGGCTCGGGAGAGCTTGGACCAGTTGGGAACGGGTTCAGTGGCGAGGAACCCGGTGTGCTGCTTGAGAGGGCTGGAGTTCATTGCGGTTGTCCTTGAGCCAGGCGTGTCGGATTGGTGGATCGTCCGTGGAACTTATTAGGGGGAGACAGGGTGACATCGTGGTCACCCTGCCTCCTTTTGCATGCTGCGCAGTTCTCGCGCCCGTCTTTCGGGCTACCTGTTGCGATGGAGTGCGGGAATGGCAGCACGCGTGCCGGACGTTGAGTTCGGCAGCATGTTGTGCGTCCTCGGCGCTTGTCCGTCGTGGATGTGCGGTGGCCGTGGACCCTTTGGTGGGTTCGCCGGGACGGGCAACGGCTCGTCAGTTGGTGCTGACCGGCCGTTGCCCGAGGCGTGGGCTTCGGTTACATGATGCCGGTGGGTACCAGCAGGGCCCAGGCCAGCGCGGGAGCCACGAGTACGACACCGCCGGCGTAGATCATCAGCTGCTTGTAGACGCGTTGGCGGTCGTTCTCATGGGCGTTGGCGACAATGAGGGCACCGTCGGTGGAGAAGGGGGAGACATCCACGACGGTGGCGGCGATGGCGAGTGCCGCAACGGTTCCGGAGGCGCTCAGCGAACTTGTGGCGAGCAGCGGACCGGCAAGGGGGATGAAGGCCGTGAGCAAGGCTGTCGAGGATGCGAAGGCTGAGCCGACGCCGATCACGTAGGAGAGAACCAAAGCGACCAGCAGTGGTGCACCCAGTGCGAGGGCTTGCTTGGCGAGGGTGTCGATGACGCCCACGTGCTGGAGCAGGGAAACGTAGGTGATCATGCCGGCCACTAGCAGGACCGTGGACCAGGAGATGCCGCCGATGAACGTGCGGTGTTCCTTGATGTTGATTAGAGCCAGGAGGAGGCCGGCGGAGAGGGCGACAAAGCCGATCGGCATCTGGAAGCCCAGCGTGCAGACAAGCATCGCAAGGATCAGCAGGAGAGTGAGGATTTGCTGGCCATGGGGACGGCTTGTGCGGGGCGCGTCAAGGTCGACATGCCGGGCACCCTCACCGTCCCGCAGCCTGCCCAAGAGGACGAACAGCACGAGCGACAGCGCAGTGAGGATGAGGTTCAGAGCGAAGCTGGCGGCAAAGAGTGCGGCCTGGGAGATGGGGAAGCCGTTCTTCAGTGCAATGTCGTGTACCAGTACACCGGCGACGGACAGCGGGGAGAAGCCTCCGGCATGGGCTCCGTTGATGACGAACGCACCCATGAGTACGGGATGGATGCGCGATTCGTAGGCGAAGCCAATGGCAGCGGGTGCCAGCAGGGCGACGGCGGCGGGGGAGAAGGTGCCCAGGGATGTCAGTGCGGCAGCCAAGAGGAAGAAGACCCAGGGGAGCAGCAGCGTCTTGCCTCTGACGAGGCGCACGCAGGTCTGGACGATGATGTCGATGGTCCCGTTCCGTTGGGCCATGCTGAAGAAGTAGGTGACTCCGATGATGGTGATAACGATGCTGGCTGGGAATTCCTCGAGGATCTGCTTGTCGGTCATTCCGAGCATGAAGTAGCCGACGCCGAACGACGCGACCAAGCCCATTACCCCGATGTTCAGTGGCCATTTCGTGGCGACGACAAACATCACGACAAGGATCACGAGCGGGATGATCTGTGTAGCGGTCATGGGCGGCTCCGATTCCGAGGCGGCCGCCGGGCCGAAAATGGCACCCCCGAACACGAGGGCGACCAGACCCAGGATCGCGGTCGCGGCTACCGATATCAGAAGGATACGGCGCCGACGGTTGGGACCCTTGGGACGGTCTTCCCGGATTTCGCTCTCTGCTTGGGGAGCGGGTTGGTTAATAGTCTTTGTCATGATCTTGGCTCCTCATTGAGTGGCTGATGCTAGTGAGGCTTCGACGGCGCTGCCGAGAGCTTCCGGAAGATGGATGATGGTGGTGGCGATGGTGCGGGCCGTTCGGTCGACGCCGACCAGCAGCGTCCCGTCGCGCTCCTCGCTCCAGGTTTCGATCACTCCCGCGGGAGTGCGTAGCCTCAGCGTGGGCGGCGGCGAGTCGCCTGTGATGCTGTTGAGTACGGTACCCGGGGTCCGCGCGGCGAGTGTCAGGGCGATGCTGCCCGTAATGGCCAGGGCAGGGTGGGGCTTGCCCATCGAGAGCATCATGACGTTGACGTCGCAGTCCGGGTCCAACTGGGTGGGGGAGGCGACAATCGCGAGCTTGGGGATGGCGCGGGCAGCTTCGGCGATTGTTGGTGCCAGCCCCATCCGGACGGCCGCCTGTCGGCGGATGTGCTCCAAAGTTTCCAGCTGCAATTCCACACCAGCGACCCAACTGTCGTACCGGGCTGTGTCCAGACCCAGCTCCTCGGCGCGGACGATGACTACCGGCGCTCCGGCGTCGACCAGTGAAACAGTCCAACGTGTTCCGCCGGCAAGTATCGAGTCAGTCGCTTCACCGGTGGGCAACAATTCTCCAGTGGTCTTGCCGGCCGGATCCTGGAAGCCGAGACCGACCCGGTAGCCGGGAAACGCAACCCCGGGCATCTGAGCATCCGGAACGATGGGCAGAGCGCCTGCGGGAGTGGCGACCCGCTGGACGATGATCTGGCCGGTGTTGGTGTTACGGGTGACGATGCGGGTGTTATCCCCGCTGGGGACCACCCAACCCTTTTCGATGGCATAAAGGCCGACTACCGCAGAGCAGTTTCCGCAGTTGCTGCCCCAGTCCACTGATGCCTCTTCGATACCGACCTGGGCGAAGGTGAACTCTACGTCAACATCGTCGTCGGCGGGCCGGCGAAGGATCATAGCCTTGCTGGTTGTCGAAGTTGCTCCCCCGACCCCATCAATCTGCCTTTGGTCCGGACTACCGAACAGCCGGGGAAGCAGCTCATCCAGGCTGGTACGGGTTTCGTCCAGGTGCTCGGTTTCAAAGACCCAGCACTTGCTGGTGCCTCCGCGCATCCATTCAGCTTCTATCTTCATCGTGATCCCTACATCTCCTAGTGCCGCATACGTCCGGGGCCTGATAAAAGAATGAGCCAGATCACAAATGAAGACAATGTTCAATCTATAAGGGGGGATGTAGAGATACTTAATTCATTGCCCTCTCAGGGCCAAACACCCTCCATTTCCGAGACTGTCTGGATAAATACCACAACATCCGCCCCCAACCAGCGCGCGATTGCATAGAATAAACTAAACAAACAGAAGGGTTAACCATTGCTTAACGATGAGTGTCAAGATTTATTCGATATCCGTCGGTTGGCCCTCCTGGTGGAGGTCGTCGAGCAGGGGTCGATCACCGCTGCGGCGGAGCTGATGATGTATACGCCCTCGGCCGTCTCCCAGCAGCTGCGGAAGCTTGAACAAGAGGTCGGGCAACCCCTGCTGAACCGCCGCTCACGCGGGGTTGCGCCCACAGAGGCGGGCCAAGTGTTAGCCGGGCACGCCCGCAAGATCATTGGACAGATGCGGGCAGCCCAGTCCGATCTCGACCAGATCGCCGGCCTCAGACGCGGCTCTTTGACATTAGGCACGTTCCCCACCCTCGCCGGATCATTTTTGCCTCTTGTTATCCGCGCCTTCAAGAAGCGATACCCGGCAATTGGGCTGTCGGTACGCAGCGCGCGCTTTGACGAACTTGTGTCGGACCTCGAGTCTGGAGTCACTGGACTGTGCCTGCTCTGGGACTATCCCTGGAATCGGTTCCAAGATGATTCCATCCGGGTAACAGAGGTCTTCCACGAGAGCACTGTAATCCTGGTAGCCCGCGGGCACCCGCTCGCCGACCGGGATGAGGTGAGGATGGAGGATCTTCGTAAGGAGTCGTGGATAGTTCGCGCGGAGGCCCACCCGGTGGTCGAGGTCCTGCAACGATCCGCCCACGACGCCGGGTTCGAGCCGACCATTGGCTTTCTGGCCAACGACTACCAGGAGGCCCAGGCCATGGTCAGCGTCGGCATGGGCGTGGCTATGGTGCCCAAGACTGCAGTGGCCCTCCAACACCCCGACGTAAGGGTGGTCAGTCTTGGTGCTGCCGCGCCCATGCGGCGGGTATTGCTGGCCCAGCGCCAGGACAAGGTCTACGCCCCGGCAGAGGTCGCTTTCCAATCCACCCTTTTGGAAATCGCCCGCGAACATATCGGGGACTACCTCTAAGCCGAGGACGGGAAGAAGATCCCGAACTACCGTTGCTTCGAGACGGAGGACCTGCTCGCCTTCGCGGGCCTCTGCGAGTTCTGGGTGGACCCTGCCCTGCCCGAAGATGATCCCGGTCGGTGGCTCCTCAGCTGCACAGCCCTCACCAAATCGGCTCGCGATTCGCTGGGTCATGTCCACGACCGAGAACACGGCTACGGATCAGACACGACGCGGACCGTGCACGTCGGCGAACCCACCGCCGAGGAGCGCGAGGTTCACGACGTCGTCAGACACGCCCAGCAGGCCGGGTTCGAGGCCGTGCGGCCAGGCGTCGAGTGCCAGGAGATCGATCGCGTGTCCCGGGCGGTGATAACTGAAGCCGGCTACGGCGACTACTTCATTCATCGCGCCGGGCACGGAATCGGACTGACGACTCACGAGCCGCCGTACATGGTCGAGGGCGAAACCCAGATCCTCCACCCCGGCATGTGCTTCTCGATCGAACCCGGAATCTACCTGCCGGGCAGGTTCGGCGTACGGATCGAGGACATTGTGACGGTCGTTCCCGACGGCGGACGGCGACACAATCAGACCTCGCGCGAGATGAGAATCGTCCACTAGTTAGCCGACGTGGTCCACGATCTGACGTGGCCCCGGAACGAGATCGCTTCTGAGAGTCCTCAGGAGCGATCTCGTATTGGCCAGGCTGAGCGCTAGGCAGAGAACCCATGCGACCGCCGATGCCGCCGGCAGGCGCGGTTTGGTCGATGCGGGCAAGTAGGTATTCCGGCTTAGCGGCCACGGCCCAGACGCGCCCGTTGTAACTCACTGCCAGCGGAATGCCGGTCGCGGTGAACCGGACATCCTCGGGGACGTCGAGGGTCGTTTCATTCAGTGTTGTGGTCACGGTGTATGCGCTCTCTGTTTCGCCTGCAGCCTGCCGGCCTGCTCTGATCCCGTAACACAACCAGCATCGCCGCGGTATCACTGGTTGGCAAGACAAAACAGATGCTCGGTGACTATATGGGTGATACCGTGCCGCAGCGTGACATCCCCTGCTGTATCAAGCCGTGGCGGGCCGGCAATGTGACTCGCGACGATAAATGGTGGGGTGAACACCACCCATGCACACCCGATCCGTCTGCATGAACCAGCGGTCGGATGTATCAGCATCAGGGTGAATGTCGCATTTGTCTTCGTCAGAGCAGGAAGATCCCCGGAAACCCGGGATCTTCCTGCCTCAACTCACGCAATTTCAGGTTAGGGGTTTGCTGGGTGCCGCGGGCCCATCCGCAGTGTCAATGTTGGTGGAATTGGCACCTTTTGATGATTGAGAAATTGAGCGAAAACAAGACCACCGCAACGGCGGCGTTACCGGTCAGTTGCCGGGGAAACGAGGTGCCTCTGGCGCGGGCTGTCAGGTTGCTTCCCGATCCTCGGTCGATCATCCATTTCTCACGCAGGCAGTGCTGTCACACCGTGGGGGCGATGTTCTGGTTCAACCGGAATAGATTGGTGGGGTCGTATTCGTTCTTCAGTTCCACGAGCCGCCGGTAGGTATCCGCCGGGTACGACGCCCGGACGAGCGTCATATTCGCTTCACCTGTGAAATTCACGTAGGCGGCCACATTCGGACCGAGCGCGGACGTCACGCCACGGGCCCATTCGACGACGTCCGCGAAGCCTTCCGCCGTCGGCGTGCGCGCAATAACGTTGACGATGAATTCCTGATCGCGGAGTGCGAAGGCCGTTGCGTCGGCGGGAACCCGGCCGACCGCGCCGCCAAGGTGGTGCAGGTGAATCTCCGTCATGGCGTTGGGAAATGCGGCAAACGAGTCCAGCAGCACTCGCACGGACGCGTCGTCGGCGGCGCGCAGAAATGCCGAGCGGAAATAGTTGTGCACGCCCCGCGGGTACAGCGGATCGAGCGCCTGCTGCCACCCCGCGTACGGGTTGGCCGCGAACACATCGGCGATGACCGTGCCCAATGACCGGAAGGGCGCCGTGGCGGCCTCGCCGGCATCGAGATCGCCGGACCAGCACCCCCCCACAGCGATGACTGGCTTGCCGTGCACCGATTCTGGCAGGAACGGGACCGGCGGTGCCGTGGTCATGTTGACCAGCGTGGTCAGCTCATCGGGGGCCGCCGCGCAGGCCGCCCGATAGCCGCGCAACACCTGCTCCGCTTCTTCTGCGGGGTAGAAAACCAGGCCGGAAAGGACGATGGGCCCCACTTCGTGCAATTGATAGTCGAAGGACGTCACCACCCCGAAATTGCCGCCGCCGCCGCGCAGTCCCCAGAACAAATCGGGGTGCTCGTCGGCGCTGGCGTGAATAAACTGCCCGTCAGCGGTGACGACGTCGGCGCCGATCATGTTGTCGCTGGCCAGCCCGTGCTTGCGCACGAGCCAGCCGATGCCGCCGCCGGTGGTGAAGCCGGCGATGCCGGTCGAGGACACCAGGCCACCGGTCACCGCTAGCCCGAATTGCTGGGTCTCTGCATCCACGTCCTTCCAGGTACACCCTGCCTGTGCCGCCACGCGGCGGCGGGCAGGGTCCACCTGGACCCCCTTCATCAGCGAAAGGTCCAGCACGATACCGTCGTCGACGGTGGAAAACCCGGGGATCGAATGGCCACCGCCGCGAACCGACAACGGCAACCCCTCGCTGCGCGCGAGATCGACCGTGCGGATCACGTCTGCCACACCCGCACAGCGTGCGATGAGCGTCGGGCGCCGGTCGTGGGCCCCGTTCCAGATGCTGCGTTCGTGGTCGTAGTCCGCGTCCCCTGGTCGGACGACCTTGCCGCGCAGGTCGGCGGCGAACTCGGCGATCGTGGCCTCCCCGATGCGGGTCGGCTTAGTCTGCGTCGTTGTCACGATGCGTTCCTCCTGATTCCTGCTTGTTTGTCAGATCCATTTGTCAGATCCAGGAAAAACGCTAGTGAACCGTCCTCAACGAGCACTCAACGCCGTCTCAACATCATCATCCGAGTCCCGCCTACGCAGTGCGGCCAGCCGCTGACCGGCGATGAGGCATCTCGTTCGGTCGAAAATTGCCCCAGACCTGTCAATTTCGCGGGCCGCCCGATGTGGGTCGCCGAGCTCGTTGGATAGCTCTGCCACCATCAACCGTTGCCAGCCAGTGTGTCGCCGCCACGGGGCGACCTTTTCTGCTGCCTGCCTGTACATTTCCCGCGCTGCCCGGACCTCCCCGGAGATCAGTTCGGCGGCACCGAGAATGGTCAGCGTCGCGCCCATCCCCACCTGATCTCCCGCGGACTCGAACCCTGAAAGGCAACGCCGAGCGTCTGTCAGGCCGCGGTCGATATCACCACCCATGGCGCGGAGCAGGGCGATGTTAATCTCGGTCAGCAGCTCGCCGCGTCGGTCGCCCAGGCCGAGCCGAAGCTCCCGCGCCATGGACAGGGCCTCATCGGCCGCGCTGTGGTCGCCACAGTCACGCAGAATGCAGCCAAGTTGGTGAAGCGTTTGCGCCCTAGCCAGGTCATCTCCCAACTCGGCGAAATGTTCGGTCGCATCCGTGATGGCGGATATCGCAGACTGCGTGTCGTTCGAAAGCCTGGCCGCGTAGCCGATCGCGGACAGCACGTAGCCTTTGGCTTGGATGACGCCAACCCGCCGGCCCAACAGCAGGGTCTCCTCGACGCAGGGGACCAACCGTCCGGCGATCGGGACCAGTTGCAGGCTGGGCGTGATCACCGGCAGGAAGGGCGGAGTGCTTGTCTCAGCCTGTGCGAGTTCGCTCAGGCAGGTGTCTAGGTGACGGGCGGCGAGTGGTCCGTCCTCCCGGGACAACGCGCACTGGCCGAGGAGCCAACTGCTGGCAGCGCAATGTTCGGGTCTGCCACCCTCGACTGCCTCGGTGTGCACGTCGGCTGCCAGCTGTTCGGCCTCGTCCAAGTCGAAAGTGCTCCAGGCGAGCGAGGTCTCAATGAGGCGGGCCATCGTCACCTCGTCGGGGTTGCCGATCTCCCGCATAATTGCCAAGGCCTCCGCGCCGAGAGCCCGATGCCGATCGCCGCGGCCCTGCCGGCTGTCCAGTCCGGTCAGGCCGATCAGAGCAGCCGCGCGGGGCCGGGTCGAGTCGGGAGCCACCGCCAGGGCACGTTCGACCCAACGTGCTCCCTCGACCGCGTGACCGCGGAGGAACCAGAACCGCCACAGGCTGGCGGCGAGCCGGAGCGCGGTCTCGGGCTCGCGGGCGCACGACCAACGCAACGCAGCGCGCAGGTTGTCGTGCTCGCGGTCGAGCACCTTCGGTTGTTCGATGACCACCCCGGTGGCCCCTTCGGGATTGTGGGATTCGGCGACGGCAAGGAAGTAGGCGCAGTGCGCAGCCGACAGTTGAGCCGCCTCACCTGCATGGTCGAGATTCTCGTGGCCAAACTGGCGGACCGTCTCCAATTGGCGGTATCGGGTCCCGGCGCCCGTCCTTTCGGTGATCACTAAAGACTTGTCTACCAGCTTGGCCAGCAGGTCGAGCATTTCGGTCTGCTGGAGGGGCGCGTCAGCGCAGACTGCTACCACAGCGTCGAGGGTGAACCCGCCCGCGAACACAGACAGCCGGCGCAGCAGAACCTGCTCCGGTTTGGTGAGCAGTTCGTGGCTCCATTCCAAGGTGCCACGCAGCGTCTGGTGCCGCGTGACGCCGCTGGTTCCTCCGCCGAGCATGGACAAAGCACCGCCCAATCCCTGGACGATCTCGGCGGGTTCGAGTACGGCCGTCCTGGCTGCAGCCAATTCCAGGGCCAGCGGCATCCCGTCGAGCCGTCGGCACAACTCTGTCACCCCCTGCGCGTTGTCGGCGTCGAGCGCGAAACCTGGCCTGACCTGCGCTGCCCGCTCAACGAAAAGCCGGACAGAGGGCAGACGGCCCAGCACGGCCAGGTCGAGAGCGTCGGCCGGCAGGGGCAGGGGCGGGGGCAGTGGCAATGACGGCACCCGGTAGGTGTACTCCCCGTCGACATGGAGTGGCTCCCGGCTGGTGGCCAGCACTTTAACCCCAGGGGATCGGTCAAGTAACGCGACGACGAGTTGCGCACAGGCCGCGAGCAAGTGTTCGCAGTTATCCAGCACGAGGAGCAGCGAGCGTCGCCGCAGTTGGTCGACCAGCGCTTGCACGCCGCTTGGTGCCGCGCCGGAATCCAACCCGAGGACCTCTGCTACAGCATCAGCCACCAGCAGCGACTCCCCAACGGCCGCGAGGTCGACGAACCAGACTCCGTCCACGTACTCAGGACGAACTGTCCTCGCGGCCTTCAAGGCCAGTCTGGTCTTGCCGCTGCCGCCAGCCCCGGTGAGGGTGAGCAGGCGAGCATGGCGCATCAGCCGCTCGACGTCAACGAGCTCACGCTCGCGCCCGATGAAGCTTGTCAACGGGGATGGCAGGTAACCGATGGCATCGTCTCTGCTGGTCACGCCGGCGGGCTGGTGGAGGCGTTCCTCGGGCGGCGAGCCGGTCAACAACTCGCGAAACAATCCCGTCGTCAGGGTGTCCGGGTCGGTCCCGAACGCGTCGAGGAGTTCCTCGACCAGCCGCTCATATCGTGCCAATGCTTCCGACCGGCGGCCCATCCCAGCCAGCACCACCATCTGCGCGCGCACGGCTCCCTCATGGAGGGGATCGGATTCGAGTGCATGGTTGAGGATGACCAACGCTTCCTCCGGCGCGCGCTGCGCTACCGTGGACGCCAGTTTCACCAGCACCTCGCGATGGACTTCCCGGAGCTCATCGCGGCGTGCCGTCAGCCAATCCGCATCCGGCAGTTCCGGCAGTAGATCACCACTGTACAAGTCGGCCGCATCGCGAAGGCTTGCCTCGTCACCTGCAGCCAACGCTGCCACGGCGGAACGCTCGAACCGCAGGACATCCACATCGACCGGACGAGTGTCATCCAGCACGACCACTTCACCGCGGATGGCGAGCAGCCCGTCGCTGCCGGCTCCAGCGCTCGCGAGCGTACGGCGAGCGACGTACAGGGTCTGATGCAGATTCCGTGCGGCGGCCACCGGCTCCATGTCAGGCCACAGGCGGTCCAGTACCTGCTCGCGACGGCCACGCTGACCACGCGCCAACGCCAGCATCGCCACCACGGACTTTGCCTTCTGCAGCCGCCAGTGGCTGTTCTCGACGGCGTTCCCGTTGACGTACACGATGAACGAGCCGAGAAGCTGGATGCGCAACCCGCTTTGGGTAGGCTTCATGGTTCTTCAGTATCCGCTCGCCAACCGGCGTTGTCGAACAACGAAATTTCCCACACGCTCGCTGCCTTGGCGGACTCTGTGAGCGGCCCATCACTAGAAAAGCAAACCACCAGAACCACAGCAGCCAATCGCCCCAGTCCGGCTTGATTCAGCAGTTTGGGTCGACTGTAGTGAGACAACGGGGGAAAGGTTGTCTCACTACAGTTGAGTGCATGACAGTTCGAAGCAGCACCGCCGCGGCAGCCGCCTTGGCGGTGCTGAGCGGATGCGCCCCGCCGGCAGCGCCGACAAACGACCACTCGGCAACCACCGCCGCCTCGAGCATCCCGGTCCCTCTCTACGCACTGCGGCATCTGCGAGACACAGGTGCAGCAAGCATTCTTTGTTGACGACCAGCCGCTGGACGACGGTCACGGCAATCCCCCCGCAGGTTGGGACAACCCCAATCAGCCGGCTCCATCACCGTGGCAGGCTCCAAGGCCGTCTTGCATGACGACACGGCCAGGTGGTGACATTCCATGAACGCCCCGGCGCCACGAGCTTCCTGAGAACCGGCTCCTGAGGAGCGGTTAGGCCAGCAAAGCTTCTACCGACGTTTCAAATGCAGCAGCCACAACAGGTTGAGTCTTTGGCCTGCCAGGCATCGATCGTCACGGTGCCGCGCGGCGATTTCAGTGTGGCGCTGAGCGGCGCGGGGTGGGCAGGCTCGACAAGGGCCGTTCGCACTTCTGGCAGCTTCAACACGTCGAGCGCATCCCGCGGCACCCCACGCAATGACAGCTCCTGCAACGCCAAGGCCGTCTGCGGGATGGTCGCCGACGGGGGGGTGACGTTCTCGAGCTGGCTGGGACCTCATGGAAGAGACAACGGGCCTCATGCCCTCTCGTCCAGGTTGTGGCATCGCCAAGATTTTCGGTGTGGCTTGCTTCAGGGAGAACACGTGCCTGACGGGTGTGCACAAGCGCGGTGCGGGCAGCGAGCCCCCGGACGGCACCGCCGCCGTTGCCGCCACGCGGGGCCGCGGGAACTCACGCACGGTCGAAGGGCAGCCCTGGAGGGAAGGCGCGACCTTCCAATTTGGCATGGAGTGCCACTTGGATCTGCAGGCAGTTCGTTATGTTGGCGGGAGGTCTTTTCGTCCCCGGAACACATAGAGTTTGGTGTGGAGGGGAGGACGACGGGGTTCCGCATCCGTCGCGGTAACTAGTTCGCAAGCAACATGCGGACGCCTCCAAGTGCCTCTGGTGTTTCCGCCTTGGGCATCCTTCAGCTTGAGCTGAGGTCCGGGGGCGAGTTCTCGACGGTCATGGCCGGACAGTCTGATGGCGTCGCACGCATTTCCCTTTCAGCACACGCCTGAGAGGATCTTTCATCGAACCGATGCCTGAAAGGCAAGAGTGACTACGATGCACATCCAGGAACAGTGGAACCGCCTCGATCCGACCACCCAGCAGTGGCTGATGGACAACCCGGGATGCGTAATCCTGCCACGCACCCTGACAACCATTTTCAACGAAGCAACCGGGGAAGACGCCGACGCCGACGCGCATGGCGAGACGGTGTTGACCGAGGAGGACAGGGGTTTCATCCAGGCGAAGGCCCGCGAAGCGACGGCCGCAGGTACTCCTTCGGACTTTCGGTTCTTTGACGCCACCCAGCCCTGACGAGCCCCCGGGGAAGCTGCCGGCCTGTTGCTTTCGAGCCCGACGGGGACGGCTGGGACGGCAGGCAGATTGCCGCGGTGGAGTTGACGATGACTAAGCCGGCGCGCACATGTGTGCCCGACTTGTTGTTGGCCTCTAGATGAGTGAGTCCGTATTCGTTTAGTGGTCGTAGGCGATGAGTGAGCGTTTGCGGGGCGCGTCGATGTGCCAGTTGTGCCAGATACCGGCGGCGAGTGCGAAGAGTCTGGCCGCGACTCTGGCATAGACCCCGGCGAGGGTCCGTCCGCCGTGCTGTTCAAGGGTGAGTTGACCTTTGAGGGTGTCGAAGACGGATTCGATCCATTGCCGGATGCCGCCGAAGTTCCCGAAGCGGTGCTTCTCGTCTTTGCGGTCGGGCCGGATCAGGGTGGCGCCGAGATTTTCTGTGATGAATTGTTCGAACTCCCGGCCGGCGAAGCCTTTGTCGCCCAGAATGA
>NZ_FNJS01000057.1:0-10808 GCF_900104405.1 Arthrobacter sp. ok909 | reverse complement strand
GCCAGCCAATAGATCCATGGAACGTAGCGGCGGGAAGCGAACTGCAGCACGAGCGAAGCGGCCAGGCCGCACCCACCCATGCCCAACGCCACGGCAGGGTCGAGGTGGTGGACCAGGAAGTCCGACGTGGTTTCGCCCATCCCGGTTGTGAGCACCTTGGCGACCCAGAACCAGGCCGTGATTTCAGGAACCTTGACCCCGACCCGGCGTGCGCGAGCCCGTCCGGGGGCTGGCACCCCTGCCTCCTGCACCCCGGACGCGGCGCCGATGCGTGAAATGTCCTGCTGTCGGGAATCTGTCATCCCGTGATTGTGCCCCATCATCCCTATCGTTACCTGAACATGACACTGCCTCATCCGCCGCCGGGGCCGGCCTGGCGGTTCGCGCCCGACCCGCAGCACGTCCGGCAGCCCGAGTCGCGCGAGACGTGTCGGCAAGAACCGGGAGCAGTGAGGCGTTCTGAACGATCAGGTTTAGCGTCGGGACGGTCCGGGCGCCGCTGTTGAGCCTCGTCCGCTCCGCGGGATATCGATTGCCTCCGTGTGCCTTCCCCGCAGGCGCACGATGCCGGACACTATGTTCAACGGTGTCGCCCGCGCACCGGGGAAGGCAACGCCGTCATGAACGCATTAGTCACCTTGGTTGCAGTAACCGGACTCTATAACTCCGCCCCGGAACGCATCCGTGTCCGGCCCCTGGAACCCGATGATCTTCTCGAACTGGCCAATCTGCACCGGCACGCCTACGCCGACCGTCCCGGACAGGGTGCGGGAGACCCGGCGTGGATCGGTCCATCCATGGACGAGGGCCGCGGCACCGCCGAGGCAGCGTCCCTCGTAGCTTCGGGACCGGACGGTCACATCACGGCCGCCATCATCATCACCGAACGCGACGGCGAAGCAGTCATCGATGAGCTTTTCACACACCCGGACCACCGCCGCCAAGGCCTGGCCGAAGAACTCCTGCGACACTGCATGTACCTCCTACACACCCTGGGCCGCCGCACGGTCACAGTCACCGTGGCGGACAACAACCCAGCGGCGATGGCCCTGTACCTCTCCCGGGACTTCCGCCGCCTCACGGACGATGACCCCGAATCTGACTACGACTGAAACCCGGTCGGAAGCGGCGTTCCCGTCAGAGACCCACGGATCCAGGCGTACTCCCCCAGCCGTGGGCGCCTCGTTGGTCGCGGCCGGCCGGAGCGGAGGTGTCCACATAAGGGAGCAGCCACGGTTGAGGTGACACTCCGGACGGCCCGGCCCAGCCCGTTGTAACCCGTTCTTGCGGCAGCCAGGACCGTTCGACAGAGCCGACAACCACCGCGCACAGAAAGCTGCCGCTGAACGCTGCGTTGGTCGTGTCAGTCGCGAAGCGGCGACCCGGCAACCTCGAAGCGAAATCCTCCGAACGTACCGGACAGGAGCGGACGTGCGGCCGTGATGGATGCCTGGACCTCCGGCAACGCGAGGGAAGACTGATGCGCCTCCTCGCTCTCCCACAACTCCACTACAAACACGGTGTCTGGGTCGTCGTCGTTCACGCCAACCTCGTAAGCAAGGCAGCCGATCTGCCGGAGGGTCTCGTTGCGCCGAGTCAGATGACGCACCAACTCGTCGCGCTTACCAGAGACGGCGCCAAGCGTTCCCACATTCGCAAAGGTCATAGCCACACCGTAGTAGAACGACGCGACATTCACACTGCCCGCAAGCCGGTCCCCCACCGCGGCACCATCCGCCCGCGCAGGTCTTCGGTTACGCCCGGGTCTCCACCAACGAACGGGACCTGGCAGCGAAGCGCAAGGCGCTTGCGCATCTCGGCGCCCCCAAGGACATCATCAATCGCGACCACGGCGTGACCGGAAGGAACACGAATGGCCGGGACTGAACGACGCCCTGGCGCCTGTTCGGGCCGGCAGCACCCTGGTCTTCACCAAACTCGATCGGTCCGCCCTGCCGCTACCCAATGCTCGAGACCATCATCGAAGTCATGACGAAACGTCCCAGGAAATCCGGCTGCCAACAGGGATGACCATGAGGTTTTGAACCCAAGTCATGCAGTTCCACGCGCTCACGGCCATGAAGCAGTACGCAGCAACATCGCTGGCCACGTCAAGAGAAGAAGCCGCCAGCCCGCAACCACTACCAACAAAAGTCAGTCCCGCAGGGGCCCGTAAAAGGAAATTTGTACACATTCAGACGCCCACAAGCTCCTGAAGACAGAGGGACCGGCTGCGCTGAGCACGCCCGCCAGCTTGAAAATCCGGGCGGCAAAGCTGGACTTGCCTTTGAGCCATTCCAGCCAGCCGATCAAGCACAGCATCGGGGCGCGCTGTCCTTCGGGGGTTGCCTTCATCAGTTCGAACGCGACTTCCTGGGCGGTGTCCACGCGGGCCCAGCCGGGACGGCCCGGGAACACTCCGAGCATGACGGACGTGAATTGATCCGGTGCACTGGTGATGACGTCGGTCATCAGGCAGTCCCGGGCGGTGGGGTGCTGGAATGCTCCTGCAAGTTCCTGCGCGGTCCGGGCCGTCAGGAACTTGCAGGGTTCCCCAGCACCTGGGCCCACTCGTCGCGGCTGTTCTCCAGACCTTCGGGCCAACCATCGGGCGGTAGGCCGCGATGGCTTCGCGGGTTCCCGCGTCCCCGGTAAACGGTGCGGGTTCGGTGAATCCGCTGACGTTGCCCCCGGCGTGGATCAGGGCAGCGTTTCCGGTGCTGCTGGTGATCGCGTCCAGGGGTTGTTCAGAACCGCACGGCGGGTTTGTGCGGAGGTAGTTCATCCAGGCTTCGGAGGTGACCATCCACGCGTCCGGCAGCGGCATCCCAGCGGTGTCCCGTTTGGTGCGCAGTGCGGCCACGTGCCCGGAGCAGGAGCGCGGGTCGTCGGAGCTGCTTTCGTCGGTGCAGATCCCGAGAATGCTGCCGGTGGCCGCCTGGTCGGGGTTCAGGTGGCTGACCGGCGTCCGGGCGTAAGCCAGCCGGTCGGTCCCGCACGGGGCGTCCATGCGGAGCTTAGCACCGAGCCGGTTTCCCTGCTTGGTCAGCACGTGGCGGTCTTGCAAACACTCTTCACAACAAACGTCCATCCTTGGGTTGCGTGAAGGCTGGCCGGCGCCTCTTGGGGGCAGGCGCCGACCAGCACTTACAGCGGAAGGGCCGGATGCCTGGTGGGGGTCCAAGCTCCGGCGCCGCTTACAAAGCAGTAACCGCTGGGGAACCCAGAAAGGTTACGCACCAATCGGAATTTCTTTTTCTTCCTTCGGCACCTCTCCCTGAGTGTGCGGGATAAACGCGAGGATGTCGTCGGCGGTGAACGTCATGGAGTCGGTCACGGTTGTGTGTCCTGTTCCGATGACGTGGCGGGCGGGGAGCGGTGTGCTGGCCTGTTGGTGCCGGCACGGTTAAGGTGACGGGAGTCGGGTTCCGGTCGGCGGCATGGGCGCCGAAACCTGTTGGACCCGTCCACCAGCAATGGGGTAGGTTGGCCGAGGTGCTGTGGGGGGCCCGCTCCGCCGGAACCGGCGGAGACCGACCCCGACAGAAGGGCCTTTCGATGGATGCCGGTGGGCTGAAGAGGACTTGGTCCATGGCGGCCGCGCTCGGGGACGAAGTCCCCCTGTACTTCTACTCGCACTTATTCCTGTCCCACCCGGAGCTACGCGAAATGTTCCCGGTCTCGATGGCCGGCCAGCGGGACAAACTCTTCGCCGCCCTCGGGCACATTGTGAGCCACGCGGATCAGATTGACGAGGTCGCCGGGTTCATCGGCCAACTCGGCCGCGACCATCGCCGCTTCTCCGTAAAGCCGGAGCAGTACTCGATGGTGGGGGCTTCCTTCCTGGCGACCCTGCAGAAGTACCTCGGTCCGGAATGGACCGACGAGGTGGCGCAGTCGTGGGCCGAGGCGTATGGACTAATCGCCAAAGTCATGGTCATGGCCGCCGAGGAGGCATCTGATACTACGCCGCCGTGGTGGGAAGGCGAGGTCACCGCCGTCGAGCGCCGCAGCCTGGACGTCACGGTCCTGGAGGTCCGCGTCGCGGACGGCTTCACGTACTCGCCGGGACAGTCGGCCGCGGTGGAGGTTCCCTCACTCCCGCGGACCTGGCGCTACCTGAGTCCTGCCAACGCCCCCCGCGCCGACGGCACAATCGAACTGCACGTCCAACTGATCCCCGGCGGCCTCTTCAGCACCGCTGCCGTCCGCCGGACCAAGGTGGGCGACACGGTACGCATCGGCGCCCCCGTAGGGGACCAGCTCGCCCTCGAGGGTTCGCGGGACCTGCTCATGGTTGCCGGCGGGACCGGGCTCGCCCCGATGGCCTCGATAGTCGACGCCGTGGGGCAGCAATGGACCGAGCGCGGCAGCGGGCCGCGGGTGGACCTCTTCCACGGGGCGCGGGTCCCGTGGAACCTCTACGACCAGCAGCGGCTCGCCGAGCTGGCCTCGAGGGAGCCGTGGTTCAGCTACCACCCGGTCGTCTCCGACGACGCGACCTTCCCCGGCGCCCAGGGCTACGTGGGCACCGTGGCTGCGGCACACCCCGATGCGCCCCGGCGTCTGGCCCTCGTGGCCGGGTCGACGGCGATGGTCGGGCACACCGTCCGCGAACTCGTCGCGGCGGGCACGCCGCGCGCCCACATACGGTACGAAGACTACGCAGGCGTCGAGGACAATTCCTCGGCCACCGGTGAAGACCAGGAAGAGGTATACCATGAGCACCGCTAGTCCAGAAGGCCGCATCAGCCCTTCCGACATCCGCAACGCCTCGTTCGAGGTGGTGGGACGCGGGTACGACCAACAAGCCGTCCACGAATTCCTTCGGACTGTTGCCGAGCAACTCGAGGCGGACCAGCACCAGTCTGGCGCGGCAAGCCCCACGGCCAAGGACGAGATGGTCAAGGTCATCACGCAGGCGCAGATCCTCGCGGAGAAGTTCGTGTCCGAGGCCGAGCAGTATTCGAAGGACCTCGTAGCCAGCGCCCGCACCCAGTACAGCGAGATCCTGCGCAGGGCCGAGGACTCCGCGGCCACGCGGCAGGCAGTTCCGGTGCAGGCGGCCACGGCGGCTGGCTATACCGACCCCATTCAGGAGATCGAGTATGTCCGCACCTACACCAAGGTTGCCCAAGTCCAGCTGCGCGCCGTGATCGATGCCCTGGCCGAGCAGGTGGACCGGCTCGGCGACCTCCCCGTGGCCCGCGCCGACCGCCGCGACGAGAACGGCTAGCAACCAGGCCCTAGGCCTTGGCCTCGGCGCGCCTCGCCTCCGCGGACAGCGCGTCGGAAGACGCCTCCGTCGAATCCGCCCGCGCCCATCGACTGGCCGAACTGGCCGAACTCACCGAACTGAAGCGCAGACATGCTACCCGCCCTCTGCCGCAGAAAACGCAGTAGTTGCTGTCGTCCCGGAAACAACCGAACCACGCTCCTCCATCCAGCAGCAGCCGAACCAGCAGTGCCACCACCGGAGCTTCACGCAACCCCAATTACCGTGAAGCGGGCCGGTCTGCACCGTTACTCATGCCTTCCTCTGATGCCGCGGTCAAACGGACGGACCGGTTCACATCAGCGTCACCGCGGTCATTCCGGGTGGATTCCAGCGATCGACGCGCCGCCCGCTGGTTTTGCGGGGGATGCTGGGAGCCTGGCAAACGCTATGCGGGTTCCCGCGAATGGCGAGGCGCCTCAGTCGCCGACTGCCTCGCGGCCGCGGCGCACGATGAGCGGGTCGGCGTCGTGGACCACCGAGGTGTCTTTGCCGTCGTAGTCGAACTGGTTGAGGAAGAAGCGCATGGCGTTGATCCGGCCCCGCTTCTTGTCGTTGGACTTGATGGTGATCCACGGCGCATGGTCCGTGTCGGTGCGCAGGAACGTCTCCTGCTTGGCCGCCGTGTAATCCTCCCACCGGTCCAGAGAAGCCAGGTCCATCGGCGAGAGCTTCCAGCGCCGCACGGGATCGATCTGCCGGATCGCGAAGCGGGTGCGCTGCTCATGCCGGGTCACCGAGAACCAGAACTTGGTCAGGTGGATGCCGGAGTCCACGAGCATCCTCTCGAAGAGCGGTGCCTGCACCATGAACGTGTCGTACTCCTGTTCGGTGCAGAAGGCCATGACCCGCTCGACATTCGCCCGGTTGTACCAGGAGCGGTCGAACATCACGATCTCCCCGGCCGACGGCAGGTGCTGGATGTAGCGCTGAAAATACCACTGGCCCTGTTCACGGTCGGAGGGTTTGGCCAGCGCCACCGCCCGGGCCGAGCGGGGATTCAGGTGCTCGGTGAAGCGTTTGATCGTTCCGCCCTTGCCGGCCGCATCCCGGCCCTCGAAAACGATTACATTCCGGAGCTCCTGGTCCTGGCCCCAGTACTGGAATTTCAGCAGCTCAACCTGCAGCCGATATTTCTCCAGCTCGTAGTCCTCACGGGACATCCGTTCCTCGTAGGGATAGCCCTCCCGCCACGTCTCCACGGCCGAACCTCCGGGATCGATCAGTTCCGGGTCCTCGCCCTGTCCGCCGCGCACCGAGTAACCGAGTTCAACGAGATGGTCTATGGCGTGGCGTAGATTGTCCCTGACCCACGATTGGTCCCCTGGTGTCCACTGCGCGGCCTGCGACATCCGGCTCTCCTTCCGGCCTCGACGAACCGTCGACGGCATTCTAACAGGGCGACTCGGCGAGCCGAAGACCGCCGGAACACCTTGCCGTCGGTTTCCGCAGAGAACAACGGGTGATGCCGGTGCACGGGATCGTTGGTGCAGGTCATGGCAACTCCTGGGCCGTAAAGGTCACCGGCATGGACACGTACAGCCCGTCGCGGAATTGGAGGACCGGCTCACCCGGTGCCCTCGCTCAACTGCGTCTCTGCAGGGCGGCGCCTTGCACGCAGAATCTGGACCAGGCTTCGAGGGAAGTCCTTGGTCATCAGCCAAGCCGCGCCTGCAGCCATCACCGGGTTGGGCAGGGTCCATATTCCCAGGGGCGTGATGAGCAGCAGGAACGCGACCGCCAGTGCGAGGCCGATCTTGACTTTCCATCCGTGACTGAGAATCAGCAGTCCCACAGTGAGCTCGCCCGCCGCTGCCAGTGCACCGAAACCTTGCGGGGAAAGAGTCACGACGTTTTGGAACACCCACACGTAGAAAGGGACCAGCGGATCATCGGTACCGAGTGTCACGAACAACTCCGGTGCCACCAGGCTCCATACAAGATTTACCGCCACCGCCATGAGGATGAAGAAGACGCCAAGGAAGATCCGGGCGGCCGGGGGCTTCCACAGGCTCAGAGCAAGGAATGCCGTGCAAAATACAAGCCAGGGGATCAGCTGTTCCATTTCTTTGCCTCCGGACACTAGGCCACTTAGCGGCAGTTACACGCTGGCCCACTGAAAAGCCAGTACGGGAGTGCTGGTCCGTTGTTAACTGCGGCCTCGCATTTCACCGCCCCCACTGCCGGGCCAAGGCAAAACTGCCGGCGACCCGGGCCCGCAGCGAAACTGGGCGCATCCAGGCCGATCAATGACGACATCCCACCCGCGTTCAACCGTCGCCGGGTGCTTGTTCCGGGGTAGTCCGGACCATCCACGGACCTGTCACTCACGGAACCTTGCTTTGTCCGCGTCCTCCCCTTGCAACTGCTGTTGCCTCCTGCGCCGCAGCCGCCTGTGTGCCAGCCAGATCGAAGCCGCCATGAGACCCAGCACATCGGCGAAGCCGAGGATGGCGGCCCAGGGCAGCTCGATGTCTCCGGTGTTGAGGTTGTTGAAGAAAGAACCCAGTGGGGTAAGCAAGGGCCACAGCACAAGGACGTTGCGGGTCAGAGCGAACGCGACCGCGTAGACGGTACCGAGCCCGAAGAGGAAGACCATGCCCTCACCGCTCATCCCGTACCCAATGTGGTACCCGGCGTAAAGTGCTGCAGCGATTGCTATGCCGGGGGCCCGGCCGAAGCTGGCACTGAGGCGAGTCTGGACGAAACCGCGGAAGAACACGGTCTCGAAGGCGCCCACGGTCAAAGACATGACAAGCAGAGGCACCCAGCCAACCGGTTCCGGCAGCGGATACCCGAAAAGTGTGATGGCGAACTGAATGGACGCCAGAATCAGTCCCAGGGCTACCGCCGGCTTCCAGTTACCCAGCCACAACCCCAGGTCGGACAGCGGCCGTCCCCGCCTAACGGTGTACAAGACGGGGCCCGCGACCCCCAGGACCAGTCCTGCACCAAAGCAAAGGAACAGGCCCGGCACGTTCGTGACGGTGAATACGGTGAAGGCCACACGGAACAGTGCGACGACCGCGAGGTAGAGGGCCGCCACCATGATGAGGTCCAATTTGTCGACTCCCTGCCGGCGCCAGTCCGCAGGGCCGGAAATCACGGCCAACAAGAGAGCCGAGGCGGGCACGACCAGGCCATAGACCGTCAGGTCAAGGACCGCTAACAATGACATCGCCGCAACCAGCCAGATGGACCACATCCAGGTGCGCCAGTTTTCAACCCGAACGGTCATCAGGACCGTCCTTTCGCTCTTACTTCATGGTTTGATGCCGGTAGGACGCTCCTGGGCGGTGGCTTTAGGCGCCTGCCCTGACATGTCCGGAGCGTTCACTAGGCGTGTCCGGTCTGGCCCCGCCGGGTTCGGCCGAAATCCTGCTTCACCGCCGGGACACCTCGGGAACTCAATCCTGTCGAAATTTTGCCGTGACGTTGCTTGGAGACGTGGGCGAGGCAGGTTTAGCGAGTTGGGCTGTAAGTTGATCCGTCCACGCGTCGACAGCCCCCCAGTCCCGCAAGTCTCCAAAGCGACCGCCGGTGACCCGGAACAAGACCCGGAGCGGCGCCGGCATCTGGCCGGCCTCGTAGACACCGGAGAAGACTTTGTGGCCGCGAAGCGGAACCTCCTGGAACTGAGCTCGTTCCAGACGCTTCTGTTGCAGCGCCGCACCGCGCTTCCGGAACGGCTTGGGCAGCGCTTCGGACATCCCCACGCTGAACGCCCAAACCGGTCGCTTGGCCAGCTCGGGCCCATGGTGGGTGAAGAACAGCACCGCCGGGGGCAGCCACGCCTGATTGTGGATGGCGCTGCCGACCACTACAGCCCCGTATCCGGAGACAGACTTGACCTCCTCCACCGACCGGCACTCAACCTCGCCCAGTGCAAGCGCCATGCGGGAGGCCACATGTTGAGCTATCTCTCGGGTGGAACCCAGTGCGCTTGCATAGGCAACAAGAACAGTCATGGTTGAGTCTCCTGCCTTCTTAGCTCCAGTCTCATGGATCCTCTGCCGGCTGGAACCTGCCATAAGTCCCGGCACGGGCTCAGGAAGAGGACGAGTGGAAACAGATGCGGGAATTCGTCGCCGAGCGTCTTCCTATATCTACCCAGATCAGGCTCGTGTTCCTGATTGCCTGCCGACAGTGGGACGGCAAAAAAGCTGTCGCTGAATGCGGGAAACAAAAACTCGAAATTAGATGAGAGCTTCCTGCGTGGAGCTCTCTGGGTGGAGATCATTCCGGGACCGATTCCAAGCTTTCCGGTGGATGGATGAGAACGTCGGCTTGCTGCATGCCGGGGGCCGATCGAAGTGATGGTCAATCGGTGGATGGTTCAGATGCTGTCGCACGGAGTGTCCACGCCTTACATCAACGTCCTGCGGGACCGTGGCGGCCCGCGGCCACGCGGGAAACCGGGCTCCTGCCACCAGCGGCCCGATGGGTGCTCACCCAATCCTGACCGGGCTCTTGACGATGCGTCGAATTGGTGCAGGATCGGCGTGCAGGGCCTCAACCGCCGTAGTCATGTAAGTCCGGATGTGACCCGCTCATACGTTAGTGACCACGGGTCCCTCCCCCGAGAGGTCTGTCCCCAGCCGTCCTTAGTCAGATCCCGCTGCAGTTCTTCCAGCGCCGCCGTCATCCCCGGAGCCCATTGGTCTTGAGGGGAAACCGGGCCGACCGATCCTACAACGGGAAAGGTCGAGCTTTTGTACCGGGTTCTCCCGTCAATCTGGCCCACAAAACGCCGCTGGGTGCTTCCGTACTGGGACCCAAGGGTTGTCAGGATCCTGGCCCACCATGAGGTATCGCCTACATCATCCAGAGCTACGGTGAGGGTTTCTGCAGGACGGGTCATCCACCAATGGTTACTCCGGGACTACCCCGTGTAAAGGCTTGCCGCCCAGGCCGGACTCGTGGTGTTTCTCCGAGGTTCCGGTCAACGCCTCCGCAGGGGGTGGACGTGGAGGAAAAAGGCCCCCTGGGCGTTTTATCCGGTAAAGGAGCAGCGCCAAGTCTTTTTGCCCCGGCGTGCGCCCAAGGTGCAGCGGAACTCGTGTTCCCGGGATCCGGGCTCCTAAGCCGTGCTCGGCAGCAGGAGGGATCCCATCTGACCGGTTCGCGTGGCGGCGAGGGCGTGGGTAAGTCTGTCGACGTCGGCCGCCCGCGCTTCGTCTGTGGGCGGCAAGGTGGGGGCCTCGCTGGTGCAGTTCAGCAACGCGGCCGTGACTTCGGCGACCAGATCCGGGAACCGGCTGTTCCGGTAGCCGCCGTCGGCGGGGTCGTCCGGGTGATTCAGGGTTGTGGTGACGAGCACGGCGGCCTGGGTCCTGCGCGCCATGCCGAGTTTCATCAGGATGGTCGAAACCATGTTCTTCACGGTCTTTTCTGCCAGGAACATCTCCTGGCTGATCTGGCGGTTGCTCAGCCCCTTCGCCAGGCCGATGGCGGCCGTCATTTCCCGCTTTGACAGTCTCTGGAGCCTCTCCTCCGGCCCGTGCGGCCCGGGCAGGGAGAACGGGGCCACCAG
>NZ_FNJS01000047.1:0-25070 GCF_900104405.1 Arthrobacter sp. ok909 | reverse complement strand
CTGGCCGTGGTCATGGTCAGTGTCTTCGGGACCATGGCCGCCGATGCGGTGCACGTCGTGCTCGGCGTCCCCTACCTGGTGTCCGCGGTGGTCTTCCTTGTCGCCCTGTCGGCCGTTTTTCTCCTCTGGTACCGGTCCGAGGACACACTGTCGATCCACAGCGTGAACACCCGGCGTCGCGAAGCCTTCTACTGGACCGCCGTGCTGGTGACGTTCGCCCTGGGCACCGCGACCGGCGACATGACCGCGTACAGCCTGGACCTGGGCTATCTTGCGTCGGGCGTCGTGTTCGCCGCTGCGATCGGGGTGGGCGCTTTCGGGCACTGGCGTGGCTGGCTTGCGGCG
Source organism: Arthrobacter sp. ok909 (assembly GCF_900104405.1). Classification (NCBI taxonomy): domain Bacteria; kingdom Bacillati; phylum Actinomycetota; class Actinomycetes; order Micrococcales; family Micrococcaceae; genus Arthrobacter; species Arthrobacter sp. ok909. The sequence goes on along the minus strand of NZ_FNJS01000047.1, from coordinate 24,725 downwards.
ATTCCGTCGTTCTGGTTCGTGTACATCCTCACCCGGCCCCTCGGGGCATCCTTCGCCGACTGGACGGCCGTTTCCGTCGATCGGGGAGGCCTCGGCTGGGGGACCGGCCCCGTCAGTCTGGGCCTCGCCGCGTGCATCGCAGCAGTGGTCGCCTACCTGTCAATCTCGGGCAAGGGAAACGCTGCCGACCGCTTCCGCTGACGAATCGGCCCGGTCGCATCGGCCGGGGTCCACGGTCCCCGCGAGGACGACGGCGAGCAGCCTTGCCTATGCGGCTTCGAGAACGCTCTTGAGTTTGGTCAGTTGGGCGACCTCGGTCTGCATCGTGCGGGCGATCATCGGCCGTGCGATCTTCATGAGTCCTTTGGGTTGCAGGTCCAGGTTGAACCGGACCTTCGTTCCACCGGGCGCCGCGCTGAGGTGGTACTCGCCGGACGGCCGGGCCGGACCCGCTACTACCTGGAAGCTGAGGCGTTGTCCGGGGTCCGCGGTGGTGATTTTGTAGTCACCGGCGATGGGCCGGCCGCCGGGGCCGGTGAGGTCCGACGGTGACGCCCGGGGCGGACCCGGCCGTGGCCTGGCGGCAAGGTTCGAGGCCCTGGCTGATCTGCGGCGTTTCGCCGCTGGAGATGACTGGGCGGGCCCCGGCGGCGCGGAGCTTCCGGGAGTTGCGACTGTTAGTTCAAGATGGAGGTATATTCGCGGCTCGCTTTGGCGGTTCTAGGCGATGCCGATGACGAGGGTGGAGCGGGCCGCTTCGACGACGCCGTCGGGGCGAGGGATCTTTATTGGGCCGACGGCCCCCGCGCGTTCAGGGCCTCGTTGACGGGAGCGAAGGCGACGCGATCCAGGACAAGTTCGATCTCGCGGATTTTGTCTGCGTTGATGGTGAGCAGCTCGATACACCTGACGGCGCCGGCAGCCGTATCGGTGATGAAGTCGTACACGACGCAGGCACGGTCCTGCGCGGAGAAGATCTCCCGGATTTCGTTGCCGACCAGCACCGGGACAAGGCGCTTGAGCGCCGAGGTCCACCCCGCCTTGTCCAGGGTCGTGCCGGCGAACGTGGCTACGAGATCCTCACCGAGCAGGTTTCCAGGGGCACCCATATCGTGGGAGCCAACAGCCTGGATGTAGGAGCGTGCGATCCCTTCGACGCTGGAGTCCGGCACAAGAGATCCTTTCTTGAGCAGCGGAGGGGCGTAGTGCTCGTCCCTTCAGCGAGGTGAACGCAGCAGCCCCGTCCCGGGCTCACAGACGTGCAGGATGGGACACACTGCGTCGGAAGTTAGTCCTTGGCGCCGGCGATGTTGACCAGCCATGCCACACCGAACTTGTCGTTGCACATGCCGAAAGTATCGCCCCAAGGCGCGGTTTCGAGCGGCATAGAGACGGCGCCCCCGTCGGCGAGCTTCTCCCAGTAGCCACGGAGTTCGGCGTCGTTATCACCGCTGAGGGAAACGCTGTAGGTGTTGCCGGGCTGGAACTCCATGCGGGCGGGCGTGTCCGACGCCATTAATGTCAGCCCGGACGGCGATTCCAGCTGCGCATGCATCACCAGATTCTCTTCGGCAGGATCTTGGCTCGCCTGAAAGTCGGCAAAGGTACTGATGGTCAGCTCGCCGCCGAAGACGTCCTTGTAAAACTCCATGGCTTCACGGGCATTGTTACGGAAGCTCAGATAGGGATTAAGGCGGGTCGTCATGGGGGATTCTCCTGGGTTCTAATTGCGCGAATACGTCACCACCGGGCCATGCTAACAGTGCGCCAGAGGACCGCAACAGGGGGACACCGCAGGCCGGGTCGGAGTTCCCTGGATCTCTGAGAATCACAGGGGAGTGTTGCACTTGATCACGTATTCCGCGACGATCAGTGGTCCGTCAACGATGCTGAGAGCCAGGACGTAGTTTTTCATGTCACCTGTCGACCAGATTGTGCGGCCACCGCGCTCGACCTTCAAATGTCCACGCTCTGCCCCGGACACGTGGGCGCAGGCAAGGTACTCCAAACGGGGGTCAACGGTCATTTGACGCTGCGGTTCAGTCACTATGGCCAGCTAACAACGGTAGGGCAGAACCCTGATGCCTCGGGGACAATCGTTCGCAACCATTTCAAAGGATCGCGGGTTGGATATGCAGGCATTTACCTGCGTACTGCCTCTATGACTGAGGTGTTCCGGGCTCTGGGCGATCCGACCCGCCGCGCACTTCTTGACCGCCTCCACGAGCGGAACGGCCAAACCCTGTCCGAGCTTTGCCAGGAGCTGGGCATGGCGCGGCAGTCCGTCACCCAGCATCTGGGGATTCTCGAGGACGCCAACCTTGTCGCCGTCGTGCACCGCGGCCGGCAACGGCTCCACGACCTCAACCCCATGCCGCTCCAGGAGATCCAGGAACGCTGGATCAGCAAGTTCGAACGGCCGCGTTTGGACGCGGTCAGCGCCATCAAGAAACGAGCAGAGGAAACCGCCATGACAAAACACCCTGATCACGTCTATGTCACCTACATACGCGCATCGGCCGAGACTGTCTGGGACGCGCTGACCAGCGAGGAGCTGACAGCGCAGTTCTGGGGCCACAGCAATGTCTCCACCTGGGAGCCGGGTCAGCCTTGGAAGCACGTCCGCACGGACGGCTCCGGCATCGCCGACGTCACCGGCCGAGTCGTGGAAAGCGAACGCCCCACTAGCCTCGCGATCACCTTCGAGGACCCGGCCGGGGGGGCGCACCCGCTTCGCTGGTCACCTTCACGATCGAGGAATACAAGGAGATCGTGAAGCTCTCAATCGTGCACGAAAACATACCCACAGTCGAAGACGCCGAAGCCGCTGCCCTCGGCTGGGCCGCTGTGGGCTCAAACCTCAAATCGCTCCTCGAGACAGGCAAAGTCCTGCCACAGGCGCCCTGGGACATGCATGCCGAGGTCCGTGATGCCCGGATGCGCGCCAGGGACTAGTCTCTGACGACATCCAGCAGCCGGGTACGGATCGCGCTCCGCACCCGCTTGAACTCGGGGAACGTGGAGTGTCAGGACCCGAGCCGCACTTGGCGATACGCGGTCGAGGCCGCCCGGTCTGAGGCCTTCTGCGGTTGCGCGTTCGGCGCCCCGATATGCGTTCCCGTCGAACAGATTTGCCCTTCGGGTCCACGGCCAACAACCCAGCCCGACCCGTCGTAGGGTTTGCCTGGCGGGTCAGTCCGGACGAGGAAAACAGGAAACGGACAATCGCGTGAACCGCTGTGATAAAGAGGAGAACACCGTCTGGAAGGCATGCCGCCGCGTCCCGGTATGAGGCTCAGCAACGGCTCGAAGAACGGCGCATCGCTCAGTGGATCGATGCGGAACAGCACTCAGCTATTTTGAGCAGTGTTATTGTGCGGACATGGCAAATGTCCTCGCGATGCTCTCGTCGTCCGGTGTCGTGCAGGGGCTAATCATCGGCGCCACGCTGGCGTTTTTGACGGCAATTTTCATCATGAACGCGGTGGGCAGGGCAATCACTACGACTGTCAACGGTTGGAGTGCCATCCATAAATGCGGCCAGCCTGGCAACGGAGTCCTCGTGCGGGCCGCCTGCGCTAAAGCCCTGCCCGTCGTCAATGTGCTTGAAGAGGCTGCGTACTGGACGACCACTATGGATGGCTCAGGGCATGCGCTGGGCGGCGGGCATGGCTACGTCCTGCATTTCCCTGCCGGGAAACTCCCGCCGAATGACGCCTTCTGGTCGCTCACTGCGACCGATGTCGTCGGGTATATGGTGGCCAATCCAACTAATCGCTATAGCGTTGGTGGCAGTTCACCTCTCGTGCAGAACTCCGACGGTTCAGTCGATATCTATCTCCGGCATCAGGCTCCGAGCGGGCACGAGCAGAACTGGCTGCCAACTCCTTCCGGGAAGTTCAAGCTGATGTTCCGCGTATATCTACCTGGCGCGGCAATTCTCGACGGCACGTACCAATTGCCGCCCGTTGTCAGCGTGCAGTGATATGAACCGCCTCATCCTGAAGTACGGACGTCCCCTTACAGCCGTCATACTGGCGGTCTTCGCTTGGGTCATCTACCGGCGGATCGCCAGCGGGGACGAGATCATTCCGCTCGCCATAGCGGCAGTCATCGTGTGGGGGATCGGCGCGCCGGCCTTCATCTACCTCTGGCCCCGCCTCACGGTTAACGGATACAAGAGGGCGATCCTCAAGCATGGGGTCGGTGGAGGCCCGGTCCCCGTCAACACGCTGTACGCCGTGCCCGGCACCTCTTCCCCGTCGGCGTCGCGCGGGAGCCTGATGGCAACCGGAGCCGACGATCTGCTCTACGTTGGCGGCTGGCTTGACTTGAGCAAGGGGCCGCAGGTCCTGCACGTACCGGACATGGCCGGCCGTTACTTCAGCGTGCAGTTCACCGACCCGTCGACGAGCGCCAATTTTGCCTACGTCGGCAAACGTGCGACGGGAACCCAGGCCGGCGACTATGTTCTCAGCGGGCCCGGCTGGAAGGGAACCGTACCAAACGGCATGACGCAGATTTCTTCGCCAACCGATTCCGCGCTCGTCATTGGCCGTGTCTTCGTCGAGAGCGACAGCGATCTTCCGATCGCGTACTCGCTTGCGAAGGAAATACAGCTCGCGGCACTGAAGCACTAGCGGTCACCGGGTCTGTGCAGTTCCAATGCCCCGGAGTTGAGCGAGAGGTTTGCCGGGGCAGGACCGGCGTCCGGTGCTGCCGACCACGCCATCCCTCTAAAATCGGCGACGCAAGGAATGCGCCGCGCCGCGGGTGAGCGGCCGGCCGGCTTCTCACTCGGGCTGCTAGTCGGGGTAGTCAGTGACCAGCAGCGCCGTTAACAGCGGCACCGAATATTGGCGTCAGCCTCTGGTTTCGACGGCGCTCCCAGCCCGTCCTGCGGGGTGCACGTGCCGGACTATTCCTGATTATCGGTCCCGGTCCCGGTCCCGGTGTCGGTATGCGGTTTGCGGACGGGATCTACGGAACCGCGCGCACCGTAGTTGCCCTCTGAATACTGGCCAATTTCAGATTTAGCGGTGCGGCCAGGGGTCGACCCGGCGTCGCCGAAGTTGGCTTTCACGTAGCGCCCCGATTCCTTGGCCTTGTCCCCGAGGGGTTCGGGCAGTCCGCCTTCGCTGCCGGCCGCCCCATAGTCCCCTTCGATGTATTGGCCTTCCTCGTCGTCCGCATGGCGGCCGCTCTGCGCTCCGGCCTTGCCATAGTTGCCTTCGACGTACCGGCCGCGCAGGTCCGCTTCCTCCGGCTTCTTCTCCGGGCCTGGCTCATCCGGGGTGTTTTCAATGTTGCTGTTGTCGTACATGTTGGTGCCTTTCCCGAAACGAAATCCGCGTCTTTGCGGCGCAATTCAAGTCTGGCGGGTCAAGTCTGTCGGGGCCCGCGCTCCTCGACAGAATCCGCCTCCGCGCCTGCTGAGGCTTGCCGGGACGGGGCGGCAGAGGCGGGCCCGAGGTGCTGCCCACGGCGGACAGATCTTAGACCGTTGCCTACGGACACTATCGGCGTAGCATAAATGTACTGGGGTTGTCAATTTCGGTAGGTCGATCAGATGACTCGAGGAGGCACTCGCGATGAGCGATATCAGTCCACTTAGGAATGCGGTCCGTAACGGCAGCGGCCTTAAGCAGTTAGGAGGGACCTGGGGAGAACTTCTTGCAGAGTTTCTCGGCACGTTTGTGCTGATCTCCTTTGGCGACGGCGTGGTGGCCATGGCGGTCGCCGCGTTGCCCGGGTCCGGCCGGGCAGCGACATCGACGACGATCTTCATGGCCGCCGGAGACTGGCTGTTGATCACCTGGGGATGGGCCCTGGCGGTGACGATGGCTATCTACGTTGCCGGTGGCGTCAGTGGCGCGCACATCAATCCGGCAGTGACCCTGGCATTCGCGGTCCGGCGTAAATTTCCCTGGGGCAAAGTGGGGCCGTATATTGTCGCGCAGGTTCTGGGCGCCTTCGCCGGGGCCGCGATGGTGTACCTGCTCTATCACGACGCGATCGATGCCTATAACCAGGCCGTCGGGACCGGGCGTGCGGACCCGAAGGGTCTTGCCAGCTACTCCATTTTCGCTACCTTCCCGGCACCCTACTTCAACGGCAGCCCCGTGGGACCGCTGGTCGACCAGATTGTCGGCACGGCCTTCCTCCTCATGTTCGTGGTGGCCATTATCGACATGCGCAACACCGCGGTCCAGGCGAACCTGGGCCCGTTCATGATCGGTCTGGCCGTTGCAGCCATCGGCATGTCGATCGGCGCGAACGCCGGCTACGCCATCAACCCGGCCCGTGACTTCGGGCCACGGCTCTTTGCCTGGCTGGCCGGATGGGGGCAGACGGCGCTGCCGGGCACCGTGGACGGGGCCTTCAGCTGGTACTTCTGGGTGCCGATCGTCGGGCCCTTCATCGGCGGAGTGATCGGCGTGCTGATCTACGACTGGTTTATCGGCGACGTCCTGCATGCGCGCATCAGGCTCCAGGAACCCACGCTCCCGGGCCGGGCAGGCGGAGAGACACCTCCGGCGACCGAAACGAAACGGACGGCCGAAACATAGGCGATCAAGAATCCCCAGAGACGGGCGATACAGGGAGATTCGCTCTGCCGGTTCAGAGGCGCCGGCGCTGGCCGGGCGGGGGCGGGCGTTTCACCACAATGTCAGGCCATGTCATCAGATTCGACTACCCCGGACTGGCGTGTACCCGGTCCTCGGTCTGCGCAGCGTATCGGGCAGTTTCTTGAGTATCTGTCCATGCCAGCCGCCGCCCGGGTTGGCTGCCACCTCACCGCATCACTGATGGCATTAATCCAGTTCGACCACGTGGGCGTGTCTGATATTCGGCGCGTTGACAGGCCGCGAGGTGGCGCGTATTTCTGAGCTCAGAGCAAGGAGGTCTCCTGATGGCCACCGTAAGCGTGCGCTACATCGTCGATGATGTCGATGCCGCCATCAATTTTTACCGCGAACATCTGGCATTCACGCTCGTCATGCATCCCGCCCCGCCTTTTGCCATGCTTGAGCGCGGTGATTTGCGGCTGCTGCTCAGCGCTCCGAGCGGCCAGGGCGGAGGAGGCCAGAGCATGCCCGACGGCACCAAGCCGGCGCCGGGCGGATGGAATCGATTCGCGCTGGAGGTGTCCGACCTCGCGGCAACAGTGCGGACCCTCCGCGATGCAGGCGTGCAGTTCCGAAATGACATCGTGACGGGCATAGGCGGAAATCAGGTAGTGATCGAAGACCCCTCGGGCAATCCGATCGAACTATTCGAGCCGACACTTCCCGAGGCGCGGCTCGCGACATCCTGATCCAAATGGCGGTGGGCCCGAACAGTCACGGTCGTGCCCTTCGTCCGACCGGAATGAGGCTCAAGTCTCGAGGCATACGCCGGGCATGCAGGACACAGGGTCCCGAACGTCCATGGGCGGTTCGTCCAAGACCATCCTGTATTTGCTCGCCGCCGCCCAGGAGGCCGACCTCGACTTCACCCTCGAGGACATCGACGCTATCTCCCGCAAGACACCGTGCCTGTCGAAGGTCGCGCCGAACGGCACCTATCTGATCGAAGACGTCCACCGCGCCGGCGGTATCCCGGCCATCCTGGGTGAGCTGGACCGTGGCGGCATGCTCAACCGCGATGTGCGCTCCGTGCACGGACCTGACCTTCGCTCATGGCTGGACATCTGGGATATCCGCGGTGGCAAGGCCAGCGAGGAGGCCATTGAGTTGTTCCTCGCGGCCCCGGGCGGTGTCCGCTCAGCCACGGCCTTCTCCCAGTCCGAGTGCTGGGACAGCCTGGACACCGACGACAAGAATGGCTGGATCCGCTCGATCGGGAATGCGCACAAGGGAGGACTGGCCGTCCTCAGCGGAAACATTTCAGTGGACGGCTGCGTGGTGAAGACCGCCGGCGTGGACGAATCAATCTTCCAGTTCTCCGGGCCGGCCGTGGTCTTCGAGTCGCAGGATGCCGCTGTAGATGCCATCCTGAGCAAGCGGATCGTCGCCGGCGACGTCGTTGTCCTCCGCTACGAAGGGCCCCGGGGCGGTCCCGGTATGCAGGAAATGCTCTATCCGACGTCGTTCCTGAAAGGTCTGGGTCTGGGCGCGACGGGCGCCCTGATCACCGATGGCCGCTTCTCCGGCGGAACGTCGGGACTATCGATCGGCCATGTTTCGCCCGAAGCTGCCGCGGGAGGAGCCATCGCGCTCGTCCAGGATGGGGACACGATTTCCATCGACATTCCTGCGCGCTCTCGGCGCACAAGGGAGCCGTTCGACACGGGCCCCTCCAGCCGCTGCTGGTCACTGCCGCGGAATAGCGTTCAGCACACGCAATGACGCGGAGGAACACCAAGATGTCGAATTCGGCTGAGGAGCAGTTGTCGCTCTTGAAAGTGGCGCGAAGCGCAATCGCCTCGACACAGGAGGCACTTGAAGGGACAACGACCTGGCTAGCCCTTACCGACGCCGATGGACGGGTGACTTACGAGTGGGCTGCTGCACCGAGCCTGCGTCGGCATCTCGCACGTGCAGATGTCACGGAGGGCGCCGACCTCGCTCACCGTTCCGCGGGCACGAATGGGGTGGGCGTCGCGCTTGCCACCGGCGCCCTCACCATCGTCCAGGGCACCGACCGCCTGGATGAGCGCATGCACAACCTCGTGTGCGCAGCGACTCCCGTCCTGCACCCGATCACTCGAAACTTGCTCACCGCCGTGAACGTCACGTGCCTTGCTGGTGAGCCGAACCCGCATCTGAAGATTGCGCTCAATATGCTGCTTGCCGGCATCCAGGATTCGCTGACCCGCCTGTCCCGCGCCCGGCATCAGCGGCTTCTTGATGCCCACTTGCGGGTCAAGGCGGGAACGGGAGCGGCCGTCATCACGCTGGACCGATACACCATGATCGCCGAGGACGGCCTTGGCGGCCTAGCACTTGACCGTGAGCAGCTGTGGCACTATGTCGAGGAGGCCGGACCGTTTACCAGGGAGTTCGTCCTGCCGACGGGCGTTCGGGCGCAGATTGTGCCCGTGATGCCACCGAAGACTTCGGAAGGCTGTTCCTTGGTGCTCAGCCGCCTGAACGTCGCAGGCCTTGCTCGCTCGCTCGTCAAGGGTTCGAATGCCGGACCCCTGACGGCAAGCCTGCCCGCGCTTAGCCAGCTGGAGTTGGCTGAGCGCGAGATCATCGCATCGGTGCTAAGCGAGTGCCGGGGAAACAAATCCGACGCTGCAGAGCAACTGCGCATTTCACGCGGAACGCTCTACGAGCGAATTCGCCGATACGGGCTCTAGGGACACCTCCGTAGCTTGAGCCACCGTGTGCCCAAGTCCTCGCCAGCAAAGGGAAAACATAGCCCTGAGGTGCTTCATAGGGGTGCGTGTGGCCTTTGATACTTCTTTATGGATGCCTTCGGCGTCGACTACATGACGCTCTGGACTTGGGAGTTGATGTGCCGTAGTGAGCTGCCTGCTATCTGGCTTGTACTTCGCATCCGTTCATTGCCTGCGTGGTCGAGGACGACTTGACGGAGCGGTGGGAACGCCGTGGTGCCTATGGAGCGTTCGGTGCCAGGTCCGCGTGGCCGGCCAAAGCACCCGCCACCGACCCGACGGCCTCCATGTTCCGATGAGAACCGTTTCGTCAAGCCGTCACGGAACGTGCATGGTTTGATTAGTCCGTGCTCCGTCTAAAACGCCTTCTGGTTTTCAGCCTGTTCGCGGTTTGCGTCATCACCGCATTCTCGTTCTGGACAACTCGGCAGCCCGGCGCAGACGCTCGCGGGGCCCTTTCTCCTCCGCCGCGAGCGGGGGCGAAACTTGAAATGCTCTCCACCGGCATCACCACCGCCGTGAACGTAACCCGGAGCCCGGATGCCCAGTGGCTCATCCGGGCTGCCGCGCAGACCGGGATCCCTGCCCGCGCGCTCCGGGCCTACGTTGCTGCGGCAGCCACGGCCAACGATTCCGCTCCGAAGTGCGGGATCGGTTGGAACACCGTGGCAGCTGTCGGCTTCGTCGAATCCGCGCACGGTACGTATGGCGGAGGCAGCCTTAACACCGCAGGGCAGGCGAGCGGCCCAATTGTGGGCCCGAGCCTCGATGGCGCCGGATTCGCCGCCATCGCCGACACGGATGCGGGTGCCCTGGACGGCGACGCCCGCTGGGACCACGCCGTCGGACCCATGCAGTTCATTCCCTCCACCTGGCATCTTGTAGGGCGGGACGGGAACGGGGACGGAAAAGCCGACCCGTTCAATATTGACGACGCCGCCCTCAGCGCGGCGACCTATCTGTGCGCCCACGGACGTGACCTCACAACCGCGCAAGGGTGGACGGACGCCATCTACTCCTACAACCAGTCCGATCCCTACATTCGCCAGGTGCGGGCCCAAGCCACCGCATACGCCGCGAAGACGGGCACCGCCGAATGAGTCCACGGGCTGAAGGCCCATCGCGGTGAATGCAAGGGGGTCCGGCGAATCCGGGTGATTCAAGCGGCCGGCGAGGATTCAGGAGGCGATGCTCTTTCTCACTTGGCCAGCAATTCCATGAAGTGGCGCCGGTTGCCGAAGATCACGTCGCGCAGAACAAGCAGCGCCCAGGCGGCGCCGAGGACCTCGGGCGCCGCATTGATGGGGCGTTCCGCCAAGCGGTTCCATGTACATTGCGGCTTGATCCTCCCATCGTCCGTCTTGAGTCGTTGGGTTCGTTCGCCATAAAGGGATTGCGAACGACAAGCACCTCAGGCGATGACATGTCCCTCGTCCGCGTGCATAACTTCTCGGTCTCCCTCGACGGCTTCGGTACCGGCGAGGGCCAGCAACTCGACGCTCCGTTCGGTCACGCAGGCTCACGGCTAATGAAGTGGGCTTTCGAGACGCGCACCTTCCGCGAGATGGGAATCCATGGGGAGTCGGAGGGATCCTTCGGCGTCGACGAGGCCTTCGCCAGCACGTGGAGGCCGGGGATTACTACTCCAGGAACTCGTCTACGTTGGTCGAACCAGATTCCTCTGGCGCGTCATCAGATGGGCGGCCGGAGGCGACTGGTCTGAAGCGAAGGCGCCGGTCGCCGTCGTCGAGGATTCCCGGCGTCGGACGAGGTCGGTGAGTGCCAACGGGGCTGGGTGGGTAGTGGACCGCCAGGCGACGGGCGCATGATGTCGATGCACACGATGGCTTTGGCCTGGTCGCGACCCCAATCACCGTTGTTCCTTTCTGCTGCTGATTACTCGGCGATGTCCTCCGCCCACAGCTCAGGGTGTTCCTCCTGGAAGGTGCGCATCATCTCGACGCATCGGGCATCATTCAACACCAGTACTTCGACGCCACGTGAGCGCAGAAGATCGAATTCGCCGGGGAACGTGTCGGCCTCGCCCACCACCACGCGCGGAATCTTGAACTGGATGATGGTCCCGGTACACATCGCACACGGTGCCAGGGTTGTGTAGAGGGTCGTGTCCCGGTAGCTTTTCTGGCGTCCGGCAGCCCGCAGCGCAGACATCTCGCCGTGGGCGATTGGATCACCATGCTGGACACGCTCGTTGTGGCCGCTGGCAATCACTTCCCCGCCGCGGGCCAAGGCAGCGCCGATCGGGATGCCGCCCTCTCGGAGACTCTTTTGTGCGGCTTCGTAGGCAGCTTCGAAAACCGGGTCTGTGTTGGTTCTTTGAGTTTCGTTCATGGGTGCAGTCTAAATTGGCGCGCGTTCCAATTGTCGGTGGGCGCTCGCAGCCTGGCATCGGGGTTCAACCACAGCAGCTCATCCGCGACCCTCGCGTTGCCTACTTCTGCTGACACGAGATCATGCGCCCATGCAGTCTGTGTGACATGCCTTTCCGAAGAATCCGGCAGGACGCCCGCATGAAGTGTGTCAGGACTGTTCGCGGCACGATTGAGAACCAGGGCAGCCTTGCTGTCTACACCGAGTTGCATTGCTGCGGCATCTGACCTTGAGCGGTGCGGTGGATCGCCTTGCGGCGGCGAGCGGATCTGGCCAGGCCACATTGCTGACAGTGTCGCCCGTATCCTTGATAGATGAGTGACATAGCGCATTCAACCGTCACATTTGATGGCCGCTTCGCCCGGGAGTTCAAGGAGATGGCCATTCCTTGGCGCGCGCAGGAGGCTCCCGACCCGCACCTTCTGGTGCTCAACGAGCACCTCGCCACCGAGCTAGGTCTCGATCCGGCCTTTCTCAGGAGCCCTGAGGGTCTGCTTCTGCTGATCGGCAACGCCGTCCCTGCGGAGTCCAGTCCGGTGGCACAGGCCTACGCCGGCCACCAGTTTGGCTGGTACGCACCCCGTCTCGGCGACGGGCGCGCACTGCTGCTCGGCGAGATCGGGCACGCGGACGGGCAGCTCCGCGACATCCATCTCAAGGGATCAGGACGCACGCCGTTTGCGCGAGACGGCGACGGCCAGGCAGCGGTCGGTCCTATGCTGCGCGAATACATAGTGAGCGAGTCGATGCATGCGCTGAACGTCCCCACCACACGATCCCTCGCTGTCGTCGCGACGGGGCGTTCGGTGCAGCGTGAGACGCTCCTTCCCGGCGCCGTTCTTACCCGGGTTGCCAGCAGCCACCTGCGCGTGGGCAGCTTCCAGTACGCCCGGTCCACGGGCGATATCGGCCTCCTTCGCCGCCTCGCCGAATACGCGCTAACCCGTCACCACCGCGCCGCGGCGGACGCCGAGAACAGATATCTCGCACTATTCCGAGGGGTAGTATCTGCCCAGGCTTCACTCGTGGCCCGGTGGATGCTCGTCGGGTTCGTTCACGGGGTCATGAACACCGACAACATGACGATCTCGGGCGAAACCCTCGACTACGGGCCGTGTGCCTTCATGGAAGGCTTCGACCCCGCCGCGGTCTACAGTTCGATCGACGAGACCGGACGCTACGCCTACCGCAATCAGCCGCTAGTGGCGGAGTGGAACCTTGCCCGGCTCGCGGAGTCTCTCCTGCCCCTCCTCCACGATGACCAGGAGAACGCAGTGGACCTCGCGGTGGAGGCCCTCAGCGAGTTCCGCCGGCAGTACAGTGAAGCCTGGTCGGCAGGCATGAAGGCCAAACTGGGGTTCCGTGAAGGGCACGACGATGAAGTGACCTCGCCTCTCGCGGACGAACTTGTGGCTTTGATTCAGGAGTCACGGGCGGACTACACATCGTTTTTCCGCCACCTCGGCAAAGCCGCCCGCGGCCAGGTTGAACCTGCACGCGGCCAGCTTCTGAACCCGGCAGGTTTCGATGCCTGGGTGAGGCGCTGGCGTGCCTTGGCGCCGGACGCTGACGCCATGGACCGGGTCAACCCCGTCTACATCCCGCGGAACCACCTGGTGGAGGAGGCCCTGGCCGCCGCTACCAGCGGGAATGCGGGTCCGTTGGAACGGTTGATGGGCGCAGTAGCCTCACCCTTCGACGAGCGGCCCGGTCTCGAGCATTACGCCGACGCCGCCCCGGAAAGCTTCGGCCCTTACCGGACCTTCTGCGGAACCTGAACCGCCGAAGCAGGCTGCGGCACGGCCCCATCAGCTGGTCCGCAGGCACAATCTACGACAGAACGCCTTCTTCCAACGCCGGGGAGCTCATCATGGATACCGAATTCGCTGATGTTATCGATCATGACGTCACCACCATCACTTGCGTATGTGGCAATACCGTCAGCCAACAGGGATTGATTCAGGCCAACTCACAAGGCATTCCCGTCCACAACGACGGAAACACTCCCGTGCCCGAGGGGCTGGCTGCATGGCCTGAGGACGAGGATCTCTACACACTGTGTCCCTCATGCGGCCGCGTTTACCACGACGCGGTCATCGAAGAGACAGGGACCGCGCCCGTTGCTCTCCGAGTCGAAGTCACTGCCGGACCGATTGCAGAGGCAATCCGTGTCCACTGGGACCTCAACACGTAGCCCTCTGAACATGTCCAGGATCAGTAACGGTGTGCCGGGGACCTCTGGGTGATCCTAGACACGGCCTCTTAGGATTTGTCCACGTTCACGGTTCCGGCCGGCGGGCAGTCGGCTTCAAGGAGGACTGTTAGGTGCCCGCTTTCATTTGATCGTTGCGAGGACGTGCGACAGGGAGTTTCTCCAGTCAAGTGTGCCACCGCCTTCGGTGGTGCGGCGGCCTGCGCGCAAAGAACACGTCATCGAAGTAGGCCAGTATGTCCATCGCCGTGGCCACATTCCCGCAGTGCATCTTGAGGAAGCGCGCAATCTCCGCATAGGGGTCCTGATCGGTGATGGTGACAGCCCGCTGATCGGCTGGGGGTGTATTGTCGCCGAGGCCTAGTCGCTGATGTTTTCCAGCAGCCACTGGGTGGAGAGGGGGTTCCGGCGCAGCGTGAAGGTCCGCAACGCGGATCTTGAGGATCCGAGGCGAACCTCCACCCGCCAATACTCGGTGCTCACCAGGTCACCGCTGCCCACGGCCGCCGTGCGCCGGGTGTCCCAGGAGGCCTCCCTGGTGAACCAGTGCGCCGGATCGGCGGCCACGACCCAGATGCGGCCTTCGTGCCGGATGGCCAGGGGCGTCCCGACCGGGGTGAACCGGACGTCCACGGCCACGTCGAGGGTTGTTTCATTCGCTGGTGCTGTCACGGTTTACGCGTTCTCCCAAGTTCCTGGTCATCATTCGTCCCGGCGGGTGACTGCCGAACTCCACACCCAGGTCCGGTAGGTTACCGGACCGTCTTTCCATGTCACGTCGACGGCCTTGGCCGTCCAGGCGTACACCTCGCCGTCTACCAGACGATCCGTGATGTGACCGCGGCCGGCATGAACCTGCGGGCGATTGCCGACGAACGTGGCCGCCCCCGGTCCACAATCAGCAGGGAACTCTCCCGCAACAGCATGGAAGCTAGCCGGCGCCCGATGGGGGTCCCTGGCTCCGAGCGGCGCTTACAAAGGAGGGATCGTTGGGGTAGCCCAAAAGGTTACGCACCGATCGGAAATTTCTTTTGCTCTTTCGTGCCGGCCCGGCGGAGCATGGACGACGACGGCGGCCGGACCCCTCGCCGGGGACCATGGCAGTTCACGGATCTTGGCGACATTCACTTCAGCAACGATTTGGAATCCTGCACGCCTACTACGCTTTGATCTGGGCGGGCGGGACGCGCAGACTGCCGTACCTCTCCATTCGGTGCCACCGCAGGTGCACACCAGCCAAGGCAGTGACCACCGACTGGATGACGACCAGATACATGAGCTGCCTGTAGACAAACTGCTGAAGAGGAAGCGTCCACAGTGGGCGAAGCCGTTCATTGTCGAGGCGGAACGCGTAGGCAGCCATGAGGAATTGAACGACAAGGAAGACGAGCCAAAGCATTCCGATCCGGACTGGGTCGAGGAAGATCAGGCCGTAGATGGCGAAGACGTCCACCACCGGTGCGAACAGTGGCAGCAACACCTGTAGTACGAGCAGGTAGCCAAGGCCACGCCGCCCGAGCTTGCCGGCCGCTCCGCCCTGGACGACCGCGCCGCGGTGCTTCCACATGGCCTGAAGCGTGCCGTAGCACCAGCGGTACCGCTGCTTCCAGAGCGACCCGAGGCTCTCGGGTGCCTCGGTCCAGGCCCTCGCGTCGTCTTGGTACACAACGCGCCAGCCGTCGCGGCACAGAGACATGGTCAAGTCCGTGTCCTCGGCAAGCGTGTCGTCGCTAACTCCGCCCACACGGAGGAGGGCATCGCGGCGGAAGGCACCAATGGCCCCCGGGACAGTCGGCATGCACTCCGCGACGTCGAACAGCCTGCGGTCCAGATTGAAGCCAACGACGTACTCGATGTGCTGCCAGGCCCCGAGGATTCCTCCGCGGTTGGCGACCTTCGTGTTCCCCGAAATTGCGCCCACCTGTGGGTTGGAGAAGGGCTGGATGAGGGCATGGACCGTTTCCGGTTCGAAGACTGTGTCACCGTCGACCATCACCACAAGGTCGTGGCTGGCAGCGGCAAGCCCCGCATTCAAGGCGGACGGCTTGCCGCCGTTCTCCTTCCGGATCAACGTGACCCCCGGCAGGCTGAGCGCTTCCACGATTTCTGCGGTGCCGTCGGTCGACCCGTCGTCGACCACGACGATCTCAACCGGATGGGTCGAGGCGACGATGGATCGAACCGCAGCTTCGATGCCGGCCGACTCGTTGTACGCGGGGACAATTACGCTGACCGGCTCGGTGATCTCATGCCGGACCGGCACGTCAACCCGGCGCCGGCTGCGGCCGGCCGCCCGGGAGCGGCGTGCCGCTCTCCTGTGGCGCGCCGCGGTTCCGACCACGAGGACGGCCCGGATGACCGTCACGGCTCCGGCCGCAACGAGAGCCCACGAGATGGCGGTGATGACGAAGTCGCTGAGCCGGATCCCCCACACGAACGCGGTTCCGCTGATCTGCTCCCCGGCTGATGCGTCCCGCATGCTCGTAATCCCGACGGCGTCGCCCACCGTCGTGACCCGGAAGCCTTGGCCCGTGAACTTCGTGAGGGCGGAATCGAGCGCGGCGACCGTCTGGTCCCGGTCGCCACCACCGTCGTGCATCAGGAGGACCTGGCCCTGCGGGCCTGATGGGGCAAGGTTCCGCTCGATCGTGGCGACGCCGGGCCGCTGCCAGTCCTCGCTGTCCTTTGTGGTGAGCACTGTGAGGTAGCCCTGGGCTGCCGCGGCGCGCATCGCTGACCAGGTGCCGTCCCTGACGGCATCGTTCTCAGAGCTGTACGGCGGCCGCAGGAGCGTCGCGGCGTGGCCCGTGATGCCTGCGATCGCCTGCTGGTCTCCCTGAACCTCGAGCTGCTGGCGCCAAGCCGGGGCACTTCCGAGGTCCGCGTGGGTCAGCGTATGGACGCCGATCTCGTTGCCGTCAGCGAGGATGCTGCGGACTAGGTCGGGATTGTCGACGGCAGCGGAACCGACCACGAAAAACGTGGCATGGACATGGTGCTTCCGGAGGACGTCGAGGATCCGGGGCGTCCAGACGGGGTCCGGGCCGTCGTCGAACGTTAGAGCCAGCGTGTGGTCCGCGGGGGCGACGGTGCGGACGGCCCCGCCCCGGGCGTCGACCACCGGGCCCCCGTGGGACACCGCATCCGGGACCGTGCCGGAGGAGCCTCCCCCGAGGACGGAGTCATTGGCGATCCCAGCCAGGTGATGCATGTATCCCTGCACTGCGAGGGCAACACCCAGCGCGAACAGGACGGCCATGAGGATGAACCAATGAGCCCTTACGCTGGCGGGAACAGCACCCTTGCCCGGGCGACGAATACTCACGGGTGCGGCGGCGCTGACGGTCGCGTGGCCTGGCCCGGTGCCGTCCCGCTCTTGCCCGGCGCTGTCGGCGCCGTGCTCGCCACGGGAGTGGCAACGGGCGCCGCAGGCTGCCTTGCGGCAGTATCGAACGGCGGTGCTATCGGCGGGGCTATTGGAACGGCCGAAGCCGGAGCCACCGGGGCCTGGACAGCGGTCCCCGGGGCCCGGACAGCAGTCGGCGCTGCGGGCTCGGCCGATCGGGGTTCGCTAGCTTGAAGCCCAGGTGGGGGAGAGGACGGTGCCACTGGGGAAGGAATGTCGCGGGCCGCCGGAGCGGCCGGCAGAGGTAGGAAGGGCGCGGCGACATTGGAGCCGCCAATGAATGCCACCAGCAGGAGGAGGACATATCCCGCCACGAGCCCGAGGGCCCCGAGGCCGAGAAGCTTGACCCGCCGCAGGCGCCGACCTGAGGCATCGACAAAGACCGGCCCACGCGGTGACGCGGACAGCGACTGATCGGATGATTCATTAATAGCTACCATTGGGCAGCAATCGTAGTGGTTTCGCACTTTGAATCCCAAAACATCACCACCACACCGTGGCCGGTCTGTCGCCGGACTTCAGTCCCAGCCTAGGTCAGGCCACCTTTCCGGAGCGGATCCTGCTGGCGATGAGACAGCTCGTGCGTTTGTTGATCGGCATGGGTAACGTGGCTCGGGGCATTGTGTGCCTTGGAAAGTTACGGAAGACGTTTCCGGGGGCCGGAATCAGCCACGGGTGAAGGTGCCCAGTCCGGTCGGATCGTAGAAGTCGAGCCTCACGCTCGACGCCGTGCTGCCGGCACCGGGCGCTGCACCTGCGCCAGAGGCGAAGATTGCCCCCGCGAGGCCGTTGGCGTTCTCCCCCATGGATTCAAAGCTGAAGGTATCGCCGTCGAAGTGGTTGAGGGGGAACTTGGTGGTGCTGCCAGCGGGGCCGAGCTCCATGAACAACCCGCCGTTCTCCGCCGCGACGCTGAGCGGGCCGTAGTAGGGGTTCGCATAGCTGCCTGTGTAGAAGTCGCTGCTCCGCGCCGGTTTGGCCTGTGCGGGCGCCTGGGAGTAGTCGACTTTTGGCTTGTCCGCCTCGTCGATCTTCTGGAAGACGCCCGCGGTGAATCCGAACCAGTCAACTGTCGCGGCGCCGTTCTGGGCGGTGTCCAGGAATGCGGCGCAGATGGCTTCCGGAATGCCCTGCGGACGGCCGTTCGTCAGGGCCACGATACCCAGCTGCTCGCCCGGCAGCATGGAGACAGCGGTCGCGGCACCGAGGTTGAAGGCTCCTGAGTGCCCGAGTTGCAGGCGGGCGTGTTCGTCGTAGGAGACGTTCCAGCCCAGGCCGTAGAAGCGGGTGCGGGCGGCCGGTGTCGCGGGAAGGCCCGACACTGCGTGCGGGACATGCGTGACGCCAAGCTCGTCCGGGTCTACAACGTCCTTGCCTTCAAAACTGCCGTTGGCGAGCTGCAGCCGGATCCAGCGGGCCAGGTCATTCACGGAGGAGCTGGCGCCGCCGGCGGGTGCTTCGGCGTCGGCGTCCCGGCTGTACTTGGCGACCCAAGTCTTGTTGCCGGCGGGCACATGGATGAGAGCCCGGTTAGAGGCTTTTTGGTAGTCCGCATGGCGATAGCTGGTGGAAGTCATGCCAAGGGGCTTGAACAACACGTCTTCGGCGAGGTCCGCCCATGGCATTTTCATGGCATCGGCAGCGGCCTTGGCGCCGGAGGTGTAGCCGAAGTTGCTGTAGTTGTAGCTTGACCTGAATGTGTCGAGCGGTTGCTGGTTGAGGTGGCTGAGAATGTAGGACTGGTCGAATGCGAGGTCCTCCAGCAGATCACCCGCTCCCGTCTGCAGGCCGCTTTGATGTGACAAGAGGTCCGCCATCGTGGCGTTTGCCGTAACGAAAGGGTCTTTGAGGGCGAACCCCGGACTGTGCATGATCACCGGGTCCGTCCAGGAGATGGCCTTGCGGCCCACGGCTACGGCCGCCACCGTGGAAGCCAGTGGTTTGGACACCGAGGCCAGTTGAAAGACCGTGTCCGCGTCGACTGTCTCGGGCTTGCCCGACTCCCGCACGCCGAAGCCCTTGGCGTACAGCACCTGGTCCCGGTAGACCACTGCCACCGCGATTCCGGGGACTCCGGTGCTCTCCATGGCCCCCTGGACTATCCCGTCAAGCTTGGCAACGGCGTCATTGACCTTCTGTTGGTCCAGGAGCGGTTTGACCTGCGGTTCCGGTGCCGGCAGGAGCGAGGCCGACGGCGTGCCGGAGGCGCCAGATTGACTGGCATTTTGGTCGGTGCAGGCGGCCAGCAGCGACATCCCTGCCATGCCCGCAGCTCCGACGCCGACTGCCTTCAACAGCGAGCGGCGGTCAGCTGGCACCGAGCTGATCGGCAGCACGAATGAATTCCTGTGGTTCATGGACATACCCCCAACACGTCTGGAACGCCGAGCTGACGCCTTCTCCCCATGATGGACCCATGCCGCCGTTTGAGACGAGTATTTCGGCTGATGGATCCGCGGGGCGGCCGGCCACTGGACGACGCCGAACAAGATCTTCGAGGCCAGGAACATTCAAGAAGACACTGGGCAACACGATCCTGCTCCGCCGGGGCGGCAAGTCCGAGATGATCGCCACCACCGCACTGTTTCCTGGCCAGCGACGACTCCTCCTACATCACCGGGACAGACATCGTCGTCGACGGCTTCCTCAAGCACTTCCACTAAGCATCCAAGGCAGCACATCTCAGCCGTCCGCAACTGACACGACGGCCAGGGGCAGGAGCTCCCCGCCCTCGTGCAGACGGCGGTTCAGGTCATATGGTCGAAGTCCCCTCGGGCCCAAGCAGCGTGCCGTTGGGCTGAATCGTGCAGAATGGCCTTTGCTCCGGAGGCGATGACATTGTTGAAGTTGCCGTAGATCCGGTCGAACTTGAGCTCTCCCAGCTGCACGGCGAGCCGCAACGCCACCGCGCCCGATAGCGGCAAATGATTCGGGTAGCTGCGCATGAAGGCGATGGAGCGACGGTCCGGATTCGGATACACGCTGTCACCGGTCAGCAGAACTCCTCTGCCGCCGGCCCCTGCGGCCCAGTGCACCACCGCACTGCCCGGGAAGTGTCCGCCGGTCTGGTGCAGTGTCAACCCTTCGGCGACAGCTTGACTGCCGGACCAGTATTCGATGACCGGATCATCGCGCCCCAGCCATCGCCGGTCTGCGTCGGCCACAAGTACAGGGACGCCACCGAGCCGATGCGACCATTCGACCTGCACACCAAACATGTGTGGATGGCTAGCGGCGATCGCCAGGACCGGGCCCCGCTCGAGGACTGCCTGCACAGCGCTGTCATCGACATATCCGACCGGATCCCACAGCAGCGAACCCTCGTGTGTCACCACAAGCTGGGCGGTCTGGCCGATCCCGACTTTGGGCTCCGTCGTGATCCCGGTCAGTCCCGGCTCGTTCTCCTTCAACAATGTCTGCTGGCCCTCCTGCGCCAGCCCGTCCAGTGTGAGCCATTTTTGGCCGTCCTCGGGCACATACTGCCGTTCATCGGCGCAGATTGGGCAGACCCCCGGGGTAGGTTCGTCGCGTTCGACGGCGCAGGTTGCACAGATCAGCATGGTTGGTCCCTTCTACGCGCCTTCTGTCCTGCTTTCCGCCTTTTTCACCTTCGGCCGCAGGCTGGCGTGCCCAGACTATGGCACGCGAAAGTCTCCTAGGAAGAGAGATCAGGGCCTCATTCCGTCTCATCCAGGTTGTGGGAGGGGAAGTGTGTACAACGTACACACTTTGGCATCCGGACTCGGTCGTACTGGAGTTGGATCGGACCGGATTCCGCATGTTTCCGGGGGAGTCCAGTGTTTGCAGGGGAGGAAATGCAGTTCGAGTCCCACCTCGGGCACAGCACTCCTCGTCAGAGGGGTCTTTGCTTTAAAGTGTGGACATTGTGCCTGCCACCCTGCGCGGAGGAACCCGAGTGCCTACTTGGATCCTCGTACCGCACGGCGAATGCGGCGACAGTAACAGCCGCCTAACGGGGAATACGGCGGCGGACGTTTAAGCGTCGGGGCCGAAGGTTGATCCCGCGCGGGGCAGTTCGGCACGGCTTCATTCGGCGTCGGGCACGCCATCCCCTGACGCTGGCGCCGACTTGAGCTTCCGGCGTCTGCGCCGGCGCCAGACGATCACCAGGCCAAGCACGACGATGGGGACCAGCACCCAGCCGCCGATGTCGAGAGCGTCACCGATGGCATGGGCCAGCGCCCCGGCCAGATAGGCCAGAACGCTGAGGCTCGCGACCCAGGCAATGGACCCTGTGATGTTCCACAGCAGGAACTTGGGCCACGGCATCTTGGCAGCCCCCGCGGCAATGGCGCCCCAGAGCCGGACTACAATGACCCAGCGGCCAAAGAACAAGGCTGTGCCGCCGTGCCGATCGAAGAACGACTCCAGTTGGACGATGCGATTCTCGTCGGCGTGGAAGCGCCGTGCAAGTCGCAGCATCAACGGACGGCCTCCCACCCGCCCAAGTCCGTAGCCAATAGTGCTCCCGAGCATGGCGCCCAGGCTGCCGACCGCGATAACGGCAGCAAGGTTCAGATCGCCGTGGCGCGCCGAGGCGTAGGCCCCAAGCAGTACGGCCACGGCGGGAAGCGGTACACCGGCGCACTGGGCCAGCACAATCACGAAGACGCCGAAGTAGTACGCCCATTCGTCCGCAATCCCTGCTTCCGGGGCGACGAAGCCTGCCGAGCCGAGCGCCACGAAGCGGAGGGCGGCTAATCCGGTCATCGCTCACACCTCACTCCGCTGCTCCGCCACGGTCCATAATGACGGTCCCCGCGCCGCCCGAGTTTGTTCCGCGGTCATAACCCCCGCGACGACACCGGGATGGCCCTTGTATACGCTTGTGGCCCGCGCCGCGTCAAGACCACGCTGCGATCACGGCCCGGCCCGGCGGCGGCACAGCGCCTCCTGACCTCACCGTGCAACAGATTTAGAAGGATCAACGCGTCAATGAGGCATTTCGGGAGCCAGTGAGCTCGGCGAGTAGGCCGTCCGCGCCGCTGCAGCGCTCAGCTGTGTGAGTCAGAGATCCGATGATCCCCGCACATGCTGTTCGGCGCTTTGCGGGACACCGCGTCCATTGAGAAGCGCACCGAGGCCCTTCTGCCTGCCAGAAGGTTCTTCGCTGAACCAGTGACTTAGGGCCCTGCCGGTGCGAGCCTGTCGGGGCAACAGTTGGACCTACCCGACGATCGGTGTGCGTACGGCGCCGGTCTGGGCGCGACAGGCCGCTTGTAGTTGGGGGGCGGTTCTGTCTAAGACCATCCGGAGACAGCATCCAGTAGGAATCGGGGTGGCCGCTACGCCGGCCAGAACCAAGTGGAGGGCACACCATGGCAGAGCACAACTACATCTTGTTCGTTTCGTCGTACGCCGACACGGGCTCGGCGGCAGATGACTTCAAGGCGATCAAGAGCATGGACGACGCGGCTGTGGCGGCTGCTGTCGTACTGTCGCGTGACGCCTCGGGCAAGACCGAGGTCAAGGAGCATGGGGGCGGACTAGTCGCCGGCGGCACCAAGGCCGGCGCCATCGGCGGGCTGGTGGTCGGACTGTTCGCTCCGCCGCTTCTGCTGTCCGGCGTGATCGGTGCTGGGATCGGCGCAGGTGTTGGCGCCATCGCGAAACGTCACGAGGAGAAGTCCATCGGCGTCAACGCGGACGAGTGGCTGCCGCCGGGCTCCTCGGCGATCGTTGCCGTCGTCGACGACCTCTACGTCGACCGCGTCGACGAGGCGGTCGACAAGGCCACCAGGAAGGTCAGCAAAGCCATCGACAGCGGTGACTACGACGCCGTGGTCAAGGCCGTGAACGAGGGCGACGAGAAGATCATTGAAGCCGCTTCGTCCTGATCGGCCGACGCAACCAGCCGGGAGCGGGCCGCTCATATCGACGATCACCTACCGCGTGGGCACCGGGGCATCGAACCAGGGAACGTCGAAAACCACCCTCGACATCATCATCCTGGTCCTCCTGCTGGCCGCAGCGGTGCATACGCCTACGATGTCACACACCGCGGGGCGATTACGGGACACGGGTCCGACCGAACGCGGCGATCAACAAGGTGACCGGCCCTGACACGTCTTGGGAGCGCTCGGCGTTGACCTGGCTCCGGGACGATTCATGTTGGCGCTGCGGATGTGTATTACCGGTTGTCTCAGACACCTGAGATCCTGGCGGGGAGATGGAGAGAGTATAGGTTGCGTGCGTGCTTACTGAACGGGCGGAACCATGTTCTGACTTCGGCGAAGGCTTAGAGATTCTCCAGCTCGGAGCTTGGTGTGGCCTGGTCCGCGGTGGCTTCGGTCTCGGCGGCGCGTTTGACGGCGCGTCGTTCGCGCCGGCGGTCGTTGAGCATGCACAGCCCGATCGCGGCGAAGAACAGGGCCAGCATGGGGACGGCGAGGTAGAACATGCTTGTGGCGTCGGCGCCGGGCGCGGCCATGGCGGCGAAGAGGCACACCAGGAACACGGTGATCCGCCAGCTTTTGAGAAGTTGCTGGCCCTTGACGAGGCCGGCCAGGTTCAGTCCCACCAGGACCACCGGCAGGAGGAAGGCGATGCCGAAGGCCAGCAGCAGCCGCAGGACAAAGGTCAGGTAGACCTGGGCGCTGATGAAGTTGGAGCCGCCCGCCGGCGTGAATTCGGTCAGTACGCGCACCGCGTTGGGCAGCACGAGCCAGGCCAGCAGGACGCCGCCGACGAACAATGGCACGGCCGCTGCCACGAAGGACAGGGCGATGCGGCGTTCCTTCTTGTGCAGTCCGGGCACGATGAAGGCCCAGAGCTGGTAGAGCCAGACGGGGCTGGCGATGATCAGGCCCAGGAACACGGATACCTGGATCATGAGGTCGAACGAGCTCGCGACGCCGTCAAAGTTCAGCGTCGCCTGACGGCCCTGCTGTTCGTTCAGGTCACGGATCGGCTTGGTCAGCGCAGCCAGAAACGGCTGGTAGACGAGGAATCCCGCCACTGTCCCGAGGACGACGGCGATTGCCGCCTTGAAGAGCCGGTTGCGCAGCTCTTTCAGGTGGTCAAGGAGCGCCATCCTCCCCTCGGGGTTCGATCGACGGCTCATGGTTACTGCCATGCGTACTTAGGCGCGGGTCGACGGCGGAACGTCGGTTCCGTCGCCCGTGCGGCTTTCCGGGGCGGCGGCCTGCGGGTGGTTAACAACCCGGCCCTCGACCGGCTCGGAGCCTTCCTTGGCGTCGGAGGTGCCGTCCTTCTTCATTTCCCGGACTTCCGACTTGAAAATGCGCATCGACTGGCCCAGGCTGCGGGCCATGCCCGGCAGCTTCGGTGCAGCGAACAGCACCAATGCCAGAACGATGATGATGATGAGATGCCAGCCTTCAAGCCTC
>NZ_FNJS01000049.1:0-23050 GCF_900104405.1 Arthrobacter sp. ok909 | reverse complement strand
GCGCGAATTCGATCTCCGCCGGGGTGGCGTTGGGCTGCTGGTCGCCGGTCGGCCAGTAAGAGCTCATGGTCTCCCAGAGCTTGCGGCCGTACAGGGACAGGCTGCTAGCCCGGTCCTGGTCGAGCCACCACTGGAACAGTTCGTCGCTGGGCCCGCCCCAGCCGATGTCGTCGCCGGCCGCGGCGATGTAGCCGTCCAGGGTCAGATTCATGCCGTAGATCAGTTTCCGCACGGCGCCAGCCTTCCGTCTCGTAGTGGTCGAGGGCGTCATTGAACTCTGTCGTCCCGCACATGATCAGCAGCCTCCTGTCCCTCATGGAGCCACCGTAACTGCCCATGATCTGGATGCAATAGCCTTCGGTCCGCATTTCAACTGAGCTGCCCGGTGAAGGATCCCCTGCGGGTGGCCGACTAATCCGACTCGGTGTCTCGAAACCTATGTGTCGCGAAACGCATGCCATGCAAGAGAACTCAAAGCCCGCGTGAGCGACACCAAGCAATCACGGAATGCCGCGACGAAGCGCCGGACTCCACAGGTGGCACCGCGCTCCGTGGCGCGCATTCCTTCAGCGCCGTGAAGAGGTGTCGGAGCGTCGTCGGGCCGGGCCAACGTTCCCGGCCACAGTGCCAGCCAAGTCCCGGGCGGCAGTGTGGCCTGGCGCTCCAAAGTGGAATAGTCGCCGGGACCGGGGGTAGCGTCGACACATGACACCTGGACGTCCTGTACCCCCGCCCCTTGCCAAGCCACTGCCGAACTCCGAGACCTCCGACACCACCGCGATCAGCGCCGCACACACCGGCGGCGCCACCCTGGTCGCCGCCTATGGCGCCACTGCACCGGACAGCGGACTCGTTCCCTTGACGGTGTCCCGCCGGGAGCCGAAGGCGGACGACATTGAGATCGCCATCGAATTTTGCGGACTGTGCCACTCGGACGTGCACGCCACGCGCGGCGAATGGGGCGGCGACACATATCCGCTGATCCCGGGCCACGAGATTGTCGGCCGGGTCGCCCGGGTCGGTTCCGCCGTCGACGATTTCACGGTCGGTGAGCGCGTGGGCGTGGGCTGCATGGTGGATTCCTGCCGCGAATGCGACAGTTGCCTGGACGGCCTCGAGCAGTACTGCGAAAACGGCATAACCGGAACGTACGGATCCAAGGATCCCCGCAACGGCGGCGCGATCACCCAGGGCGGCTACTCGACGTCGATCGTCGTGGACCGCAACTACGTCCTGCGGGTTCCGGAGGGCATGGACCCCGCCGCCGCCGCGCCCTTGCTCTGCGCGGGCATCACGACCTATTCCCCGCTGAACCACTTCGAGGTCGAGGAAGGCGACGTCGTCGGCGTTATCGGGCTCGGCGGCCTCGGCCACATGGCCGTCAAGATCGCCAAGGCCATGGGCGCGGAGGTGACGGTGTTCACGACGTCGGAGCAAAAGTTCGAGGCGGCCCGCGAACTGGGCGCCGACCACGTCATCCTTTCCACGGACCCGGCCGCGATGGAGGCCGCGGACCGCAGCATCGATGTCATCATCGACACCGTCGCTGCACCGCACGACCTCAACCCGTACTTCCGCACCCTGCGCGTGGACGGCGCGCTGTTCCAGCTGGGCCTGCCCTCGGAAGCGATGCCGCCCGTCAACCCCGGCGCACTGATCCGGCGCCGGATCGCGTACGCGGGGTCGCTGATCGGAGGCATCGCCGAGACCCAGGAGATGCTGGACTTCTGCGCCGAACACGGTGTGGTGTCCGACGTCGAGGTGGTCGGAGCGGACCAGCTCAACGAAGCCTACGACCGCATGGTGGCTGGAGATGTGAAGTACCGTTTTGTCCTGGACGTCAGCACCCTGGGGTCCCCGGCGGAAAAGGCGGATGTATGAGCACTCTCTTCACGAAAATCATCAACGGCGAGATCCCGGGCCGCTTCGTCTGGCGCGAGGACGACGTCGTGGCGTTCTTGACCGTGGGCCCGCTGGCCGACGGCCACACCCTCGTGGTGCCGATCGAGGAAGTGGACCGCTGGACGGACGCCTCACCCGAGGTCCTCGGCCGGGTCATGGAGGTCGCCCGTAGAATCGGCGCCGTGCAGGTGGACGTCTTCGACGCCGCCCGGGCCGGCCTGATCGTCGCGGGTTACGAAATCAACCACATGCACGTCCACGTGTGGCCTTCGAACTCCATGGCGGACTTTGATTTCGGCTCGGTGGACCAGCACCCGGATCCGGCAAAGCTGGACGCCAACGCGGAGAAGCTCCGCGAAGGCCTCCGAAAAGCCGGGCATTCGGAGTACGTCCCGGACGCCTAGCTCCAGACACGCCGGACTGGCGCCGGCGCAGCACTCCCCACGGGGGTCTACGCCGGTGCCAGTACTTTGTTAAGGGCCGCCCGGATGCGCTTTTCGGACACCGAGTAGGCGGTCCCGAGCTCGACGGCGAAGAGGCTCACCCTGAATTCCTCGATCATCCAGCGCACGTGGGTTAACTCCGCGCCGGCCCGCCGTCCGGGCAGCAGCGCGGAGACGGCGTCGTCGTAGTCGTCCTCGAGGGCCTGGACCGCGGCCATGTGCTGGGCGTCCCGCTGGACATTGCCCGGCAGCTTCTCGAGGCGCTTCTCGATCGCCGCCAGGTAGCGGGGCAGCTGGCTGAGCTGGGCGTAGCCCGTGCGTGCCACGAAACCCGGATAGACAAGCTGCTCAAGCTGGCTCTTGACGTCGTTCAGCGCGCTGATCAGGGCCAGGCTGGTGGTGCCTTTGAGCTGCTTTTCGATCCGGCGCGTGCTGGCGAGGACGCGTTCGACGACGGCGGTGACCGTGAAGACGGTGTCGATCAGCTCGGCCCGCACGGTGTCGTACAGTGCCTTGAACGAGGCCTCGTCCCACGGCAGCTCGGCCGGGGTGAGCTTGTCGATGGCGGCCAGGGCACAGTCCGCAATCAACGCGGTCACGGAGCCGTGCGGGTTCTGGCTGAACGTCAGTTTCTCGGTGTTGTTCAGGTGTTCCAGGACGTAGCGGTCCGGCGGTGGCACCTTCAGGGCCAGGAGCCGGATGACGCCGGCCCGCATGGCCTCCTGCTGTTCAGATGCGGTTTGAAAAAGCCGCAGTGCCACGGACGTTCCCTCGTCCACCAGGGCCGGGTAGCCGGTGACGGTGTGCCCGCCGACGTTGCCCTGGACCTCGCGCTGCACGGTTCCGAAAGTCCAGTCCTTGAGGCCGGACACTTCGCGGAACCCGCCCGGGGCGGCGGACGCGGCAGCCGCTGGTGCGGCCGATCGCGGCCCGGCTGCCCGTGAGGCGCCCGACGACGTGCCCGTCCCCTTGGGTGCGGCTGTCCCCCTGGCCGTGGGCGCCGTCGTGGCCGGGGTGGCACCGAGGGATTCCGCGATCGCCCGGCGGGTGGCCGGTGCCAGCCGCTCCTGCAGCGCCGTGAGGTCCTTACCCTCATCCAGTACCTTGCCGCGGGAATCCACCACCCGGAAACTGACCCGCAAATGCGCCGGCACGGCGTCCCAGTTCCAGGATCCCGGCGGGATGACCTGACCGCGGATCCGGCGCAGCACGAGTTCGAGCGACGGCTCGAGTTCGTCCTCGGCGGGATCGAAGTCGGCTTCCAACGCCGCGACGGCCTGGCGTGCCACGTCCGGCGCGGGTACGAAGTTCTTGCGGATCTGCTTGGGCAGCGACTTGATGAGCGCGGTGACAAGCTCCACGCGCTGCCCGGGGATCAGCCAGCGGAAAGCGGCGTCGTCGAGCTGGTTCAGGAACAGCACGGGGACCTCGGCGGTGACGCCGTCGGAAGGATTCGGCGGCGAGCCCGGAGCTACTGGGTGGAACTCGTAGCTCAGCGGCAGCTCAAAACCCTTGTGCAGCAAGGTCTTGGGGTAGGCCGAATCGTCCAGGGCCGCGGCGTCCTCGCTGATCAGCAGGGACTGGTCGAAGTCCAGCAGCTCGGGGTCCCGCTGCCGCGCGTCCTTCCACCACTTGTCGAAGTGCCGCTCGGAGACCACTTCCTTGCCGATCCGGGCGTCGTAGAACTCGAACAGGGTCTGGTCATCCACCAGGATGTCCCGGCGCCGCATCCGGGCCTCAAGTTCCTCGACCTCGTGGAGCAGGGCACGGTTGCGGTGGAAGAACTTGTGATGCGTCTGCCAGTCGCCTTCAACCAGCGCGTGCCGGATGAAGAGCTCGCGGCAGAGTTCGGGATCCACGTTGCCGTAGTTGACCCGCCGGCTCGGGATGATGGGCACGCCGTAAAGAGTGACCTTTTCGTGGGCCATCACCGCGCCCATCTTCTTGGACCAGTGCGGTTCGCTGTAGCTGCGCTTGACGAGGTCCGGTGCCACCTGCTCGGCCCACAGCGGATCGAACTTCGCCGCGACACGGGCCCAGAGCCGGCTCGTCTCCACGAGCTCCGCGGCCATGACGAAGGTGGGGGACTTCTTGAACAGCGCCGAACCCGGGAAGATCGCGAAGCGGCTGCCGCGGGCGCCGGCATATTCGCGCTTGCGCTCATCCAGGATGCCGATGTGGCTCAGCAGCCCGGAAAGCAGGCTGATGTGGATGCCGTCATGGTTGCCTACGGGATCGGCCAGGCGCTTGTTGTCCAGGCTGATGCCCAGCGGCCTGGCGAGCTGGCGCAGCTGGGCGAAGAGGTCCTGCCATTCGCGGACCCGCAGGTAGTTGATGAACTCGGTCCGGCAGAGCCGGCGGAACGCGGTGGAGGAGAGTTCCTGCTGCTTCTCCTGCAGGTAGTTCCAGAGGTTCAGGTAGCCGGTGAAGTCCGAGTTCTCGTCCCGGAAGCGGGCGTGCTTCTCCGCGGCGAGCTGCTGCTTATCGGTCGGACGCTCCCGCGGGTCCTGGATCGTCAGGGCGGCGGCGAGGATCATGACTTCGCGGACGCAGCCGCGCTTGCCGGATTCCACGATCATTCGGCCCAGGCGGGGGTCCACCGGCAGTTGGGCCAGTTGCTGCCCGACGGCGGTCAGCCCGCCACCGTTCCTGCCGCCGCCGCGGCCGGCAGCCTGTCGCCGGCCCGGGCGTCCGCCGCCGTCGCCCGTTTGTTCCTCGCCCCTCTGCTCCTCGCTCCTTTGTTCCTGGGTCCGCACGGGGCTGAGGGCGCCGAGTTCGCGCAGGAGGCTGACGCCGTCGTTGATGGCGCGTGAATCCGGCGGTTCGACGAAGGGGAAGTTCTCCACGTCCTTCGGTCCGCGGGCCACACCCATGGCGGTCATCTGCAGGATGACGGCCGCGAGGTTGGTGCGCAGGATTTCCGGGTCCGTGAACAGCGGCCGGGACTCGAAGTCCTCCTCGGAGTACAGACGGATGACGATGCCGTCCGAGACACGGCCGCAGCGGCCCGAGCGCTGGTTGGCCGAGGCCTGGGAGACACGCTCGATCGGCAGGCGCTGGACTTTGGTGCGGTGCGAGTAGCGCGAGATGCGGGCCGTGCCGGTGTCGATCACGTACTTGATGCCCGGGACGGTGAGCGAGGTTTCGGCGACGTTGGTGGCCAGCACAATCCGGCGTTTGCTGCCGGGGTGGAAGACCTTGTGCTGCTCCTGCAGGCTCAGCCGGGCGAAGAGGGGCAGGACCTCGGTGCCGGCCAGCCGCCGGTTGGACTGGATGCGGGCGTTGAGGGCCTCCGCCGCGTCCCGGATTTCGCGCTCGCCGGAGAAGAAAATGAGGATATCGCCGGGGGCTTCGAGGGCGAGCTCGTCGACGGCGTCGCACACCGCGTCGAGCGGGTCGCGGTCCTCTTCGAGTTCGTCGTCCGAGGTCGAGCCTTCGCCGGCGCCGTCTTCGGTGCCAGAACCGGCGCCGCCGGCGGGCTGTGAGAGCGGCCGGTAGCGGATTTCCACCGGGTAGGTCCGGCCCGAGACCTCGATGATGGGGGAGGGCTCTTCCTCGCTGCCGAAGTGCTTGGCGAAGCGCTCCGGATCGATGGTGGCCGAGGTGATGATGATCTTCAGGTCCGGGCGCTGCGGCAGGATCCGCTTGAGGTAGCCGAGGATGAAGTCGATGTTGAGGCTGCGCTCGTGGGCCTCGTCAATGATGATGGCGTTGTACTTGCGCAGCAGCTTGTCGCGCTGGATTTCTGCCAGCAGGATGCCGTCGGTCATGAGCTTGACCTTGGTGGAGCGGCTGACCTCGCCCGTGAACCGGACCTGGAAGCCGACTTCCTGGTCGATCTCGACGCCGAGTTCCTCCGCGATGCGTTCGGCAACAGTGCGGGCCGCGAGCCGGCGGGGCTGGGTGTGCCCGATCAGCCCGTTCTCGCCCAGGCCGAGTTCCAGGCACATCTTCGGGATCTGGGTGGTCTTACCCGAACCGGTCTCGCCGGCGATGATGGTCACCTGGTTGGCCGCGATGGCGGCCATCAGATCTTCGCGGCGCTCGGAAACCGGCAGCTCGGCGGGGTAGGAAATATGCAATGTCATGGCTGGAGACAGTCTACTGGGACGGACTGTCCGCCGGGCCCTGCGCATAGTGGGGGCCCGGCTGGAGGAGCCGGGCCCCGGGGCCGGTATGCGGACTCAGAAGATCCGCAGGGTGTAGTTGACGCTGGGGAGATCCCGGGCCATCCAGAACTCTTCCGAGCGGACGGGCGGGTTGTGGCCGAGGCCATCCTTGCGCAGGGCGGAGATGGTGGCGGTGATGACGGCGATGATCAGGATGATGACGGCGATTCCGAGGAGTTCCATACCTCCATGGTTCTCCGGTCAACACATGAAAGAAAGTGGCAGAAATGCCCAAAAAGCTATAATTTCTGCCACACTGGAATCATGATCAAATCAGTGGCAATGATCGTGGTCCCCAACTTCTCCATCTTCGAGTTCGCGACCGCGTTCGAGGTCTTCGGCATTGACCGCTCGGACCGCGGAAACGGCGTGCCCGCCTTCGATTTCCGGGTCTGCACCCCGGAGCCGGGTGACGTCCCGCTCAAGTCCGGACTGTCCATGCACGTCAGCTTCGGGCTGGAAGCGGCTGCGGACGCGGACCTGGTGGTGATGGCGCCTTACGGCCGGGACGAGGATGTTCCGGAATCCGTCCTGGACGCGCTGCGCGCCGCCCATGCGCGCGGCGCCTGGGTGATGTCCATCTGTTCCGGCGCGTTTGCCCTGGCCCGGGCGGGGCTGCTCGACGGCCGCCGCTGCACCACGCACTGGCACTACTCCCAGGAACTCGCCAGCCGGTACCCTGCCGTCCGGGTGGATGAAAACGTCCTCTACGTCGAAGACGACAGGATCATCACCAGTGCCGGGACGGCCGCGGGGATCGATGCCTGCCTGCACCTGATCCGCACTGAATTTGGTGCCAAAGTGGCCGCCGGCATCGCCCGTGACATGGTGGTCCCGCCGCACCGCGACGGCGGCCAGGCCCAGTACATCGACCGGCCCATCCCGCAATGCGGTTCGGAACCGATGGAACAGCTGCTGCAGTGGATCTTCCGGCACCTGGACGAGGAACACCCGGTCAACGAACTGGCCGCCCGGGTCCACATGTCGCCGCGGACGTTCGCGCGGCGGTTCCGCTCGGAAACGGGGGCGACCCCGGCGGCGTGGCTCAACTCGCAGCGGGTCCTGCGCGCCCAAGAGCTGCTGGAGACCACGGAACTCAACATTGACGAAATCGCGCGGGAAGCCGGTTTCGGGCATTCGGTCCTGCTGCGGCACCACTTCGCAAAGGCGCTGGACACCAGCCCGCAGTCCTACCGGCGCACGTTCCGGGGGCACCTGGCAACGGCATAAACGGCACCCGCCAGGGACAACGGCATAGGCAGCACGGGATGCCGACGGCTACCCGAGTTCCGCCGGGCCGCCCTCCTCGGCCGCAGCCCGGGCACTCTCGACAAGGTCCCGCCAGGGCCCCGTCAGTTCACGCTCCGGCAGGACCGCCCGGCGCTGATCGGCCCGGATGCTGTACATGAACCGGTCCGGCTGGCCGGTGGCCTCGCCGAGCACAGCGACGTCGTCCCACGGGCATGCCTCAATGAGCGGCTGCCACCGGTCGGTGTCGTCAGGCGGCTCGGGCCGGACGGTCCATGTCCTTTTCATTCCGGCCACGCCGCCGCTTCGCTGGACGATTATCTTCATGAGTCTGCGATCCTCACGACCTGGTGGCTGGGTTGGGATGCTGCGGCGTTTAGATGGCGCTGCGCTACAGCTTCACCTTCACAGTTTCCCACGCGGACCGCACGGCGTCATGCTCCTTGGAATCCGCCCCGAAAAGCTCCTTGGCAGAGGCGGCAGTGGCTTTGGCGAAGGCGCCGAACGTGGCATTCGGCGCCAGTGTGCCGCCGGTCAGGGTGTCGTACCAGATCTGCGCGGGGGCATCCCAGGCGTTGCCGCCGAGGGCCGTGGCAACGAGGCAGAAGGCACGGTTCGGGATGCCGGAGTTGATGTGCACCCCGCCGTTGTCCGCGCTCGTCCGTACATAGGAATCCATCGAGTCCGGCTGGGGATCCTTGCCGAGGACGTCGTCGTCGTACGCGGTACCCGGCGCCTTCATGGACCGCAGGGCGGCACCCTGAACCTGGTCTGTAAAGAGTCCTTCGCCGATTAGCCAACTCGCCTCCGTGGTGGACTGCTGCTTGGCGTACTGTTCCACCAGGGCGCCGAAGACGTCGGACAGGGATTCGTTGAGCGCGCCGGCCTGGTTGCGGTAGTTCAGGCCGCCTGAAAACTGCGCAACACCGTGGGCGAGTTCATGGCCGATCACGCTGAGCGACTTCGTGAACCGTTCGAAGACAACGCCGTCGCCGTCGCCGAACACCATCAGCCGGCCGTCCCAGAACGCGTTGTCGTAGCGTTTGCCGTAATGGACCGTGGCCTCGAGGGGAAGGCCCTTCCCGTCAATGGAGTCCCGACCAAAAGCGTCCGCGTAGAGACGGTGGGTGTGGCCCAGACCGTCGTAAGCTTCGTCCGCGGCCGGATCCCCGCTGGGCGGCTTGCCTTCGTTGCGGACCAGGCTGCCGGGCAACTGCTCCAGGGACCGGGCATCATAGATGGTGCGTTCCGGTGCCCCGGGCTTGAGCCCCCGCGCGGCGGGGACCGCCAGCAGGGTCAGCTCAGCGCGGGACGCCTGGAAACTCTTGACGTGCAGCAGTGCCTTCTGAGCGGCCTCCGCCGCGCCCGAGAAGCCAGGTTCCTGCTGGGCGGCCAAGCGGCGGAGCAAATAGGGCGGAACGATGGAACAGTAACCACCGGAACGGTAAGAGGCGGAACGGTAAGAGACGGAACGGAACATGTGAGACCCCCTTCATGCTTCGGGGCGTGCCCGGTAGCCCGCCACCGATGAACACAGCCTACGAGCGGGCACCGACAATCGGCAGGGGGAGAGCCGCGGGTTTTGCGCGTTCTTTCCGCCGGATTCCGTGCAAAAGACCCGGCACAAAAAACCCCGCCGTTTCAATGAAACGACGGGGTTTGTCTGTACTGCCTAACTGCTGTACTGCCTATCTTCTGTGCCCTCGATAGGATTCGAACCTACGACCTTCTGCTCCGGAGGCAGACGCTCTATCCCCTGAGCTACGAGGGCAGTCAGGATTCCTGCCGTTTCCGGCGGGACGTCCTAGAGCTTAGCAGGAAGGTGGCCTCCAACGGAAAATCGGCGCCCATCGGTCGCACGAGGCGCGTGCAGAGCGCGGGCCGAGAGGGGGGGGCTGAGCGCGTGCTGAGTGGGCAATGAACGCGGGCACGCGCGGGATGGGCAACCCCACTAGCTGCCCGCCCCGCCCGTCATGCCGGGCGCCAGATTCCGCCACACCTCGGGCCCACCGGTAGGCTAGAACTGTGACCCCAGAAGAACTCTCCCTCGCCATATCCGCCTGCCTGAAGGACGCCGTCGCGGCAGGCGAGATTGCCCTTTCCGCAGCCGACATCCCGGACGAGGTGCGCGTCGAGCGCCCGAAGAACAGGGACCACGGGGACTGGGCCACCAACGTCGCGCTCCAGCTGGCCAAGACGGCGGGCACCAACCCGCGGGAGTTCGCGTCCGTCCTGAGCGCCCGGCTGAAAACGATCGACGGCGTTTCCGCGGTGGACATCGCCGGCCCGGGCTTCCTGAACATCACCGTGGACGCCGCGGCCGCGGGCGCCCTCGCCAAGGCGATCGTCGAGGCAGGCGCGGACTACGGCACCAACACCGCGCTCGCCGGGCACGTGGTCAACATGGAGTTCGTCTCGGCCAACCCCACCGGCCCGCTGCACATCGGCCACACCCGCTGGGCCGCCCTCGGCGATGCGATCGCCCGCGTCCTCCGCGCCTCCGGCGCCGACGTCACGGCCGAGTACTACATCAACGACGCCGGCTCCCAGATGAACGTGTTCGCCAACTCCGTGTTCGCCAGGCTGCACGGCCGGGACGTGCCCGAGGGCGGTTACCCTGGCCAGTACATCGCCGACCTCGGCCATGAGGTGCTCAGCGAGCACCCCGGCATCCGTGAACTCACCGAAGTCGCAGCCCTGCCGGTGATCCGTGGCGCAGCGTACAAGGCGCAGATGCACGACATCAAGCAGACACTGGCCGGGTTCGGCGTCGACTTTGATGTCTTCTTCTCCGAGCAGGAACTTCACGACGCCGGCGCGATCGAAGACGCCGTCGCCCGCCTGCGCGAACAGGGCCACGTTTTCGACGACGGCGGCGCGGTGTGGCTCCGCACCACCGACTTCGGCGATGACAAGGACCGCGTGATGATCCGCGCGAACGGCGAGCCGACGTACTTCGCCGCCGACGCCGCCTACTACCTGTCCAAGAAGGACCGCGGCTACACCGAGAAGATCTACCTCCTCGGCGCCGACCACCACGGCTACATCAACCGGCTCAAGGCCATCGCGGCCGCCGCCGGCGACGACCCCGAGGTCAACATCGAGGTCCTGATCGGCCAGCTGGTCTCCGTCAACGGCGCCAAGCTGTCCAAGCGTGCCGGCAACATCATCGAGCTCAAGGACCTCATCGACTGGCTCGGCAAGGACGCCGTCCGCTACTCGCTCGCCCGGTTCCCGGCCGATTCGCCGCTGACCCTGGACCCCGAGCTGCTCAAGAAGCACAGCAACGAAAACCCGGTGTTCTACGTCCAGTACGCCCACGCCCGCTCCCGCGGCGCCGCGCGCAATGCCGTGGCCGCCGGCGTGGAGCGCAGTGTCGACGGCAAAGACTGCTTCGATGCCGCCCTGCTGGACCACGCCACCGAAAACGAGCTGCTCTCGCACCTGGGCAGCTACCCCTCGGTGGTGGCCAAGGCCGCCGAACTGCGCGAACCGCACCGCGTGGCCCGCCACCTGGAAGTCATCGCCGGCGCCTACCACCGCTGGTATGACGCCTGCCGGGTGGCGCCCCAGGGCGAGGAACCCATCACCGACACCAACCGGACCCGGCTCTGGCTCAACGACGCCACGAGCCAGGTGCTGGCCAACGGACTGGAACTGCTGGGCGTCTCGGCGCCGGAACGGATGTAATCGCCATGACCGCACATACAGGACAGTCCCCGCTCGCACCCGGCTGGCTTGAAGTCCCCGCCGACCTCAACGCCCTCCACGAACCGCTGTGGGCCGGCGGCGTCGCCCGGAACGACGCCGGCGAGCTCACCATCGAGGGGTTGACGGTCAGCGAACTGCAACGCGAATACGGGACGCCGCTGTTCGTGCTGAGCGAGACCGACTTCCGGGCCCGCGCCCGGGAGTTCAGCGACGCGTTCAACGACGCCTTCGCGGACATCTGTGGGGGAGTGGACGTCTACTACGCCGGCAAGTCCTTCCTGTGCACCTCCGTGGTCCGCTGGGTCGAGGAAGAAGGGCTGCGCCTGGATACCGCGTCCGGCGGCGAACTAGCCGTCGCCGCCCGCGCCGGCATCCCGGGCGCCGACGTCGCCCTGCACGGCAACAACAAGTCCGACGGCGAAATCCACCGGGCCCTGGACATGCAACTGGGCCGGATCGTGGTGGACAGCCTCGATGAGCTCGAACGCGTCGCGGCGATCGCGGCCAACCGGGGCGACACCGCGAAGGTCATGCTCCGGCTGACCCCCGGAGTGCACGCCCACACGCACGAATTCATCGCCACCGCCCACGAGGACCAGAAATTCGGTCTCTCCATGGCGCCGGACTCCACCGACCAGGCCGGGCTGTCCGCCGCTGAGGAAGCCGTGGCTGCGGCCATCGGGCACGAGAGCATCGAGCTGCTGGGCCTGCACTGCCACATCGGCTCCCAGATCTTCGAACCCGACGGCTTCGCCCTCGCCGCCGAAAAGCTTCTGGACTTCCTGGCCGCCATGCAGGTCAAGTACTCCATCGTGCTGCCCGAGCTGGACCTCGGAGGCGGCTACGGCATCGCTTACACCCCCGTTGACACGCCCCGACCGGCCGCCGAGATCGCGCAGGCGATGGCCGCCGTCGTCCGTTCCAAGTGCGCCGCGCTGGGTATTTCCGCTCCGCGGATCTCGATCGAACCGGGCCGCGCAATCGTCGGCAGCACGACGTTCACGCTGTACGAGGTCGGCACGCTCAAGACCGTCCGTGTGGACGCCCCGGGTTCCGAAGCCGGGGGAGCCGGCAACGACGTTACGTACCCCCGCCGGTATGTGTCGGTGGACGGCGGTATGAGCGACAACCCTCGCCCGGTGCTGTACGACGCGGATTATTCGGCAATTCTTGCCTCGCGGAGCTCCGACGCGGCCCCGCAGCTGTCCCGAGTAGTGGGCAAACATTGCGAGAGCGGCGACATAGTTGTTAGAGATGTATATCTGCCCGAGGACGTGGCAGCCGGTGATCTGCTTGCTGTACCGGGGACCGGCGCCTACTGCTGGGCCCTGTCAAGCAACTACAACTATCTGGCCCGGCCGGGCGTTGTCGCTGTCAGCGACGGATCTGCCCGGCTGATTGTCCGCGGGGAAACCGAAGAAGATCTGCTCAACCGCGACATGGGAGTCTGAATGACCGAATTGCGAACCCTGAAAGTGGCCCTGCTGGGCTGTGGCAACGTCGGGGCTCAGGTTGCGCGGATTCTCATTGACGACGCCGACGCCCTCGCGGCGCGCACAGGCGCCCGCCTCGAATTGGGCGGCATCGCTGTGCGCAACCTCGACGCCGAGCGCGATGTCGATCTGCCCCAGGAGCTGTTCACCACCGACGCCGAAACCCTCGTCAAGGACGCCGACCTCGTGATCGAGCTCATGGGCGGGATTGAGCCGGCCCGGACCCTGATCCTGACGGCTATGCGGCACGGGGCCTGCGTGGTCACCGGCAACAAGGCGCTCCTGGCCCAGGACGGTCCCACGCTCTACGAGGAAGCGGACAAGGCCGGCGTGCAGCTCTCCTACGAGGCCGCCGTCGCCGGAGCCATCCCCATCCTGCGGCCCATCCGGGACAGCCTGTCCGGCGACCGGATCACCCGGGTGCTCGGGATCGTCAACGGCACCACCAACTTCATCCTCGACCAGATGGACTCCACCGGCGCGCAGTTCGCCGATGCCCTGGCCGAAGCCCAGCGACTGGGCTACGCGGAAGCCGACCCCACCGCCGACATCGAGGGCTACGACGCCGCCGCCAAGGCAGCGATCCTTGCCTCGCTGTCCTTCCACACCCGGTTCGCCCTGGAAGACGTCTCCTGCGAGGGCATCACGGCCGTGACCGCGGCGGACATCGCCGCCGCGAAGGAGGCCGGCTTTGTCATCAAGCTGCTCGCGATTGCGGAGAAGCTGACGGACGAGGACGGCAAGACCGGCGTCTCCGTCCGCGTGCACCCGACGCTGTTGCCCCGCGAACACCCCCTGGCCGCTGTCCGCGGTGCGTTCAACGCCGTCTTCATCGAAGCCGAGAACGCCGGCGAACTCATGTTCTACGGCCAGGGCGCCGGCGGAACCCCGACGGCGTCCGCCGTGCTGGGCGACCTCGTCTCCGCGGCCCGCCGCATTGTCCTGGGCGGCCCCGGCCGGACCGAAACCACCACCGGGCACGTGCCGGCGCTGCCCATCGACGCAGCCATCACGAGCTACTACATCGGACTCGACGTCGCGGACCAACCCGGCGTCCTGGCCCGGATCGCCCAGCTCTTCGCGGAGCACGGCGTGTCCATCGAAATCATGCGGCAGACCATCCACCGCGACGCCGACTCCAACGTGGAGTCTGCCGAGCTGCGGATCGTGACACACCGTGCACGCGAAGCCGCACTTGCAGCAACCGTCGAGGCCGTCAAGCGCCTGGACGTCATCAATTCCGTCACATCCGTACTGCGGGTAGAAGGGGTCTAAGTGGCTCACCAATGGCGCGGTGTCATCCGCGAATACGCTGATCGTCTTCCTGTCACGGAAGCCACTAAGGTCATCACCCTGGGCGAGGGCGGCACCCCGCTCGTGCACGCCCGCCACCTCTCCGAGCTGACCGGCAGCACCGTCTACCTCAAGGTCGAGGGCATGAACCCGACCGGTTCCTTCAAGGACCGCGGCATGACCATGGCCATGACGGCAGCCGTGGCGGCCGGCGCCAAGGCCGTGGTCTGCGCCTCCACCGGCAACACCTCCGCTTCCGCCGCGGCCTACGCGACGGCGGCCGGGCTGCAGTGCGCGGTGCTGGTCCCCGAGGGCAAGATCTCGATGGGCAAGCTCAGCCAGGCGATCGCGCACGGAGCCACGCTGCTGCAGGTGGACGGCAACTTCGACAACTGCCTCGACATCGCCCGCAAGCTCGGCGAGTCCTACCCGGTGTTCCTGGTCAACTCCGTCAACCCGGCCCGGATCGAGGGCCAGAAGACCGGCGCCTTTGAAGTTGTCGATTCCCTCGGCGACGCCCCGGACTACCACGTCCTTCCGGTGGGCAACGCCGGCAACATCAGCGCGTACTGGAAGGGCTACAAGGAGTACGCCGCGGCGTACGAGTCGCCTACCGCCGGCTCGCTTCCCGCCGTCGCCACGAAGACCCCCGTCATGTGGGGCTTCCAGGCCGCCGGGGCTGCCCCGTTCGTGGCCGGCCACCCCATCACTGAACCCGATACCATCGCCACCGCCATCCGGATCGGCAACCCGGCCTCCTGGGACACCGCCGTGGCGGCCCGGGATGAATCCGGCGGCGTGATCGAGGCCGTCACGGACGAGGAAATCCTCTCCGCGCACCGCTGGCTCTCCGCCCGGGAAGGTGTCTTCGTGGAGCCCGGCTCCGCTGCGGGCGTCGCCGGCCTGATCAAGAAGCACGCTGCCGGGGAGGTTCCGGCCGGCAAGACGATCGTGATCACGGTGACCGGTCACGGGCTCAAAGACCCGCAGTGGGCCCTGCGCACCGAGGACGGCAGCGATGTGCAGCCGGTCAAGGTCTCCAACGACGTCGTCACCGTCGCCGCAGCTCTGGGACTGGAAGAAAAATAACGTTGGAAACCACCCTCACCGTCCCGGCTGAATCAGCGGCAGGCACTCCCGCCGTTCCGGCAGGCCAGCTTGTCACCGTGCGGGTGCCTGCCACCAGCGCCAACCTGGGCCCGGGGTATGACAGCCTCGGCCTGGCGCTGACGCTGCATGACACGCTCACCGTGGAAACCCTGGCCAGCGGTGAACTTGAATTCGAGCTCAGCGGAGAGGGTGCCGAGTCGCTGCCCCGCGACGCCACGCACCTCGTGGTCAAGGCCCTCACCGAGGCGCTGCACCGCCTCGGTTTCCGGCACGAAGGCCTGCGGATCACGGCGGACAACGTCAACCCGCACGGGCGCGGCCTGGGGTCCTCGGCCTCGGCCGTCGTGGCCGCCGTCAGTGCCGCCAATGCCCTGGTTCCGGAGGCGTCCCGGCGCGGCCGCGACTGGATTCTGCAGCTTACGAGCGAAATGGAAGGCCACCCGGACAACGTCGCACCCGCCATTTTCGGCGGACTGGCGCTGTCATGGCAGGACAGTGACCAGTACAGCAGCACGTGCGCTGCAGTGGCCCCCTCGGTGATTCCCGTCGTTGCCGTGCCGGACTACGAGCTCTCCACCGAAGCCGCGCGGGCGCTTCTGCCGGCCTCGGTGGGCCACCACGCCGCGGCCATGAACTCCGGCCGCGCCGCCCTGCTGATCCACGCACTGACCGCCAACCCGGAATTCCTGCTGCCGGGCACCGAGGATTACCTGCACCAGAGCTACCGCGCCGAAGCCATGCGGCCCAGCGCCGAGCTGATTGCCGCGCTGCGGCGGGCAGGGCACGCCGCCGTCGTCTCCGGTGCCGGGCCCACCGTGCTGGTCCTGGCCAACGGGGAAGCCGAAGCCCGCGAGGTTGTCGACTTCATCGGCGCCCACACGGCGGACAACACGCCGGAAGTGGGCTGGCGAGTGATGAAACTGGCCGTGGACGTTGAAGGTGCTAAAGTGGAAGTGCACCGGCGGTAAATACGCAGGCGGTAAATTAGTAACCGTTCTAAGACCGCGATGTTGGCCACGTAGCCTCTCTCATCTTTCACTGCGCAATATTTTCCGGTGCCACCTGCTTTCGGTCTGACGCAGGAATCAGCAGAATTGCTCTGCCCCCTGAAATCGTCAGCCCGCCGTTCCTCATTTCTCGGATCGTGCATGGTGAAGCAGTATCCGGCCCTGCTGGCCGAAATCCATCCGGCAAGGCCGAAATCACGGCTGCAGATCTGAACTGCAGCCCAGATCAAATCACCGCGTCCAGCTCTTAGCCTGGACGCCGTCGAGGGGGAAGGATCCTTCGTGACCGAAACCACTGAGCTGTCTCCGGCTGTGGATACATCTTCTGCTGCCGGATCAACGGCAGCACCCGCCAAGAGCAGCGGCCTTGCAGGCCTTAAGCTCGCCCAGCTCCAGGCCCTCGCCAGCCAGCTGGGTATTTCCGGCGGATCCCGCATGCGCAAGGGCGATCTGGTCACGGCCATTTCCGCCCACCGCGCAGGCACCCCGGTAAGCAAGGCTCCGGCCCGTGCTGCTGAAAAGGCGACCGACAACGGCACCGTTTCGCAGGCAGCCGCTCCGGCAGCTGCACCGGTAACCGTGCCCGCCGCCGGCAACGAGGCCGCTGCCCAGGAAAGCCCGGCCCAGGAAAGCCCCCGGGCCCGCCGCGGCCGCAGCCGCCGTGCAGGCAGCGACGGCGTCGTCACGGCGGCCGCCGCAGAGGCACCCGCCACGACTCCGGCAGAAGCCCCTGCGGTTTCCACGGAGTCCGGCGAAGCCGGAGCTCGCACTGCGGAAACCCGCGCTGCCGAAACCGGCCCGGCCGTGTCCGCGACGGAAGGCAGCGACCGCACGCGTCAGCCGCGCACCCGCAACCGCCGCCGCGGCGAAGCCGCAGCTCAGGTCACCGAGGCTGCCGGTCAGAACGCCGGCGAAGTCCAGGCCGAACAGCCCGCAGCCGAGCAGCGTGAACAGCGCACTGAACAGCGTGAACAGCGCACTGAACAGCGTGAACTGCGCACTGAACAGCGTGAACAGCGCCAGGCCGAGCCGGGCAGTGAAGACGGCCAGCGCCGCGACACCACCCGCACCCGTGGCGAAGCCGCCGGCACCCGCGACAACACCCGCGAGAGCGAAGAAACCGACGGCGGAAGCCGCCGGAACCGCCGCAACCGACGTGACCGCAACGACCGCCAGGGCCAGCAGGACAGCCGCGACAACTCCTCGCGCAACGACCGCTTCCGCGACCGCAACGACCGCCGCCGCGGACGTGCGCAGGGACCGGACGTCGACGACGTCGAGGTCACCGAGGACGACGTCCTCCTGCCGGTCGCCGGCATCCTCGACGTGCTCGAGAACTACGCGTTCATCCGCACGTCCGGCTACCTGCCGGGCCCGAACGACGTGTATGTCTCGCTCGCCCAGGTCAAGAAGTACAACCTGCGCAAGGGCGACGCCGTCGTTGGTGCCATCCGGGCACCGCGCGAAGGCGAGGACCGCAGCCAGCAGTCCGCCCGCCAGAAGTTCAACGCACTTGTCCGCGTCACCTCGGTCAACGGCAAGACTCCCGAGGAACTCAAGGACCGCGTCGAATTCGCGAAGCTCGTCCCGCTGTACCCCTCCGAGCGCCTGCGCCTCGAGACGGACCCGAAGAAGATTGGCCCCCGTGTCATCGACCTCGTCGCCCCGATCGGCAAGGGCCAGCGCGGCCTGATCGTTTCGCCGCCGAAGGCCGGCAAGACGCTCATCCTGCAGTCCATCGCCAACGCGATTACCACCAACAATCCTGAGGTCCACCTCATGATGGTGCTCGTTGACGAACGCCCCGAAGAAGTCACGGACATGCAGCGCACCGTCAAGGGTGAGGTCATTGCCTCCACCTTCGACCGTCCCGCCGACGACCACACCACCGTGGCCGAACTCTCCATCGAACGCGCCAAGCGCCTCGTGGAAATGGGCATGGACGTCGTCGTGCTCCTGGACTCCATGACCCGTCTGGGCCGCGCCTACAACCTGGCAGCACCGGCCTCCGGCCGCATCCTGTCCGGTGGTGTGGACTCCGCAGCGCTGTACCCGCCGAAGCGCTTCTTCGGCGCAGCCCGCAACATCGAAAACGGTGGCTCGCTCACCATCCTGGCCACCGCTCTCGTCGAGACCGGCTCCAAGATGGACGAGGTCATCTTCGAAGAGTTCAAGGGCACCGGCAACATGGAACTGCGCCTGTCCCGCCAGTTGGCTGACAAGCGCATCTTCCCGGCCGTGGACGTCAACGCGTCCGGTACCCGCCGCGAAGAGAACCTGCTTTCCCCCGAGGAAGTCAAGATCATGTGGAAGCTGCGCCGCGTCCTCTCCGGACTGGAAACGCAGCAGAGCCTTGAACTGCTGACTAACAAGATCCGGGAGACCCAGAGCAACGTCGAGTTCCTCATGCAGGTGCAGAAGACGACGCTTGGTGCGAAGTCCGATAACGACAAGTAGCTGCTCTAACCGCTAGATTCTGGCGGTCCCGCGCGCTAACGCCGCACGGGTTTTTCCGCCCCCGCCCCTACGCCGGGTGGCTTGCGATCTACGATCGCAAGCCACCCGGCTCCGGCAGGCCCGAAGCCACTCCCGGGGCGGAAAAACCCGTGCGGCTTCGTCGTTAAGTCGCCAGCCGCGGTTCAGTTCTTGTGTCGTAACTAGACTTGGTTTCAAGTCGAAAGAGGTTTTGAAAATGTTTGAGTCCGTACAGGGCCTGTTGGATGAGCATGACGCTATCCAGGCCCAGCTTGGGGATCCTGCTGTCTATGCTGACCAGCGGCTGGCCCGGAAACTGGGGCGGCGTTCTGCTCAGCTGAACGGCATTGTGGAGGCTTACCACCGCTGGGAAGGCATCCGCGATGACCTGGCCGCTGCCAAGGAAATGGCGGACGAGGACCCCGAGTTCGCCGCCGAGGTACCCGAACTGGAGGCTGCCCTGGAGACGGCGGCGGCCAAACTGCGCCGGCTGCTGATCCCGCGCGACCCGGACGATGCCCGCAACGTGATCCTTGAGGTCAAGGGCGGCGAAGGCGGCGACGAGGCTGCCCTGTTCGCTGCGGACCTCCTGCGGATGTACAGCCGCTACGCGGAATCCCGCGGCTGGAAGACCGAGATCATCTCCGCCACGGAATCGGACCTTGGCGGCTACAAGGACGTCCAGATGGCCGTCAAGGGCAACTCGAACGACCCCGCAGAGGGCGTGTACGCGCGGCTCAAGTTCGAAGGCGGCGTCCACCGGGTGCAGCGCGTCCCCGTGACCGAGTCCCAGGGCCGCATCCACACATCTGCCGCCGGCGTGCTAGTGCTCCCCGAAGTGGACGAACCCGAAGAACTCGAGATCAACCAGAACGACCTCAAGATCGACGTCTACCGCTCCTCCGGTCCGGGCGGGCAGTCCGTGAACACCACCGACTCGGCCGTGCGCATCACCCACCTTCCCACCGGCATCGTCGTGGCCATGCAGAACGAGAAGTCGCAGCTGCAAAACCGCGAAGCCGGCATGCGCGTGCTGCGCGCCCGCATCCTGGCACACCAGCAGG
Organism: Arthrobacter sp. ok909; assembly: GCF_900104405.1. Lineage (NCBI taxonomy): Bacteria > Bacillati > Actinomycetota > Actinomycetes > Micrococcales > Micrococcaceae > Arthrobacter > Arthrobacter sp. ok909. The sequence goes on along the minus strand of NZ_FNJS01000049.1, from coordinate 3,135 downwards.
AGCTGATCGACGCCGAGAACTCGGCCCAGCGCAAGTCGCAGATCCGCACCATGGACCGCTCCGAGCGCATCCGCACCTACAACTACCCGGAAAACCGGATCGCGGACCACCGCACCGGCTACAAGGCCTACAACCTGGACCAGGTCATGAACGGTGACCTGGAACCGGTCATCCAGTCGGCCATCGAACTGGACGAGCAGTCCAGGCTCGACGCCATCGGCGAATAGGCCCCGGTCACCCCGTGATGACAGCAGGCAATGGTCCCAGCCTTGCGGAGGCCGTCCGCGAGGCGACCGAGGTGCTGGCCGCGGCCGGCGTGCCCAGCCCGCGCGTTGACGCCGAGCTCCTGGCCGAGCACCTGCTCGGCGTCGGGCTCGGCCGGCTGCGCGCACTGATGCTCGGCGACGCCCCGGCACCCGAGGGTTATGCCGACCTCGTCGCCGAACGGGCGCAACGGATCCCGCTGCAGCACATCACCGGCGTGGCGCACTTCCGCTACCTCGAACTCGCCGTCGGCCCCGGTGTCTTCATTCCGCGGCCGGAAACTGAATCCGTGGTGCAACTGGTGATTGACCGGCTGCAGGGCATGGCGCACCCCAAAGTGGTGGACCTGGGCACCGGATCCGGTGCGATCGCAGGCTCGATCGCGCACGAGATCCCCGGGGCCGAGGTCCATGCGGTGGAGTACAGTGTCTTCGCGCACGCCTGGGCGGCGAAAAACTTGGCTCCCCTTGGCGTCCACCTCGTCCGCGGCGACTTGCGCGACGCGCTGCCGGAACACAACGGCACCTTCGACGTCGTCGTCTCCAACCCGCCCTACATTCCCGCTGAAGCGATCCCGAACGAACCGGAAGTGGCGCTGCACGACCCGCCCGAGGCGCTGTACGGCGGGGGAGCGGACGGCATGGAACTTCCGACGGCGGCGGCCGCTTCGGCTGCCCGGCTGCTGGTCCCCGGCGGCTACTTTGTGATGGAGCACGCTGAAGTGCAATCGGAATGGATCGCCGCGATGCTCACCCGCACCGGGCTATGGTCCGAGGTGACGACGCACCCGGACCTCAACGGCAAGGACCGTGCCACCAGCGCTGTGCTGGCAGTGTCAGTACTGCCGCCGTCAGGGCTGTCGGAGCCGGCACGGCCAGAGCAGACACCGTCCGAATCGTGTGACAAGTGATGAAAGAATAGGCCAGTGACGACTAGCTACGATTGCACGGCAGCTGAGCAGCGCGCCGCAGGACTCGAACACGCCCAGCGGGCCATCCGTGAGAACAAGTGCGTGGTCTTCCCCACGGACACGGTCTACGGCATTGCCGCCGACGCCTTTTCACCCCTGGCTGTGACCCTGCTGCTCGCGTCCAAGGGCCGCAGCAGGAAGATGCCGCCGCCCGTGCTGATCCCCAGGCTCAACGCCCTGGACGGTCTGGCCACGGAAGTTCCCGCCGAGGCGCGGCGGCTGGCCGAGACCTTCTGGCCCGGCGGCCTGACCCTGATCCTGCACGCCCAGCCGTCACTGGACTGGGATCTCGGCGAGACCAAGGGCACGGTGGCCCTGCGGATCCCGGCTGACGAGATCGCCCAGGACCTCCTGACGCTCACCGGACCCCTCGCCGTGTCTTCCGCCAACCGCACCGGGCACGCGGCGGCGCAGACCGCCGCGGACGCCGAAGCCCAGCTGGCCGAATCCGTGGAGGTCTACCTTGAGGGCGGCCCGCGGCCCGCCGACGGCGCCGAGGCCCTCGCTTCGACCATCGTCGACGCGACCGCCCTGCCGCTGCGCGTGGTCCGCCAGGGAGCCATCAGCCTCGAACGCCTGCGCGCCGTGGTTCCGGACCTCGTGGACGTCGACGGCAACGCCCCCGAGGCTGCGGCGTCTGTGGACGCCTCCGCCAAGGCAGCCGTGCCTGACGCCGTTGCGGCCGAGGCAGCTGTCCCTGAGTCCGGCGACGCGCCTGGCACGGGATCCGGCTCCGCATGACGCTGGAGCGCCAGCACGTCCCCTTCCTCGACGTCGAGGCGACCCCCCTCACGGTCTCAGAGCTGACCGCTGTCCTGAGCACGTACATCGCCGAGGGCAGTACCCGGATTGTCGTGGGACACAACCTGCACAGCGTGACGCTGCTGCACTCCGATCCCGCCTTCCGGTCGTTTTACCAGCGCAGCGACGTGGTGCTGATCGACGGCGCCCCGGTGCTGTGGCTCTGGGCCAAGACCGGCGAAGACGACGACGGCCGGGGCCCCGTGATGGACTACCGTCTGGGGTCCACCGACTGGATTCCCGCCCTCGGCAACGTCGAGGGCCTCGAACGGATTGCAGTGATCGGCGCAGGCGCCGTGGCCAACGCAGGCGCCGTGGCCAGGCTGCGGGAAATCGTTCCCGGCGCGCGCGTCGACGGCATGCCCGGCGAAGGCTGGAACCGGGACCTTGAGGAAAGCGCCATCGAATGGCTCTCCCGGCTACGTCCGCAGCTTGTGCTCCTGGGCCTGGGCATGCCGTTGCAGGAACAGGTCCTGGCTCGGCGGCGTGCCATGCTCCCGCCGGCCGTCTACTGCGCCGTCGGCGGTGCCATTGAACAGATTGCCGGTGTCCAGAAGCTGGCGCCGCGCTGGATCGGGCGGCTCGGGCTCGAATGGGCCTGGCGGCTCATTCTCCACCCGCAGCGGGTGGCCTACCGGGTGTTCGGCGAGCCCTGGGTGCTGATCGGCCTGCTGCTGCGCCGGCGGCTGCGCCGGCGGCTGCGCCGGCAGCCTTAGCGCCGGCAACGGCAACGGTCAGAACTTCTGGTCCTCCAGGGGACCGAAGCCCTTGCCGCGGAGGCCGGTGGAAAATGCACGGAACCAGTCGGCGAGGCCGCGGACGTCGCCGCTGCGCAGGAAGTAGCCGAGGTAGCCGCCCACGTCCGCGATGAAGGACTTGACCCGGAAATGGCGGCGGATCATGTAGCCGCGGTTCCGGTAGTAGAAGTAGCGCTTGAAGGCGGAGTCCGGAACGATCACGTGCCACCGGGCGCCGAAGACGTGCTTGGTTTCGGAAAACGCGTGCGGGTGGGTGATGGCGGCGGTGGTGACCGTGCCGAAGCGGATGCCGGCCTTCCGCAGCCGCAGCGTGAAGTCCACCTCGTCGCCGCGGATGAACAG
>NZ_FNJS01000074.1:0-1562 GCF_900104405.1 Arthrobacter sp. ok909 | reverse complement strand
ACTCCTCATCGCATGGTGGGGGGTGGAAAGCTTTATTGTGGTTTTGGATGGACTCGCGGCCTATCAGCTTGTTGGTGAGGTAATGGCTCACCAAGGCGACGACGGGTAGCCGGCCTGAGAGGGTGACCGGCCACACTGGGACTGAGACACGGCCCAGACTCCTACGGGAGGCAGCAGTGGGGAATATTGCACAATGGGCGCAAGCCTGATGCAGCGACGCCGCGTGAGGGATGACGGCCTTCGGGTTGTAAACCTCTTTCAGTAGGGAAGAAGCGAAAGTGACGGTACCTGCAGAAGAAGCGCCGGCTAACTACGTGCCAGCAGCCGCGGTAATACGTAGGGCGCAAGCGTTATCCGGAATTATTGGGCGTAAAGAGCTCGTAGGCGGTTTGTCGCGTCTGCCGTGAAAGTCCGGGGCTCAACTCCGGATCTGCGGTGGGTACGGGCAGACTAGAGTGATGTAGGGGAGACTGGAATTCCTGGTGTAGCGGTGAAATGCGCAGATATCAGGAGGAACACCGATGGCGAAGGCAGGTCTCTGGGCATTAACTGACGCTGAGGAGCGAAAGCATGGGGAGCGAACAGGATTAGATACCCTGGTAGTCCATGCCGTAAACGTTGGGCACTAGGTGTGGGGGACATTCCACGTTTTCCGCGCCGTAGCTAACGCATTAAGTGCCCCGCCTGGGGAGTACGGCCGCAAGGCTAAAACTCAAAGGAATTGACGGGGGCCCGCACAAGCGGCGGAGCATGCGGATTAATTCGATGCAACGCGAAGAACCTTACCAAGGCTTGACATGGGCCGGACCGGGCTGGAAACAGTCCTTCCCCTTTGGGGCCGGTTCACAGGTGGTGCATGGTTGTCGTCAGCTCGTGTCGTGAGATGTTGGGTTAAGTCCCGCAACGAGCGCAACCCTCGTTCCATGTTGCCAGCGCGTAATGGCGGGGACTCATGGGAGACTGCCGGGGTCAACTCGGAGGAAGGTGGGGACGACGTCAAATCATCATGCCCCTTATGTCTTGGGCTTCACGCATGCTACAATGGCCGGTACAAAGGGTTGCGATACTGTGAGGTGGAGCTAATCCCAAAAAGCCGGTCTCAGTTCGGATTGGGGTCTGCAACTCGACCCCATGAAGTCGGAGTCGCTAGTAATCGCAGATCAGCAACGCTGCGGTGAATACGTTCCCGGGCCTTGTACACACCGCCCGTCAAGTCACGAAAGTTGGTAACACCCGAAGCCGGTGGCCTAACCCCTTGTGGGAGGGAGCTGTCGAAGGTGGGACTGGCGATTGGGACTAAGTCGTAACAAGGTAGCCGTACCGGAAGGTGCGGCTGGATCACCTCCTTTCTAAGGAGCACCTACAACCACCCTGCCGGGCGCATGCCCGTGTTGCGGGGTTGTCAGGAGTAACGCCCGTTGCGCAGACGATTGTTCTGCGGCGGGTGCTCACGGGTGGAATATCAACAAATAGGTGCCTGGCGGCACGTGCCGGCAGCAAGTACGAACGGGGTCCCTTCGGGGTCCTGGTTCTGGAACGCTCGCCGGTGTGAACTGCTGGGT
>NZ_FNJS01000050.1:0-22991 GCF_900104405.1 Arthrobacter sp. ok909 | reverse complement strand
TTAGATCTGTCTTCACAAACAGGGTTTAACACCCTCCACCTTCAATTAACAGCGTCCACGCGGCGCACGCCCAATTCGGACTCACTCATCTAGGCCAGGACCCACGGCTACCGCCGGTGCTGCAGGGCAGCCGGGGCGCCCCCTTTGAGCGCGAGCACGGCCAGCCCCAGCATCTCGAGTCCGGTCCAGGCGAGCGTCCCGCCCCAAATCTCGGGGGAGAAGCTGAGCGCCCCATCGTGGAGCGCCACACCGGCGAAGTACGCCGCCCAGAACACGACGGGAGAGAGCGCTGCCGCGGTCATGAGCCTTGCGTGGCGGCCCGGGCCCGGGCGGACCACCGCCCACGCCACTCCCATGAGCACGGAACCGACGAGGGCCACCGGCACGAGCCAGGCGTCCCGCATCGCGACCATAAGCTGCATCGCTACGGAGGGGACGAATGCCATGGCCGCGGGCACCACGGCGTTCAGGTGCCAGCGCAGCGACAGCAACAGGATGGGCACGAAGAGCACGACCGTTGAGACGAAGAACGATCCCAAGGCGACCATGATGCCAGACGACGTCGGAGCCGTCACCGCGTGCTGGGCGGCGGAGCCGACGTACGTCTGGACGAGCCCATGGCGCGCGAAAACAGCGAACTCCTGCAGGATGAACGCCGCAACCATGCCGGAAAGCATCGCGCTCACGAAGGCCGGCACCAGCTGTGGCCGTGACCGCTCTGGTGCGTGCCATGCGGCGGAAAACGGCGCGCTGAGGATCAGGAATCCGCCCGCAGCGAGTCCCAGGTGGGACGGGCTGAACAGCGCTTTGAGGTTCTGCTCAATGCCGAACACCGAATGCCAGACGAAGTCGGCCGCCCCGGAGGCCAGGAAGAGGACGACGCCTGCAGCCGCTGGTCCGTAGCCGGCCGGGATCGCTTCCGTCCACCGCGCGCCCGGTGCGTGCCGGCGCAACGTCAGGGCGGCCAGCCAGAGGGCGCAGGCAGCAAAGCCCGAGTAGAGGACCGCGTGCCAGGGCGTGAAGAAGGTCTCAAGGTCGTGGAGGTTGTTGTGGGCCCAGCCGTCTACGTACGTTCCGGCGAGGAGCCAGACCCCGGCGGCGAGGGTGATGGTGTCTTCAGCGACCGTCGTGGGACGGTGAACTGATACCGGCGGAATGGCCAAGGTGTTAGTTGCTGCGGCGTCCATGGTTCCACGGTAGGACTCGCCGCCTTTCGGGGCGAAAGGCTAAGCGTCCCGGGTCACCGCACCACGATGCGGTGACCGGCATCCAGGCGCCGGGTCCAGCCGCGTGAGTCCAGACATTCAAGCAACGGAACCGCCACCCGTCGAGTTGTGCCGAGGGCTTGGCGTGCCTGGCTCGTGGTGAAGGGTTGCTCCAAGCGGGCCAGTTCGCGCATCGCAAGGGCCGGTGCCGTAGGCAGCAGCACCACCCCATCGCGCAACCGCAACAGCCGCCCGGTGCGCTCGGCGGCAGCGAGCTCCCGGGCGCCCAGGCCCAGCGCGGCCAGCTCATCGGCTTCCGGGGCATGGAAGGCGTCTGCGGCCAGCCTGCGCTCCAGCTCGGCGACCGCCGGCCCGACGGCGCCAAGGTTGCCTAGCGTGCCTGGCAGCCGGACGTGGCCGCCCTCCTGTTCGAGACCTGCTTCGCGGATGACCGGGTCAAGAAGCCGCTCATCGGGCAGATTGAGGAGGTCCCGGGCCGCGCCCCGGGAAAGGCCCGGGGCGAGGGGATCGCGCTCGTGCAGTTCCCCGAGGGCCGTGCGCAGCCGATGCTGCCATGCCTCGAAGAGGGGAGCGTGCACCCACCAGTCGCCGAGAACCCGGACGCCGGGGGGCGCCGCCTCGTGCGCAGACAACAGCCCGAGCCGACGCAGGTGTTCTTCCTGCACGGCCCCGCGGCCTGCCACTTCCCCAAGCACGTCTCCGGCGGCGTCCATGCCTGCGAGCCGCTCAGCCCAGTGGACGCCGTCACCGCGCCGCCGCAGGGCTGGCGGATCGGCGTCGAGCACCTGCGCGCCGCCCAGCACCGAGCGGGTCCCGGGGTCCCGCAGCACCAGACGGTCTCCGAGAACGAGCGGCAGGCGCCGGTCCAGGACAAGCCGGGCGTGGTCGGCGCCGAAGGGGCGCAGCCGGGCCGGCACGGCAGCAGTGCCGGCATGCACCATGAGCTGCTCCGGTACGTCCGTATAGGCCACGCCGGTAGTGCGCTGGATGCCCAGGACGCCCGTGACGGGCCACGCGTCGGGGGTCAGCAGCGCGTCTCCCCGGCGGACGTCGGCGGCGGAAACATCGCGCAGGTTCAGCGCCACCCGGTTGACCGGCCCCAGCGAGGAGTATGAAGTGTCGCGGCTTTGCAGGCCGCGGACCACCACGGACCGCGAACCATCGTGGCCGAGCAGCTGCAGCCGGTCACCTTGAGCGAGCGTTCCCGCTGCCAATGTTCCGGTCACCACGGTTCCGGCACCCTTGATGGTAAACGAACGGTCCACCCACAGCCGGAGCCGCCCTGTGGCGGCGGGGGCGGGCACCCCGGCCAGAACGCCGTCGAGCGTGGCACGCAGTTCGGCCAGGCCGGTGCCCTCGACGGCAGACACAGCCACTGCGGGCGCATTCGCCAGGCCTGTCCCGGCCAGCTCTCGGCGGGTCCGGGCGAGCACTTCACCAACCTGCCCGGGCGCCCGGTCGGTCCGGCTGATGACCACGACGCCGTACTCGATGCCCAGCGCCGCGACGGCGTCCCGGTGGTCGCTTGACTGCGCCTGCCAGCCTTCATCGGCAGCGACGACGAAGCAGACGACGGGAGCCGGTCCGATTCCGGCGAGCATGTTGCCGAGGAATCGTTCGTGGCCCGGTACGTCCACGAAGGCAACATCCTGCCCGGAAGGCAGCGTGGTCCAGGCGTAGCCCAGGTCGATGGTCAGCCCGCGGCGCCGCTCTTCCTCCCAGCGGTCCGGCTCCATGCCGGTAAGCGCGCGCACCAGCGTGCTTTTGCCGCAATCGACGTGTCCGGCGGTGGCAACGACATGCACGGTTCAGCCCGCCCTGCCTGTATCCGAACCCTTGAGGGTTGCCAGCACCTGGCGCACCGCGTCGAGTATCCGGTCATCGTCCTCTTCGGGTACGCAGCGCAGATCGAGCAGGCAGGAACCGTCGTGGACGCGCGGGAGCACGGCCGGGTCGCCGGTACGCAAGGGGCCGGCGAGCGCTTCGGGGAGCCGGAGCGCCCACCCCTCCAGGGCGACACCGGGTGCTCCGCCGCCGCCGACCCGGCCGTCGTGCGCGACGACCGGTACCCCGAGGGCCGCGGCGAGCCGGTCGGTACGGTTCCGCAACCACGCCGGGTCCGCGTGCAGGGCTCGGACGACCGGCGGTGCTTCGCCCGCGACCGTCGCCTCCAGCGCCGCGAGGGCAAGTTTGTCGGCCCGCACCGCTCGGGCAAGCGGGTGGCGTGCCAGCCGGGAGATGATCTCCGTCCGGCCGAGCAGCAAACCGGCCTGGGGTCCGCCCAGCAGTTTGTCGCCGCTGGCGATGACGACGTCGGCCCCGCTGGCCAGCGCGGTGGCAGCGTCCGGTTCTTCGGGAAGGTGCGGATCCGGCGCCAGCAGTCCACTCCCCAGATCGGCCACGAGGACAACCCCGTGCGCCGCGGCCAGCGGGCTCAGTTCGTCCAATGGAACAGCGGAGGTGAATCCGTTCACCCGGAAGTTGCTCGGGTGGACCTTGAGTATGCAGCCGGTGGCCGGTCCGAGGGCGTCGGCGTAGTCCCTCAGGTGCGTCCGGTTGGTCGTGCCCACCTCGCGCAGGGTCGCGCCCGTTGATTCGATCAGGTCCGGCAACCGGAAGCCGGCACCGATCTCAACCAGTTCGCCGCGGCTCACCACCACCTCCCGGCCGGCGGCGAGGGCCGTGGTGGCCAGTACCAGCGCCGCAGCCCCGTTGTTGACCACCAGCGCGTCCTCGGCAGCGGGACAGGCGGCGAGCAATGCAGCCCGGGCACCGGCGCCGCGGCGCGCACGGCTGCCGGTTGCCAGGTCGAGTTCCACGTCGACGTAGCCGCTGGCTGCGACAAGTGCTTCAACCGCGGTCGCAGACAGCGGGGCGCGGCCGAGGTTTGTGTGGACGACTACGCCGGTTGCGTTGAGCACCGGGCGCAGGGTGGTCGCCGTGCGGGCAGTGACGGCGGCCAGCAGGGCCGGTTCCACCTGGCCGGGGTCGAGTTCACCGCGCCGCGCCTGCTCCTGGGTTTGCCGGACAAGTTCGCGGATGAGCCGTGCACTCAGGCGTTTCCGGGCCGCGCGGACGGCCGGCAGTGCCAGCAGATCGTCGGTGCGCGGAATCAGGCGGCGGGGATCGATCTGGTCCACAGTCCCTCTTCCTTCCGCGGCATTGCAGGCCAGTGGTTGGCGGAGGCGGACGGGAATCGAACCCGCCAGGCCGAGATACTCAGCCTCACCGGTTTTGAAGACCGGGGGGCCCACCAGGACCCGGACGCCACCGGGATCAATCTAACAGATTGCCCACGGGGGTACGCTAGGGGAGTGAACGAGACGCAGACGTCTACTCCGCAACTTAACAACGACGGCGTCGGCGCAGTCCGGCTTACCGGCTATGCCCACGGTGGCGGCTGCGCGTGCAAGATTCCGCCCGGCGAGCTCGAAGAAGCGGTGCGCGGCCTTACCAGCCAGCCAGGCGCGGACGTGCTGGTCGGTCTTGACAGCGGCGACGACGCAGCAGCCGTCCTGGTGCGCGGCGACCTGGCGGTACTGTCCACCGCCGACTTCTTCACTCCCGTGGTCGACGATGCCTTTGACTGGGGCCGGATCGCTGCCGCCAACGCGCTCTCGGACATTTACGCGATGGGCGGCCGCCCGATTATGGCGATCAACCTCGTCGGCTGGCCCCGCGGCGTGCTGCCGCTGGAGTTGATGACTGAAGTCCTCCGCGGCGGCCTGAGCGTCGCCTCCGAGGCAGAGTGCCCGGTGATCGGCGGGCATTCGATTGACGATCCGGAGCCGAAGTACGGCATGGCGGTCACCGGCGTCGCCCATCCCGACCGGTTGCTGCGCAACGACGCCGCCCAGCCCGGACTGCCGCTCACGCTCACCAAGCCGATCGGCGTCGGACTGCTCAATAACCGGCACAAGCAGACCGGTGAAGTGTTCGCGGAAGCGGTAGCGACGATGTCGCGTCTCAACCGCGACGCCGCCGAGTCCGCGGTGGCGGCGGGCGTGCGTGCGGCCACGGACGTGACGGGCTTCGGCCTGCTTGGACATTTGTACAAGATGTGCCGCGCCTCCGGAGTGGGGGCAGTGATCGACCGGACGGCGGTGCCTCTCGTCGAGGGCGCCCGGGAGGCATTGCGGGACGGCTTTGTATCCGGCGGGACCCGGCGCAACCTCGATTGGGTTCGACCGCACTTAAGCGTCGCTGCCGGCGTCACCGAAGACGATCTGCTCCTTCTTGCGGATGCACAGACCTCGGGCGGGCTGCTCGTCGTCGGCGAGTTGCCCGGCTATCCAGTGATCGGGCATACCGTCGTCGGCCAGGGCATCGAGATCCGCTGAACCCAAGATCCCCTAAACCACGGCAGACCCGTCAGCTGGCAGTAGTGATCGAATCGCCGGTGATGCCGGCGGCGCGGCGGGCGGCGAGACGGTTCTTCTGCGGTTCGATTGTGTATCGCGGGTCCCGAGCCGAGGAAAGGCCGGCCTCGAACACGCCGAACCGGGTCAGCGCCGAGGCGGCCAGCAGTGCCAGCCCCGAAGCTGCGGCCACCGCCCGGTTGCGTCCGCCGAGCAGTGTCCCCAGTCCGCCGGCAGCCGCCAGCCGCTCGCTCCATTTCAGCATGACACCTGCCTTGCCCTGGTGCAGAGGCTCGGCCACCACTGGGTCCATCCGGTGCTCCATCACCCGCATGGCAACCACGTCACCCATCACGCCCAGCACAGCAAGTTTTCGGGCCGGACCCGCCTCCTGTACCGGAGTAGTGATCATCGCGAGCCCGGCAGAAGCGAGGGCCGCCGAACTCACGAAAACGAAGGGCAATTCCTCGTGCGCGGCGTTCCAGGTGGGTGTGGCCGTGTCGCCGAGCAGGACCGCCGTGTACGCCGCCAGCGGTCCGGCGAAAAGCGCGGCCTCGAAGCCCGCCGGTCCCTCGACCACTCCCAGCAAGTTCCGCAACGGACCCAGCGGCAACCGCGTCCGGGTCATGCGATCGATTTCCGCTGCCGCCGAGACGGCCGTGCCGACGCTGAACGCGCTCAGAATCCACGAGCCCACACTCATCGGTGAGGTCAGCTTGACGGTCCGCAGCATGTTCAGGAAGCGCTCCGGCCTGCCCAGATCCTTCACCAGGGCAACAGCACCGAAGCTCACCGCCGTCAAAGCACTCAGCCGGGCATTCCGGCGCAGCGTCGGCCGCCCGGTCAGCTGCCCGCCGAGACCAAGCAGCGCGGAACCGGCTGCGACACCGCCAAGGAACAGGTAGGCGGCCACATCTTCGGTCCAGGGTGCCGGCTTGACCACCGGACGGCCGTAGTACGAGGTGAATTCCGGCTCCGGAACCATAGGCATTTCACGGGAACCGTCACCGCCGTCGCGGCGGCCGGTGCCGCGCTTGCCGCCAGGCCGGCGACGGCGGGCAGGCTCGGGCGGCCGAAAGCTGTCGAACTCGGAGTGGGTCACGCGCGCCCTCCCAGGAAAGCCAGCGCCGCAGCGGCGACCATGCCGGCGACGGCCATACCGGCCCGCCGGTACATCTGCGGCAGATCGGCTGTGGGCACTCTCGGATCCGGCGGAAGCCCGTACACTTCCGGTTCGTCGAGCAGGAGGAAGACCGCTCCGGTTCCGCCGACGCCGTCGAGTTCGTTCGCACCATAGAGCCTGGCTTCCGTCAGTCCCTGCTCGTGCAGCGAGACCACCCGTTCCCGGGCCGTCTCCACCATGTCGTCGTGGTTGCCGAATTTGATGGATGTCGTCGGACAGGCTTTGGCGCAAGCGGGCGTCTCATCGTTGACCATGCGGTCGTAGCACAGCGTGCACTTCTGGGCGACGCCGACGTTGGGGACGGCGGGATGCTTGGCGTGCTGCTCCTCCCGCTGGGCTGCCACCGCCACCATGCCGTCGCTGCGGCGCTCAATCACGCCGAACGGACACCCGGCGACGCAGGTTCCGCAGCCGTTGCACACGTCGTCCTGGACCACTACCGTGCCGAACTCCGTGCGGAACAGCGCTCCGGTCGGGCAGACATCCAGGCACCCGGCGTGCGTGCAGTGCTTGCAGACATCGGAGGACATCAACCAACGGAAGTCTGCCGTGTCCGGCGGCGTCGTATCGACGTTCGCCAGGTCCGGCCCGGCGGACGCTGCCGTCGGGGGAGGGCCGATGCGGGGCATACCGAGGTTGACGAGCGCGCGCCCGGACTCCCGCGCCTCGGTAATGCGTTCCTGGCCCTGTTCAACGAAGGCGACATGCCGCCAGGTGCTGGCGCCGAGCCCTCCGGTGTTGTCATAGGAGGAGCCCAGCAGCTCCAGATTTCCGTCTTGGGGGTTGTGGTTCCATTCCTTGCACGCCACTTCGCAGGCCTTGCAGCCGATGCAGATGGAGGTGTCTGTGAAGAACCCCTTACGCGGCTGCTGATGCTCCCACCGGGCGTCGGCGGCGGGGTCGGTCGGTCCGGACAGCTGGCCCATCTAATCCTCCAACGTCGAGTCGGTATCCGGAACGCTACCAGAGCGCAGCGGTTGTGCAGGCGGTGCAGGTGCATGGTGTGGCCCCGCCGGTCCCGCGGTGAAGACGCCCGTCATCCTGGCCGGCCGTCGGTGCGGCCGTCCTCTCGGCGCCCCGGGTCAAGGCTTTCCGGGCGCGGATCGGTAACGAGTCGGTTCCCGGTCTCGGTCGTCGCTCCGGCCCGGGCCTGATACTCAGCAACCAGGGCAAGCAGCTCCGCCCCGCGCGGCCGGCGGCCCGGGCGGATGTCACAGGAGGCGGCCTTGGATTCCTGGATCTGGACGTTGGGGTCCAGCGTCACGCCCAACAGGTCATTGGCTGCGTCACCGCTGACGACAGCATCCGCTCCGACGCCCCAATGGTAGGGCAACCCGATCTGATGGACGGTGTGGCCGCCAACGACCAGGGGTTTCATCCGCTCGGTGACGAGCACCTTCGCCTCGATGGCGGAGCGGGCCGAAATGATCGTGGCCCAGCCGTAGGGCTCAAGCCCGCGCTCAGCGGCCAGCTCGGGAGAGACCTCGCAGAACATTTCCGGCTGCAGCTCCGAGAGGTACGGCAACCAGCGACTCATTCCGCCTGCAGTGTGGTGTTCGGTGAGCCGGTACGTGGTGAAGACGAAGGGATAAACGTCCGCGCCACTGGTACCGGCACTTGGCGCACTGAGGTTGTCCGCGCGGGGGTACACCAGCCGGGCCGGATTTTGCTGCTGCGGGTAAAGGCCATTGGCCACCGGTGATTCCTGCGGTTCGTAGTGGGTGGGAAGGGGACCGTCGACGACGCCCGACGGCGCGAACAACCAGCCCTTGCCGTCTGCCTGCATGATGAAGGGATCATCTCCGGTCAAGGCGGCCGGACCACCGAGATCGGGGTCAGGTTGGCTGCCCGGAGCACGGTCAACCGGGAAGTCGGGCACGTCGTCTCCGACCCACCGTCCCTGCTCCTGGTCCCACCAGATGTATTTCTTCCGCTCGCTCCACGGTTTACCGGCCGGGTCGGCCGACGCCCGGTTGTAGAGGATCCGGCGGTTGGCCGGCCACGCCCAGCCCCATTCCGAGGCGGCAGGTCCTTGCTCCTGGCCCGGTTTCCTGTTGGCGGCATGGTTGATGCCGTCGGCGTAGACGCCGGTGTAGATCCAGCAGCCCGCCGACGTGGAACCGTCGGCGCGCAGCTCGGTATAGGCGGAGAGCGGTTTGCCCGCGTCCGGGCCGCTGAGGTGGCGGCCGTTGATCTCGGCCAGCACCGCCTCGCCGTCGGGCTCGCCGTGCTCGTCGGTGGGGTAATCCCAGGTGAGGTCGAGCAGCGGACGGTCTCGTTCGTCCTCCGAACCCGCCAGTTTTTCGCGGATCCGCTGGCCCAGTTCGAAGAAGAACTGCAATTCACTTTGGCACTCACCAGGCGGTGCCACCGCCTGGTGCCGCCACTGCAGCAGCCGTTGGGTCTGCGTGAACGAGCCGGCCTTTTCCACGTGGGTTGCTGCAGGCAGGAAGAACACCTCGGTCTCGATGTCTTCGGTGCGCAGTTCCCCCGATTCGATCTCCGGGCCGTCCTTCCACCAGGTCGCCGACTCGATGAGATTCAAGTCGCGCACCACCAGCCACTTCAAGTGCGACATGCCCAGGCGTTGCATGCGGCCGTTAGACGAGCCCACGGCGGGGTTCTGTCCGAGCAGGAAGTAGCCCTCCACCTTGTCCTCGAGCATGTCCATCACCGTCTGGTACGTGCCGTGCGCTCCGGTCAGCCTGGGAAGGTAATCGTAGGCCCAGTCGTTCTCCGCGGTCGCGGCCTCGCCCCACCAGGCCTTCAGCAGGCTGATGGTGTAGGAGTCTGCGTCCGCCCAGAAGCCCTTCTGCTTCTTCGACGCGACCGCATCCAGGTATGCGCTGAAGGTGTCATGGCGCCCGGCGCTGGGCATTGGCAGGTACCCGGGCAGCAGGTTGAACAAGGTCGGAATGTCCGTGGAACCTTGGATGCTTGCATGGCCGCGCAGGGCCATGATTCCGCTGCCCGGGCGGCCCACGTTGCCGAGCAGAAGTTGCAGGATCGCGGCGGCCCGGATGAACTGCGCTCCGAGCGAGTGCTGGGTCCAGCCGACAGCGTAGGCAAAGCACGTTGTCCGTTCGCGCCCCGAGTTTTCCGTGATGGCGTGGGCCAGATACTCAAAGTCCGCGACGTCGATGCCACACATGTCCTGGACCATCTCCGGGGTGTAACGGGCGTAGTGCCGCTTCAAGATCTGGAAAACGGTCCGGGGGTCCTGCAGGGTATCGTCACGCTGCACTTGGGCGTGTTCCAGGGCAGGACCGCCGCTGCCGAACTGGTCTCCCGCGGCACGATCCGACGCATGGGAGCCGTGCTCGGTGCCAGGCCCAGCGTCGTCGATGGTGCCTCCGCCCTGTTCCGCGTACGACCATGACGCCGTATCGTACGCTCCCCTCTCCGGATCGTAGCCGGAGAACAGTCCGCCCAGATCCTCGGCGTCGCGGTAATCGGCATGAACCAGCGTGGCCGCGTTGGTGTACGCGCTCACGTACTCCTTGAACCACAGGTCGTGCGTGATGACGTAGTTAATCAGCGCGCCCAGGAGCACAACGTCAGAGCCAGCCCGGATGGGAATGTGCTTGTCCGCGACGGCCGAGGTGCGCGTGAACCTGGGATCGACGTGGATGACCTTCGCTCCGCGGGCCTTGGCCTCCGCAACCCACTGATAACCCACAGGATGGCATTCGGCCATATTGGAGCCCTGAATGATGATGCAGTCGGCGTTGGCCATATCTTGCAGTGATTGCGTTGCACCACCGCGTCCAAACGAGGCTCCCAAACTGGGAACCGTGGAAGAGTGTCAAATACGTGCTTGGTTCTCGATCTGCACTGCTCCGGCAGCCGTGAAGAGCTTCTTGATCAGGTAGTTCTCTTCGTTGTCCAGAGTTGCCCCGCCCAGTGAGGCTATGCCCATCGTGCGGCGAAGCAGCCGGCCTTCTTCGTCTTCCTGCTGCCACGTCCTGCGGCGGGTTTCGATGAAGCGGTCCGCCACCATGTCGATGGCAGTTTCAAGATCCAAATGCTGCCACTGGGTGGAGCGTGGCGCACGGTAGAGCACTTCGGTCTGCCGGCCCGGCGAGTTGACCAACTGCTCGCTGGCAGAGCCCTTGGGGCACAACCGGCCGCGGGAAATAGGCGAATCGGGATCGCCTTCGATCTGAACGACCTTTTCGTCCTTGACGTAGACCCGCTGTCCACAGCCCACGGCACAATACGGGCACACGCTCTGCACGACCCGGTCTGCGGTGGCCGTCCGCGGCGTGATGTCCCTCGTCCGCGCGGAGGTTACCGCCGGGCCGCGGCCCAGCAGGTCGCCCGTACTGAACTGCCGGACTACCGGCCACTGAAGAAAACTGCGCCGAGCCATGGCAGGAGCCTACACAATCCCGGGCACCAACGACAGAGTGTCGATGAAACTCACCATGCTGCCCGTCGCCTTCGACGTTGCCGCGGGGCCATTGACGGAGACTGGTTCCGGTCCGCTCTGCCCTCGGGTCTCACAGTCGTCGTGCAGATGGACTGTGAGGTTCCATGGCACTTGGCCATTTTCCAACTTAGATGGTCACGTTTTCATGGAAGTCGGCCAACTGTTTCATACAGTTGGCCAACCGTGTGATCGCTGACTCGGTCAGTGGGCGGCTTGATCGTTAGCTGGCGTCGTGCTCTTGTTTGTGACGCGAACCTCTAGTTGCGACTCTTGCAGAGTTTGCGCGACTTTTGAAAACGTACTCACGGCGGTCAGGACGGCCGCGGTGATGCGTAACGGAGAATTTGGACGCACAGCAATTACCCTCAAGTGGTTACTGAACTGGAAAGAATGCCGCCCCAGTAGCGGCTCAAGGCCCCGGTTGTGGCCCGAATGGTCTCAGGGTACCTGCGGTTTTATCCACTGACTAGAGAAACCAGGGTCCGATTTTCCGGGGCGGTCAGGAGTGGGGTTCGACCTGGAAGACCACAAAGTTCGTCGAGTCGCTTTTGTCCGGGCTGCTCACATTGAACTTGTAGTCGTACTCCCCGTCGGTCCCCGAGGTGCTGCAGACCGTCGTTGTCCCGCCGACGCTCGGGCGCCGGGTGCACGTGCCCTCGATGGTCATGGCGAAACCGGCCGTGGACCCCACGGCCTTCAAATCATCGACGGTGAGCCTTCTGCCGGCGTCCCAGCGCCTGGCGATGCTGGGGCAGGGATTGGTTGACATGCAGAGGAACATCTCCCGGCGCACGATGTTGTCCTGCAACTTCCAGTCCGCGGGAATGGTGAAACGCTCGGCGCGGGAAACCATGTCGGCGGTGACCCTGTCCTCAGCGGACCGGATAAGAAAGAGCCCGGCGGCGCCAACGATCAGCACTGCCGCAAGGATGATCCCGGTCCTACGTTTCACTGTGTTCCCCCAAACGGTCAGTGCCAACACGCTTGACTCCGGGACGCCCGGGAGGTGTTTGACTGCAGGGTATCCTCAACCATGGCCTTTGTCTGCGGGAATGCCACACCGTGGCCGTGTCAACTGCCTCGACCGGCTATACGCCGTCGTCGGCGCATGGGACTGGTCAAAGGGCCGCCCTACCCGCTAGGACCCGCACCGTGACCACGTTCCTGAAGATTTCCGACGGCACCGAACTGCTCAACGTCGACCACATCGCCAACTTCAAAATCGGGCGCCGTCCAGGCACCCGTCGACGGCGTGCTTGAGTGCGAGCACTCCATCGGCTACAGGGTTGGTGATTCGGGCAGCACCGTTCCCGCTCCGCGCCGGCAGGCGTCCTTGCCGGCTGGTACCCGCGTGGTGGTGTCCGCGGGCCTCCCACCTGGCCAAGGGCATGGTGCCCTGCCGGACGGGGGCGTCCATGATCTCGAGGTCGACGATGTCTTCCGGGAACCACGCCGCGGCCTCGGAGCGCTGGGCGAAGTGCGAGTCCGCGGTGGCGGGCAGCTGCAGAAATGGTTCGGACAGGGTGACTGCAGTGAACCGGCCGTCGTCGGCGCGCGGGTGCAGTGCCAAGGTGAACTTGCCGATTAGGCCTGGGCCCAAACACATCTCCTTCGCGGCTGAAGTGGTTACGAAGATCTGTACACCATGGGCAGCGTGTCTCTAGCGTCGGAACTGCACCTGAGAGATTCGGCAAAACTACGGAACCGGCGCCACAAATTTCCACTTAGATTGGCCGCGATGACCCGGTTCGCAGGCACGTGCCTCCCCGCGATCCCGGCGATTCCTTGTTGGAACTTCTTCCAAATTGATCTACACCTCACAGGAGCGTGCGATCCGGTACAGCTGATCGGAAATGCTCTGGTCCGGTTTGACCGCGACGACACGGATCCGGGGGAACTTCGTCGGGTTGGACGAACGGGTGGGCCTGCGGAACCACCCATCGGCCGGCACGGGCATACGCCCTGGCCTTGATCACCGTGACAGCCTTCCGCTGGCTCATCGTCAGTCCCATCCCTCAAGGACGTCCACTGCCCCGTCGTTCCCGGACCTTTTCAGATGAGGCAACGTACCCGGCTCCCCGGACCTTTCCCATGAGTCAACGCAGCCCCCCTTGTCCTGTGCGGGGGCCGAGGCTAGTCTGACCTCGGCCGTCGGCATTGCCGCGGGCGCTTTACCGCCGATCAGGAGGATGCCTTGAAGTTTGATCCGAACGCCACCGCCGTTGTACTCATCGAATACCAGAACGATTTCACGTCCGAGGGCGGCGGGCTGCATGACGCCGTCCGACCGGTCATGGAAAAAACGGACATGCTCGCCAATACGGCTCGCGTTGTAGAGGCGGCCCGCGCGGCCGGTGTCACGGTAATGCACGCGCCCATCACGTTTGCCGAGGGCTACAACGAGCTCGGCAAGCATCCGTACGGGATCCTCAAGGGGGTCGTGGACGGTGGCGTGTTCGTCAAGGGAACTTGGGGTGCGGCCATCATCGACGAGCTGGCGCCGGCCGAGGGCGACATCGTCATTGAAGGCAAAAGGGGTCTCGACACCTTCGCTAGCACCAACCTGGACTTCATCCTGCGCAGCAAAGGCATCACCACCATCGTCCTGGGTGGGTTCCTCACCAACTGTTGCGTCGAATCAACCATGCGCAGTGGCTACGAGAACGGGTACCAGGTGGTGACGCTGAGCGACTGTGTTGCTGCAACATCGGTTGAGGAACACGACAACGCGATCGCGTACGACTACCCGATGTTCTCCACCCCGATGACTGCCGAGGAATTCTCCAGCCGGCTGTCCTAACTTTGCAGAAGAACGAAGGCCGCACCGTCCGGCACGAAGCCATGGTGCGGACGTTGTTCTGCCTCCGCCCTAGTTGGTGGCTGCGCCCCACGCCGTCTTGCCTAGAACTCTGTAGTGCCACGTAGCCGCCGGGGGCGGCCGTCCGGGTCGACGACAAGGCGGCTCATCGGAACCGCCCAGAGACGTTGGAGGGACGACACGGGCTCTGGGGTGTGAAGGCGCACATGTCCGATGGGGCGGGGCGAGCGCTGCCCGGATTCGTGCCATTGGTCGAGAGCGTCTGCGGTGGAGTTCCAAAGCTTGAGCCCAGCCCCCGGGTCGAGGAGCCGGGGATCGTCCTGGTCCAGGCCCAGGTGTTCCGCCCAGAGTTGGAGCCGGAGCCCGTGGGCCAAGGGCCGGGAAGTGGCGTCGCCGTCGTCTGTGCCGGGCGCGTCCCTGTTCTCGACAGTCGTGTCGAGTACGGCGCAGGTGAGCTCACTGTCGGTGGTCCAAGATCGGCGGTTGAAGTTGTCTGAGCCGCAGGTAAACCAGGTGTCGTCGATGATGCAGATTTTGGCGTGGACGTAGATCGGAGTTCCGGCACTGTTCTCCAGATCGAACACGCCGACCCTGTCGGGCGCGACCCGGCGGAGCATTCTGATGGCACGCAGTTGCCCGATCCGGATAGCCGGTCCTGCTATAGCACCGTCGGAGTCGGGGTAGCGGGGCACGACGGCGATCACGTTCAATTCGGGGTTCCGTTCGAGGGCCTCCGCAATTCCGGTTGCGACCTCTGTAGACCAGAGGTACTGGTCCTCGATGTAGATCAGCGAGCGGGCGCGGGCGAAGGCCTTCGCATAGCCGCGGGCAATACTGCGCTCCCCAACAGGAGCAAACGGGAACGGAGGACGCTTCACCCCGTAGGTGCGCAGCAGCTGCACGGAGTGAGGGCCCGCTGGTGGCGGTGGTGGTGCAGTGGCCGGGAGCGGTTTGGGGTGCCGGGGCATACGGGCCAGACGTTGCAGCAGCATCCGGTAGGGGGTGCGCCGGTCCAGGGGATGGGGGTCGTTCCACCGTTCAGCAAACACTGCCAGGACATCTGCCACAACGGGGCCACGCAGTTCAAGGGTCGCATCGTGCCAGGGGGGTCGTTTCCCGTACCGGGAATCCATGGTCACCGCTTGCGGGTCTCCCGCGTGGTCGGCGTCGTCTCGACGGCTGTGGGAAAGGTCGATCCCCCCAACGAACGCGACGTCCCGCGCCGGATTGTCACGACGGCGGATGACGAAGATTTTTTGGTGATGGGAGCCGAACAGGCGTACACGCTGATCCAGCAGCACCTCTCCGCCGGCGTCATTGATCTGATGACTTAGCAGCTCGTTGGATCGGCTGCTGATCGGGGCCGATACGCGCTCCCCGTGGGATCTCCAGACAAGGCCCCGCACTTCTACGCCTGCGCGGGCCAAGCCCGCGAGCACGTCGCCGATCGACGGTCCGTCCGCCAGCAGCCGCTCGTCGGCGTCGCCACGCCAGTCGGTGAACCAAACGCGGTCTCCCGCTTGCAGAGCCGTCAACTCCGCATGCAGTCGGGCGAAGTAGGTCGCTCCGTGAATCAGGGGCCGCACTAGATTGCCCTCCGACCACGACGGCGATCCGGCGCCGCCCGCGTGTACGTCTGTGGCCAAATTCCCCCGCTCAGCGCGACTCAGAAACCACGTACCAGCATCACTGTCCACTCAGTCCTTCTTTCGGGGCCCGACGCCAGGCCACTAGTGTCCGGTCTCCAAAGTAGCCTACGACTGTGCTGACCAATGCCACCCAGCGGGTCATAAGCGTGGGGTGTTAGCTGATCAGCGGAAAATCCGCCCGGTTTTCGATCTGCACGACGTGGACGGGCACCAACAGGCTGGACCGGCCGCGACGCGGGCTGGAGGCGGCCGCGGGCGGTGTTGGCCACGAGGTCGTTGGAATCATCGATGAGCTGCCAGAGCGCCTGCGACCCGGTATCCGCAGCCGGGAGCTGGCGTCGCCGACGAACGGCGCTGCGGAGGGTTGAGAGGATTCCACGGCTGACCGATTCGGCAAAAAGGCATTCGGCACCACAAAATTCCAAGTAGACGGGCCGTTGCAGGCCAGTTCAGTGGACAGGCGCCAAGCCGGATTCTGCCGATTTGTTGTTGAAAAGTCTTCCCAATAGGTCGACATCTCGTCAAAATCATAGTCTTGCCCTGCTGAATAACGAACACGCACAGATGCTGCTGTCGGGGTCGACAGGCCGTAGTAACGGATGTCTTCAGGGGAACTGTACTAAGTCATCGAACATGAACTCGGCATCGTCGTCGGCCTGGGCCACGTCCAGGATCCCAGCCGCCTGATGAACCCGTCCGACTAAGTGCAAGGCGTGACTGAAGGCGCGGAGCACGGCCCGCTCAGCGGGCCGCACGAGCCGGGACGGGAAAGCAAGAAGTAACGATCCGCCAGGGAACGCAAAGATCCACGAGCAGGTCATCGATGAGGGACCGCACGAGGGGACGAGGGACGAAGCCCAGAGTCTTCTTCACTATGGCGCCCGCCGTCACCGCCAACATTCTGCGGCCTCGGCCATCGCCCGACGGCTTCGCTGCGGCTCAGCGACACCCGCCGGGGCCGGCAGGTGTCGGGTGGATCCGGGTCGGGTGCTTTTGCACCGGCTGCTCGGTACCAGGCCGTGCGAGGCTGGTCAGAGGACCTCCACCGGAAGGAGGGCGTAGGAGTTGTCGCAGCCTCCGCGTGGCGGCGTGTGTTCGATCCCGTACTGGTGGTCGGAGATGGACTGGTCCGGTTTGGCGGCGACGACGCGGATCCGGGGGAGCGGGACCGGAGCGTTGTCGGGCTGGACAAACGGGGGCGTCTGCGGAACGATCCACCGGCCGGAGCCGTCGCGGGTGACCGGCACCGGGTCGCAGCGGTCTCCGGTTCCGAAGCAAGCGGATACGGACGTGCCGGCCGGGAGTCCGGAGAGGTCAAGCTCGACCGGGCCCAGGTTGACGAAGCCGACGGCAGGGCACGCTGTCGGGGTGCAGCCGGACGCGGCGAGCACCAGCGCCGGCAGCAGCGTCAGCAGCAGCCGCGGCAGGGACCGGTTCTTCATCGCGTCAGCGTAACGCTGCTGGCACCAAAAAAGCAGCACCCCGGCCAGGACACTGACGGGGGCGGACAAACTTCTGCGGCGCTAAAGTGCGAGGTTGCTGCTGGCGAGCTTCGCGTCGGTCGTTTCTCCGGCGCGGATCTCGGCCCGGCCGGCTGTCACCCTTACCGCGGCGCAGAAGGCAATCGCGCGCAACTGGGTCACCGCCGAGAAGAGACCTCAGGCTCTAGGCCGTCAAATAGGCCCGTCACGCAGATCCTGACTAGGGCGTTCAGGCAGGAACGGGTTGAAGGGTGCAGCGGCAAGGCGGTCACTGACAGAACTCGTGGGAAGAAGTCGCCGGAGGCGTCGGCGGCACGAGGACTTCCTCGTCATCGAGCGCGTGTGGTAGCCCACTTCGATGCCGGCGGTCCTCGATTCTTACACCACTCCGCGCCGTTCACAATCTCCATGGGACGTACAGTTGGGCGGCCTGGCGTTGTGGCGTTTCGTCCGCCGATGCGATCATGGACGTGTGCTCGAAGTCGGGTTGGCTGTGAGCGTCAGGGGGACTGTTTCGTCTCCATCTCGCTTCTGCCGTTTCGACGTCGTGACGACGAGCTGTGGGGTTCGGGGGACTGATGATGGGCTTAGATTCGATTGAGACCGACTACCTGATCGTCGGTAGCGGCGCGGTGGGCATGGCATTTGCAGACGTGCTGTTTCACGAGACGGACCACTCCATGATCGTCGTGGATCGCCACCACGCCCCGGGGGGACATTGGAATGATGCGTATCCCTTCCTGCAGTTGCATCAGGCGTCGGCCACTTACGGAGTGAACTCGCGTGACCTGGGTGACGGCCTGCGCGACCCGACAGTGCTCAACTTGGGCATGTGCGAACGCGCGAGCAGCGCCTCGATTCTCTTCTACTACGAGCGGCTGATGCGTGAGTTTGTCGCGTCAGGCCGGCTTCGCTATTTTCCGATGTGTGAATACGATGGCGACTTCGACGAGCGCCACCTACTCACCTCGCTCACGAGCGGCAAGAAGGCCGAACCCCACGTGCGTGACAAGGTCGTCGACACCTCCCACCTGAATACCGCCGTGCCCTCCGCCCAGCCGCCCAAGTATCGGGTGGCCGCCGAATTAGACTGCGTGCCCCCGAACGCACTGGCCCGCGTGAAGTGGCCGCCGACGGGGTACGTCGTGATCGGCGCCGGTAAGACCGCTATCGATGCTTGCCTCTGGCTGTTGGACAATCAGGTTTCCCCGGACGACATTTGCTGGATCATGCCGCGCGACCCGTGGCTGCAGAACCGGGCGAATTTGCAGCCCGGCGAAGAGTTTTTCGAGCAAACATTCGGCGCGTTCGCGATTCAGGCAGAGGTCGCGGCGAATGCGGAAACGATCGACGATCTCTTCGTCCGGCTTGAAGCCACGGGACAGCTCCTGCGATTGAATACGGACGTCACCCCGACCATGTATCACGGCGCCATAGTGTCACTGGCGGAGCTCGAAGTGCTCCGGCAAATCAAGAATGTTGTCCGCATGGGCCGCGTCCAGAGTATTGAGCGCGGCCGGATCCTTCTAGAACGCGGGTCAGTGGAGTCAGATCCACAGCGTCTGTATATTGATTGTTCCGCCAGGGGGGTCGAAAGACGGGCAGCTGTTCCGGTGTTCGCTGGGCGGAGGATCACGCCACAGATGGTCCGGGCACTCCAGCCGACGTTCAGCGCCGCCTTAATCGCGCATGTAGAAGTGTCGTTCGACGGAGACGCCGAGAAGAATGAGATCTGTACGCCCATCCCGATGTCTGATGCTCCCGAGGACTGGCTCAGCATGATGCTGATGAATCTGGTCAACCAAGGCCGTTGGAGGCGCGATGCCCGGCTCATGGACTGGATCGTGCACTCCAGGCTGGACGGGTTCTCTGGCTTGGCGCGCAAGGTCCTGCCGGACGACACGGAGAAGCTCGCACTGTTGCATCGATACGGTCATGCGGCGTCGTCCGCAGTGCCGAACCTGACCCGCCTCATCTCGACTGCGCCAGCAGCGCATTGAAGATGGGGCCGAATGACTCTGCCGCCCAGCCCACCGCAGGCCGGTCATCCCGCGGAGGGTTCCGCGAGATCCTCCAAGCCGTGCATGACGGGTGCGGCGGCGGGCCAGCCGGCTGTGGCGGGACAATTGAGGGGGCCCAGGTGGATGGCCAAGGCTTCGTGGGCTTGGCGTCGCGGGCCTAGAGTTGTCCGGGCTTCAGCTGGCTCATGACCGCCGGGAGGTATCCGTTTGCGTACCCGGGGGCCGCTGTCAAGGCCACTGCGGCCGTTGCGCCGGTCAGTCCGACTCGAAATCCAACCATGTCAAGCCATCCTTCGTTTTTTGCCGGTTAGTCCCGCGGCAGCGAAACACGTGCAGGCTACGGGCGAGGCGGGGCGGGACGACAGAGCCTTGCGGCCCTTGGCGGACCGGGCGACAAGGCCCTGTGGACAGTACGAGGCTCTGGCCGGTGAGTCTGCCCTGGTTTGAGCAGCATCTGCTGGACAAACCCCGTGCGGCGCCGGACGTGCCAACGACCGCGTCGCTGGCACGTCCTCCTTTCAGCTCGATGACTAGCAGCCGTGTCCGGTCTTCGCTGACGGCGAGGATGTCCATGGGCCGGTGTGGGTGATGACGGCTGGGCTCTAATGCGGTCCTCTTCATAGATGTCGCACTCCCTTCCCAGAGATGTGCCGCGCCAGGGCTGCCAGCTGGAAGAGCGTCATCATGGACCCCGCGGACCAGGCGAGCACAGGGCTCATGTAGGTGGAACGGCCTTGCCTCCTTCGGGGTGCAGGGCGTTTGTTGACGCTGCTTCTGGTCGACCATTAGCGCATTGCTTAGGCCATTCGGGAGTGATTATGGCAGTTTGAATTGGGATGGGTGATCCATCAGACTGACCCCTGCGGGATCCAAGGAGCGCGGGTAGCGCAAGGGTTGAGGGACGGAGCAACCGCCCCAGTCAGTCCTGGCGGTTCGTGTCCAGGACGGTGACGTCCAGGGGCATGCGGTTGGCGCGACGGAGGCGCCCAGCCAGCACGTTGCGCACCCCGCGGGTCACCATGGTCCTCTTGGTCAGATACCTAAACTCGGCGACGTCCGACGTTACGAGGTCCAGGAGAGGGTGCGCGGCATCGTCAGGGGTCTGCCCCCAGAGCCCGACGACGACCTGCAGGCCGCCCAGTCGATGCTCGTACGAAGGCTGGGACGTGACGTGCCCCAGCATGTCGGTCATCACCAGGCCCGGATTCATGCCATGCACCCGGACGCCGGTGCCCTTGGTCTCTAGCCGCAACGTCTCCGTGAACTGGCGGACCCAACGCTTGCTCGACGCATACGCGTTCTGCAGCGCGACCGGCCCCTGGTCGCCGTGGCCATAGACGTTGACGAGATCGCCGCGGCCCTGGCCGAGGAACACGGGCAACGCAACCCTCGACCCGTGGAACGTGCCGAGGATGTTCGTGCGCACCACCCGCGTGAAGTCATCGACCGGCGTGGACGCCGTGGGCCCGTAGACACCGGAGGCTCCGGCGTTGTTGACCCAGATGCCGAGCGTCCCGCGGTTTAAGGCCTCGTCGCGCAGGGCCTCGACGTCGGCCAGCTCACCGGTGTCGCAGTGACGTCCGGAAGCCGCGATCCCTTCCGTGTGCAGCCGCTCGACGGCGGTCGCGACGTCCACTTCCGACCTGGACGCCAGCACCACCGTCGCGCCCTGATGCCCCAGCAGCCGGGCCATTGCAAACCCCAGACCGCGTGTCGAGCCAGTCACGACCGCCACGCGTCCGCGGAGGACGTCTCGTTGCGAACCCATGCTCTTCTCTTACGCGCAGCGGGCGCAGAGAGCAAGAGCGAGATGCGCAGAGGGCCGGAATGTTGCCGCATCCGCGCGTGGCGCAGCCCAGCCGGATACGTTCCTTCGGGGCTCGAGGCGTCCCACTATGGCGTGCTTCCGGCGGATTTGCTCGATTGCCGTCAAAAGGTAGCAAGGGGTCGCAGTCGAGCGCGAACGCTCCTATTTGTCGTGCTGTCGGCGCACCAATTCGGTTATCCAGATGGGCGCGAACGGAGACGTGCAGTTTGGGGGAGTCGGATAATCCTTGAGCACCCCCAGGCGCTCGCCGATGTCGATGGCGCGGGCGCGGTGCTCGGCATGCTCGATCCCGATCTGAGCCAGGCAGTGGTTCATCGCCCACTGCAGGCGGTCCGGGGCGTCCTTCATCTCCGCCTCGATGACGTCGAGCAGTCCTGCGAGGTCGAGGCCCTCGGGCTTCTTCGCCACGCGTTCGCTGGTCAGCGCCCAGCCGCCACTAGCCACTACTGGATCCGGATCGGCCAACCAGGCCAGGCGCAACTCTTCGGAGTGCGGGGTCTTCTTCACCACGTAGTTCACGTGCCAGTCGTGCACCTTGGGGCTGCGCGCCTGGCGCAACATAAGTCCAACTCTTGACGTTCGAACGCCTTCGGGCGGCAGATCAGGATCGCCAGCAGTCGCGCAGCGGTGTCATCCGTCTCCCAAAGCTGGCGCGCGAGGTCCTGCTGGGTCTTCAGCCGCTTCGCGAGTGCGCGCAGTTTGCCGAGGTTCACACCGTGATCGTCACCGTGTTTCTCGTTCACCACGAGTGCCCTCGGGTCCTCAAGTTCGGCCAGTTCGGCCATCACGTCGTCCACCGTCGTCTCGGCCACCTCGGCCTCCTGTTCATCAATTGTGAGGTTGAGCCTACTTGGAAAGCGGTCAGCCTGCGCCGTGAGGAGCGCATTCGGGGATGCGGTTGAAGAGGGGTGTTGGCCAAACCCCGAGGGTCAAAGAATCTGGAAAAGTCCCGGACGCCGATTCCGGTTCCATGGTTCAATGACGTGACGTCGGGCACGTCAATCCGGAGATCAGCTCGTGTTGAAGGTCGAACGTTAGCCCCTGGAAGTGCAGAGAGGAAGCGCGATGAGCAAAGACCAGGCGGTACCCGAGACGAAAGCTGTCACGTCGGAGCTACTTGCGACGGTTGACCTCGGCCCTGAGATCGAGGGTATGGCCGGGCGCCAGCTTCGAATGCGTATGGTGACCTTCGAGCCAGGGGGAGTCTTCGGCCCAGTGCACGACCATGTGGACCGACCGGGCATCGTCTACATCTTGCAAGGAACGATTACCGACCATAGGAATGGAGTTACTACGGACTACGGGCCGGGGGTGGGCTGGCCCGAGGACCGGAACACCGTTCACTGGCTGGAGAACCGAGGAACGATTCCCGCGTTGGAGATCTCGGTCGACATAGTCAGGCAAGTCTAAGTTCAGGCCCAAGATCGGAATCGGCCCGCAGCCGGTCGTTCAGGCAGATTGGTACAGGGCGTCTTCCGGGATGGGGTCGTCGAGGGGCGCCGGCCAGCCGGGGTCGTCCGTGTTCGCGGCGGGGAATGGGTGCCCGGCCGTGAAGTGGTGCCAGTCGGGGAAGGGATCCGGGGGCAGTTCCGGTTCCGGATGCGCGGGCACGGCTCGCTCCGCCCGTGGGTTTGTGTTTGTGCCCGTGATCGGGATGTGGTCCGGCCAGCGGGTCGGTTCCCAGTCCTGGTGCTCGGCCGGGTAGTAGCGCCGTGCCGGTGAAATCCAGCCCGGCGGGCTGGATGTGGAGGCCCCGCTCGGTGTCCAGGCCGAGGAGTGTTTGAGGCGGTGATGTTTCCGGCACGGCTGGCCCAGGTTGGCGATCCCGGTGGTGCCGCCGTCGGCCCAGGCCAGGAGGTGGTCCGCCTCGTTGTCCAGGGAATGGTTGTTACAGCCGGGGAACGGGCACCTGCCGTCCCGGAGCCGGAGCCAGTGCCGCTGCGCCGTCGTCAGACGGTAACTGCTGCGCCCGATTTCCAGCGGGGCCCCGTCCCG
>NZ_FNJS01000060.1:0-10113 GCF_900104405.1 Arthrobacter sp. ok909 | reverse complement strand
CTTGGCGCGGGTGACCTTGTCTGCGACACCGATGAGGTCCACGACGATGCCCTTGTTGTGGGCCTTGGCGGCCTTGACGGCGCCGGCGATGGTGGAGTCATCCGCGGTGCCGAGCACGGTGACCAGGTCGGCGCCGGCCTTGAAGGCGATGTCGGCTTCGAGTTCGCCGGCGTCCATGGTCTTCATGTCGGCGAAGACGATCTTGTCCGGGTGGGCCGCCTTGACGGCGGTGACGGCGGAGAGCCCTTCAGCCTTGATCAGCGGGGTGCCGAGTTCGATGATGTCGACGTATTCGGCGACCTGGCCGGCCAGTTCGAGGGCGGCCTCGGTGGTCAGGACGTCCATAGCAACTTGGAGCTTCATGGTGTTTCTGCTTTCTGTAAGGAACTGCGGTTTTCTGTAGGTAACTGCGGTGGGTGTGGAAGTTGAGGGGCCCCGGTTATTCGAGGTTGGCGTGCCGGAGCCAGAGCTCTTCGGCGGGCACATCGGTGTTGTCCCACAGGGACTGGAAGAGGGCCTCGGTGGCGAGGAAAAGGACCTGTTCGAAGAGGGACCCGGAGTACTGGCGGGAGACGCTGGAGCCGTGGTCGGTCTTCTGCGCGGCGGGAATGATCACCAGGGCGTCGGCGAGTCCGGCGAGCGGTGAAGCCGGGTTGGTGGTGAACGCGGCGATACGCGCCCCGGCCTTCGCCGCCGTTTCCGCTGACTTGACCACTCCCGAGGTCGTCCCCGATCCGGAGGCCACCAGGAGCAGGTCGCCGGAAGCGATTGCGGGAGTGGTGGTGTCACCGGCGATGTGGACATTCAGGCCCAGGTGCATCAGCCTCATGGCGGCCATCCGCAGGACCAGGCCGCTCCGGCCCGCGCCGGCGACGAACACCCGGCCCGGCTGGGTGAGATGACGGGCGAGATCGGCGACCTGCTGCCCCTCGATCTTGGCCGCCGTGTCCGCGATCTCGTCCCTGACAAGGGCCAGATTGCGGACAATGTCCTCTGTGCTGCTGTACCCGGTGAGCGTTGCATTTGCTGTCGCAGTCACGATTTATCCCCTTCGATTCGGTCACTCGGCCTGTAGCGGGCCGGACGAGGCTTTCTGGTTGATATCCATAATCCCGAAGCAGACGGGCAGGGGTAACACTGTTTTCTGACGGTTCTGACTACACTTTAGGATGGGTTGATGTTTCCGTCCCCGGTGGACTGCCCGAAGGGCCTGTCCGCTCGTGGCAGAATCTGCGGCCGTCGAAAAGCGGCCGCCACCTGGTCCATGGACAGGACATGCATGACCAGTGGTTCATTACGAGAGACTGGTTCGCAAGGGCGGGGATGGCTTCATCCATTTCGTCACCGTCCGGGGGAGGGCGGCCAGTCCGGCCGGAAAGCCAGAGTGTTGAAGGATTTATTGCATAGACTCTACTGAAGGATCAAAATTCTTCAGGACTGCCCGGACTGCCTAGATCCCCCCACCCGTAGCCCATTTTCGGAGCGCAGACTTTTGGCCACGCCGACCTCATTCCAGTCGCAGATATATCGAGCCTTGCCGGAAATCGAGAGGGCCGATGCGATTGTCGACAGAATTACAAAGGCCATCGCCCTCGGGCTGCTCAAAGTGGGTGAACGGCTGCCCCCCGAAGCGGCACTCTCGGACATGTTTGGGGTCGGCGGCGCAACCCTTCGCGAAGCTTTGGCGGAACTGCGCGAGCAGGGAGTCGTCGAGACCCGCAGAGGCCGGAGCGGGGGGACCTTCGTCGTCAATCAGCCTCGGACCCAGACCGACACCATACGGGAGTGGTTTCTCTCGACGTCTATTTCGGAAATACGCGACATCGGCGACGAACACTCCGCCATAGCCGCCGCGACCGTCCGTCTGGCATGTGAGCGAGCGGAAGCACACGACGTCGACCGTCTTCAGGAACTTGCGCGGGCATTGGTTCTGGCCGTGACCCCCGAAGTGCGTGCATCTGCTGACAGCCGCTTCCACATCGAGTTGGCAGTATCCGCGCAATCACCGAGGCTTGCCAATGCCGAAATCCGGCTTCAGGAGGAAACAGTTCAACAGCTATGGACCCCCCTCGCCGTAGCATTTGACCCCGAAACGGCAACCGCTGAACACCTGGGACTGGTCCGGGCCGTGGCCCAGGACCAACCCGAAAAGGCCCAGAAACTGGTCCTTGAACACATCAGGCGAAACATCTTCCACCTGATTGATACAAAGCTCACTCTCGGTTACGCCCAATCAATTCAGGATGGCCAGTGACCCTCGCCGTAGCATTTGACCCCGAAGCGGCGACCGCTGACACTTGGAACTGGTCCGGGCCTGGCCCAGGACCAAGCCGAGAAGGCCCGGAAACGGTTCCTTGAGCATGTCAGGCGAAACATCTTCCACCTGATCACGAAACTCACCTTGGCTTACGCCGAATCAACTCAGGATGGCCCAATGAACCCCGACAATGAAGTCGTACATGCTGCCAACGCGCTCACTTCGTGGACCAGCGGTGTCTCCACCGAGATCAAGGAACTCTCCAGAAACGTTGCCTCCCTGCTTGAACGAAACCTCGCGGGCAAGTCCAAGGTCAACAAGGCTGCACTGGTCGGATTAGACGGACTCTCACGGGAGTTCCTGACCAAGAACACCTATGCTGTCGGCGCCGGGACCTTCCTCGCCGCAGAATCCGTTGAGAAGGGCGGTCGGGCTTTGGAATGGTGGTCCCGCAAGGACTCCGGGGCCATCGGAAGGCTTGACTTCGACCTGACTCCAGGCAGCAGTCGATACTACGATTATGAGAAGCTACCGTTCTTCTCGACCGCCGCTTCCACAGGTGAACAGACCCTTTGGGGCCCGTATATAGATTATCTCGGCTTCGAGGAATACATCCTTACGTTCGCGGCACCGTTTTCCGTCCATGGAAACTTTGCGGGGGTGGCGGGATGCGACATTCGGATCAAGGACCTCGAACCACTCCTCATGCCAATCCTGCGCGTTATCCCAGCCGATGCTGCCCTCATCAACGCCAGCAACCGCGTCATTCTTGGCAACTCCGGGATGTACTTGGTTGGCGAGCGGATCAAATCCGGATCTCCAGACCAGCACCGACTGGCTCTGGATGTTCCCCACCTGGGGCTCTCATTGATCTATACCACCCAGCCTCAGACCTCCTGAAGTAGGACAGTGGACCGTTGTTAAAGTTCACGCCGTGGTGATCTGGTTGGTCAGGGTCCGGGGTCGCCGGGGAACCTGGGCGGTGTGATGGTGAGCACCTCGACGCCCGGGCGGTTCATGCCTGTCTCTTTTGCGAGCCTTGGCGTTCAAGGTCGGGCGTGTCCGCTGACTGGAGACGGCGGCTTCCGGCCCCAGCTGGCCAGGGTGGCGGCGTGCGTTCAGCGGAGGAGTTCGTGGGCCTGGACGTGGACGACCGGCGGTACCAGCCTCAACATCTACAGGGGACTGACGAGGTTGGCCGAGAACAGCTCTCCTGACAGGTGGGCAACGAAGCAGCAAAATTGACATGAATAAAAACTGTTGCAATGCAGGTTTAAGTCTGTAATCTTTAGAGTGATCTGTTTCACAGGAGACGCTGCGGGAACGGTCCGAAGTCCTGCAAAGATCGCAGACCGGATGAAAAAGTACTTCTCCCGAATACGGACACCCCCGCGAATTCGACCCCAACGGCGACCTCCTCAACGACCCCAACGGCGCAATCGTTCAGATTCGACTAAGGACTCCCCCATGTCTCAACTCAAGGACCACGACACGAGCGGTCTCAGTGACTTTGGCTACAAGCAGTCGCTCTCGACCGGTAGTATCGGCAAATTTGCCAGCTTCGCGGCTGGCGTGAGCTACATTTCTATCCTCACTAGTGTTTTTCAGCTTTTCTACTTCGGTTACGCTAACGCAGGACCGGCCTATTGGTGGACCTGGGTCCTAGTATTCGTTGGCCAGCTTATGGTCGCGCTCTGCTTCGCCGAGCTCTCGGGCCGGTATCCGGTCGCCGGCGCCGTATACAACTGGGCCAAGCAGCTTGCCTCGAAAACGACGTCATGGATGGCAGGCTGGCTGATGCTGACCGCGTCAATCGTCACAATCGGCGCTGTGGCACTGTCCCTTCAGATTACAATGCCGCAGATCTGGCAAGGCTTCCAGCTGGTAGGTGACGGAACCGGCCCCTACGACTTCGCGGTCAACGGCGTCCTGCTTGCAACGATCCTGATCACATTCAGCACACTTGTGAATGCGTTTGGCGTCAAGCTGTTGACCAAGCTCAACAGCATCGGCGTATTTGTTGAACTCTTCGCGGCTGTATTCCTGGTCCTCGCCCTGGCATTTCACGCAGTGCGCGGGCCTGAGGTCGTATTCGACACCCGGGGGCTAGGCCAAGGCCAGCCCCTCGGATACTTCGGCGTTTTCCTTATCGCATCTATGGCCTCCGGCTACGCCATGTACGGTTTCGACACCGCCAGTTCCCTCGGAGAAGAAACCAAGAACCCGAAGAAGACCGCGCCAAGGGCAATCATCAGGGCCGTAACGGCGTCCTTCGTCCTGGGTGGAGCACTGCTCCTCGCTGCTCTCCTCGCTGCGCCGGACCTCTCCGACCCTAAGCTCGGGGAAGCAGACGGAGGCCTGCAGTACATTCTCCTGTCGGTCCTCGGAGGACCCTTCGGCAAGGCGTTCCTGGTCTGCGTAGTGGTGGCAATCACGGTCTGCTGCCTCGCCATCCATGCTGCGGCCATCCGCATGATGTTCGCCATGGCGCGGGACAATAACCTGCCATTCAGCCGCCAGCTTGCGAGAGTCCACCCGGTTCGTAAGACCCCCACGGCGGCGGCCATCACCACTGGCGTTATCGCGATCGTCCCGTTGCTTATCAATATTGATCAGCCCGCCATCTTTACGATTCTTTCCAGCATTGGAATCGTCCTGATCTATCTGGCCTACCTGCTGGTCACCGCTCCAATGCTCCGTAACAGGTTCCTGAATAAGTGGCCGCTGGCTGACGATGGGACAGAGACAGGCTTCAGCCTGGGTAAGTGGGGCTTTGTCGTCAATCTCATTGCTGTGGTGTGGGGAGCCGCAATGACCGTCAACCTGATCTGGCCTCGGCCGGAGATCTACAACTCCGTGCCTCCGTTCGAATGGTATTTCCAGTGGGGTGGGGTTATCTTCGTCGGCTTCGTCGTTGTGGTCGGTCTCCTGCTGTACAGGCTGCGTATCAGGCACCGAACGGGTGTGCTGGAAGAACATGCGGCAGCCGTGCCGGTCTCTGCTGACGCTGATGCTGATGCTGATGAGGACGATCAGCTTGCACCCGCACTGATCTAATCTCTCCACGACGGGAAGGCAGACCGGTCAAGTAGCGGTCTGCCTTCCCGTCTCTGTGGCCGGGATTCTGTGGCCCTTGCTTGTTCCACCGTAGGCACTCTTTTCTTGGGCGTTTTGTGCCGGAGGATCGCGTTACCGGTTGTGTCCGTGACCTCTGAACTAGGTGGCCGATGCGTCAAAGACGGCACGGGCCAAGCCTGGCGTTCAGGCTCGCAGAGTTTGTCGAGACATTCACCTTTCCAGCATGACGGTGGATCTTTCAGCATGTCTGTTCGGCTGCCGTGTACACGAATGGCCGCGCGGTCGGCGGGGGTTTCCCTTGTCAAGCGGTCGGGTGGGTTTTTCTTGATTGCGGAAGCGCCGGTTTCCAAGCAGGCGGCAGCGACCGGCGGAGGGGACGGCCGACTGGGGCGCGGGGTTCTCAGGCCGCCTGCGGGCTGGGCGCCTCGTAGGGGGTCATGTCCCGCAGCGGCCAGGACGGCACCGCATGCGCGTCCTGCAGCAGGGCCGCATCCCGCTCACAGCACGTCCGGCGTCGTCCGGGAAGACAGCATCCGGGCCTGGAATGAAGCCCGAGAACGCTCAGATCCGCAGGAATGGGATTCTGGGACTATCGGTGTACCCGGCACAACACGCCCGACGATTCCATGACTGGCCAAACAGGTCTCATGAAGGTGACAAATGGCGCCGGCGACGATGACTCCGGCGCCTCAGGCCCCACATGTCAACTGTTGTGGGAAATATTAACTTGAACCTCGAAAGTGAATATTCCTAAAAAAGACTGGACTAGATGAATTCCGTAGCGTAGTTTTGCATATGGAAGAACGTATGTGACTGGCATCACACCGGCAGGGCTCGGAGCGGAGCGTGGCTCGGCCTCCGGAAATTAGAGGATGCCGGTTTGCAGAAGATTCCTCCCCGAAACCCAAACCGGGGTTCTGACTTGATCGTCAGCGCAGTCTTCTATGCACCAAAAGATGAAAAGTTCTGACAAATCTTTCATAAACACTATTCACGGGAGAGACCATGGAAACCACCCTCGTAGGAACACTGAGCAAGGCCGGATCCATCCACAAGGTAGAAAACGGCTTCATCGGACTGCCGTCGATGGACGAGCCTGGGACGGTCGCTGCGATCGGTGACTCCCTCCACAACCCCGAGGGGTCGGTCATGTGCGCCGGGTTCTTCGAGCTGAAGGCTTCAGATCCGCTGGTGTACACGTACACCTACGACGAAATGAAGGTCGTCATCAAGGGTGAATTCATCCTCACGGACCAGACGACGGGAGACGTGACGCACGCCAAGGAACGCGATGTGCTGTTCTTCCCCAAGGGCACCACCGTCAAGTTCGAGACCCCCGAGTACGGTCTGGGGTTCTTCGCCGGCGACCGCACCTTCGCACCGTAAGGACCGACCATGCGTTCCGCGTCCACGCCGTCAGCAGCCGGCACCGGCCTGGAACCTGGTTTCCGCGGTGTCATCTGTGTATTCTTCGGATCCACAGATGACACCGCAGTTCCAGACGCCGATAGCCAGCCCCGCTACGATCTCCATTTCGAAGCAGCAACCGCCGACACCCTCTCGGAACTCATGTCCGTGTTCAGCAGTTCCCGTGTAGGCGTCCGCCTTGTGCTCGCAGGCCCCCCGACGGACATCCGAGCAGCCGCCGCAGCCGCCGCGGACTGCGGACTTCTGGGCGAGGAGGTAACACTCCTGCCTCACGAAACCGGACCCCGGTTAGTTTATTGCCCGCATTGCCTTGCCACCACCATCGATGGGGCAGCCGGCACCGAGGTGAAGTGCCAAGGATGCGCGACCACCTTGAGCATCACTGACCACTTTTCCCGACGAAGAGGCGCATATCTAGGCTACTCAGCCCATGCCGAGGAGGCAGCATGACCGCCATAGCGCTCCAGCCCCATGTCCACCCGGCGGTGGAGGGAGGCCTCCATCTGGAGGTGACAAAAGTCAGCCGTCAGACGGAATCGATTGTCAGCATTGCGTTGGCTGCTCCGGAAGGTGGACGGTTGCCCTCCTATGTCCCGGGGAGCCACCTGGTGGTCCAATACGGGAGCGGCGTCAATGCATACTCGCTGACAGGTTCAGGCAACGCGCCATCCGAATACAACATCTCTGTGCTGAGGGTCGAAGAAGGTGCCGGCGGCTCCGTGGCCATGCACCGGCTCTCCGTCGGTGACCGGGTTAACGTTTCGCGCCCCCGGAGTGCCTTTGCCCCCGCATCAACGGCGAAACATCATCTGCTTGTTGCTGCAGGAATCGGGATCACGCCGATTCTTTCGCATGCCAGGGCCGCGGTGGAACGGGGCAACACAGCATCAATGATCTACGTGCACCGGCCAGCCGCCGGCGCCCACGTGGCGGAAGCGCGGGAACTGCTGGGGCCGGGGTTGACCGCTTTGGTCGAGTGCACTGACCGGGGCAGTTTCCAAGACGTTCTGGCGGATGCACTTATAACGCAGCCGCTCGGAACCCACCTCTACGTGTGCGGTCCGGTTGTCTTCATGGATGCGGTCCTCGAAGAGGCCCGCAGCCAAGGCTGGTCATCCGCCCGCCTCCATTCAGAGGCCTTTGGCGCAGCCGAACTGGATGCGGGCGAACCTTTTACGGTGCATCTGGCACGCAGCGGCGTTCGCCTGGAAGTTCCGGCCGGCGTTTCGCTGCTGGAGACGCTCGAAACAGCAGGGAAAACCATCCCCCATATGTGCCGCAAAGGCATCTGCGGCGAATGCGTCCTCCCGGTACTTCGCGGCGCACCTCAGCACCGGGACCTTTACCTGTCCGACCAGGAAAAAGCAGCGAACACCACCATGATGTGCTGCGTTTCGCGTAGCAACGACCCAGAATTGGAGTTGGACCTTTGAGTAGCACAATCATCGATATCGATCCTCACGCCGCCCTCCTCCCGGAACGGATCAGGCGCTTTCCCTTTCCTTTTGCCTCCGACACCTACCGGTACAGCGCGAACGTCGAACCGGCCACCAAGACAGCACCGACAGAAGCCGGCGCCTGGGGAGCCCATTTGGTGGACATCGACGAACATTATCTGGACGAACTTGCCGAGCGCGCCAAGGTGCTGAGCCGCGACCCTTCCCGTGTGAATGTCCTCCCCCACATGCGACCGGCAGTATGGGACGCCCTGACCACCCTGCTGTCCTCCATGGCGGAAGATTACCCGGATACGATGTCGTTCCAGCGGGAAGGAAACAGCTGCCGCTGGCGTAATGGCCTGCAGAATCTCGAGGTGGAATTCACCGTTGGCGACGACAGTTCACTGCCGGAGGGGCCAATGCGGTTCCTCGGCAGCCAGATCCAGGACGACATCATTCTTCTTGACGTCCGTGAAGATACGCTGTGGCTGGATGCCGGCCTCGTGACGTTCGCCGCCGACTGGTCATTCGGATTCGATGTCGGCATGAACTTCCTCGAAATCCACCACCCCGTCCCGCGGGTAAAGGAAGAACGCATCATCAGCCGGGCTGAGCAGTTCCTGTTGCGCCTGCAGCCCGGGGAACAATTCCGGCGGACCAACTGGACGATGACCATCGGCCGGCGTATGGACACCTCCACCGAAACCTACCCTGAATGGGGCCCGGACCGCAGCACCATAGCCGACGACCCTGCCATGCCGGAGAAGCTCCATCTGCGGGTGGAAGTGCAGCACTTGATCCGTCTCCCGCACTCCGGTGCCCTGCTGTTCCTGGTCCGGACCCACCTCTTGCCCCTCACCGACATTGCCCGGGTACCTGCGTGGCGGGAAAAAATGGGTCATGTGCTGGCCGAGCTACCCGACGACATGGCCGAATACAAAGGCATCATCCGCTATCGCAAAGCGGCATCTGATTGGCTGCTGGCCCGCTAACCAACGGATCGGCCCCGTCTTGGGGCCCATATCGACCGGAACACGACTGTTCCGAACGAAAACGACGCATAAGAATACCTATAAAAAAAGCTAGACTAAATGATTTATTTGACGTAGCTTGGCAGTCAAGAGGAACACGTGACCGGCGTCACGCGGGTGGAGTTCAGGGTAGAGCTCCACTGGCCCTTAGCAACTTAAGGGATACCGGTTTGCCGGGTCAGGATCTTGCAGGCCAACTGCAGCCGTCCAGGCTCGGCGTCCTCCGGGCAGGTTTCAAGCACATGAGTGGTCTGCCACCTATTCGCCAAACCCCACACATCTCACGGGGCAATTCGTCTGCCAGGCCATAGGGATCCCTCGTCCTAAAAGAACCAATCAAGGAGAAAACCATGACTCTTAACATTGAAACCGAGATCGTTGTAGGGGTATCGCACCCTCTGGATCCGTTGTCCCGCGCCGAGATTTCCCGGGCGGCTTCGATCCTGAAGGGTGGCCAGGCCGCGGCGGAGTCGTTCCGCTTTATCAGTATTGAGCTGCGCGAGCCGGAGAAGGAACTGCTGCGGAGCGGCGCTCAGACGGTGCGCGAGGCTGATGCGGTCCTGGTCAACCGTGCCGAGGGACGTTCCTACGAAGCGATTGTCGACCTTGATTCGGGCATCGTCTCGAAGTGGACGCAGCTGGCCGCGAACATCCAGCCTCCGTTCATGCTGGATGAGTTCGCCGAGGGTGAAGAGAGCTGCCGGAAGAACCCCGAGGTCCAGGCCGCCCTGGCCAAGCGGGGCAT
Organism: Arthrobacter sp. ok909; assembly: GCF_900104405.1. Taxonomy (NCBI): domain Bacteria; kingdom Bacillati; phylum Actinomycetota; class Actinomycetes; order Micrococcales; family Micrococcaceae; genus Arthrobacter; species Arthrobacter sp. ok909. The sequence continues at coordinate 135 of NZ_FNJS01000060.1, read as the reverse complement.
CACCGACATGTCCCTGGTCTGCTTCGAGCCGTGGTCCGTGGGCTACTTCGGTGAAGACAACGAGGGCCGGCGCCTGATGCGCGCCCTGGTGTTCGTCCGCGAGGAGGCCGATGACAGCCCGTACGCGCACCCGAT
>NZ_FNJS01000051.1:0-21408 GCF_900104405.1 Arthrobacter sp. ok909 | reverse complement strand
GCGACAAAGGCTTCGCCGGCCGGGAGTTCGAACAATTCATCACAGAAAATCTCGGCGCCACCCTGATCCGGCCCGACCGCAAAGACGAGAAGCACCGCTTCGGGAACTTCGGCGGCATCCGGCAATGGATCGAATCCGTCTTCGACACCCTCAAAGGTCAACTCACCCTTGAACAGCACGGCGGACGGACCCTCGCCGGGGTCTATGCCAGAGTCGCGGCCAGACTCTTCGCACTCGCCGCCGGTATCTGGCACAACTGGCACATCGACGCGCCCCGCAAACGCTCACTCATCGCCTACGACCACTAAACGAATACGGACTCACTCATCTAGTGTCTGTGACGAGTACGGCGTCGGATACGGAACGGGCTCGGCGAGTGGCTGAAGCCGCAGAACACCTTCGGCAGTCGGCCGGTGAAGTACTCACCGTGCGTCACCGCTAGATCAAAGAAGGGGCCGGATCATCCAAGTGGACGTTGTCCGTCAGCATCGCCGTAAGCGGAACCAGTGAGGGTCTCAACAACTGCTAGTTGGCCGGTTGTGTCAGGAAGGCCGGGGAATTGAACAGTCTGGGTATCAAGGGCTGCCTCCGACGGCAGGCCTGCCGAACGCATCCGAAGAAGAGCGACGGCGGAAATGAGGAACCACGCTACATTCGTGACCACGGAAGGCCATGCTTCGTGGAATGCGCCGTTGACAATGAAGGCACAAGCACCGACGAGGTTTGCGGACTGGAAGCGCTTGCCCGCCCTCACCCAGCCCATGGAGACAGCCAGATATGCACTTAGGATCGCAGCCGCCCCTGCCCAACCTGCGATTTCCCACAGCAGTTCCATGGTGTCCTTTCAGAAATGAGTTTCCGTCTTGCCATGCGGGTGGTGGATGTCTTGAGGAGTTTACTTGCGTCCGAGGCGGCTTTCGAATGGATCAAGCATTTTTGGCTGGTCCTTCGACGCCGACATCGGATCTTTTGTTTGCCGCGTCAGAGGGCATCTTATGCTGCGGTCGGCATTCCGATCCGGAAGGCTGCTGGCGCAGAACACGAAAGAGCCGTAACCCGGTCTGGGAAGTGCGGTGGCAATGCTCTGAGCCGGCCCAATGGGGTGTGTACATCGTGCACATTTTGGTCTTCGGATCGGGTCGTACTGGTGCCGGATCGGCCCGGACTCCGCACGTTTCAGCGGGAGCCCAGTGTTTGCGGGGGAGCGAATGCAATATGAACGCGGAATGGCTCGCCAGGTGTTGTTACGTTCCCCCTCTCGAAGCTTCCGCTTATCTGTGTGGTCCGCTCCTTCCCCGTACTCATGCTTGTGTTTAGGCTTAATAGCGTTTCCTTTGCACGGACCCTACGCGATCTGAATCAGTTGTGGTTGAGTGAAGCCATGGCTGCTCCCATAGAGGATTATGCGTTGCTTTCGGACCTCCAAACCGGGCCTCTCGTCTCCCGAAACGGTAGCGTGGACTGGCTCTGTTTCCCCCGTTTCGACTCCCCCTCGTTGTTTAGCGCTCTCGTAGGAACCGAGGAGCACGGTCGCTGGCTGTTGGCCCCCAGCTATCCGGGCGCTGCCGTTGTTGATCGGCACTACGTAGATTCGACGTTTGTGCTTCAAACAACCTGGGAAACTGTCTCGGGACGAGTCTTGGTTACGGATTTCATGCCGGTAGGGTTCGGCCGCTCATCGCTCCTGCGTCGCATCACGGGGCTGGACGGAACCGTTGAGATGCACCAGCAGCTCATTATCAGACCCGGCTATGCCACGGTTCTGCCCTGGGCGAGTCGTGTACGCGATCATGCAGATCCTGAGGCAGCCATACTTATGGCCATGGCCGGTCCGGATGCGATAGCTCTTCGGGGACCGCACCTTCCGCAGGCTTATGCGCACGGGCACGAGGGAAATTTCGCTGTTTCAAAGGGCGAAACTGTCGATTTCGAACTGACATGGTTTCCCTCCCACAGCGAGGTTCCGACGGCCCTCGATGTCGACCATGCACTCGACCAAGCGGTTAGTTACTGGGCCCGCTGGGGTGGCCATTGTCGCCAGGACGGTGCATACGGGGATGCGGTAAAGCGTTCATTGTTGGTACTGCGAGCCCTGACGCACTATGAAACGGGTGGCATCGTCGCAGCACCGACGACATCCCTGCCCGAGGACTTCGGCGGCCCGCGGAACTGGGACTACCGGTACTGCTGGTTACGGGATGCCGCACTGACACTGGAATCGATGCTGACCCACGGCTATGAAACGGAGGCGCTTCAGTGGCGTAATTGGCTGCTTCGAGCCATCGCGGGTGATCCGGAAGGTCTGCAGATCATGTACGGCGTTGGCGGCGAACGGGATTTGCCTGAGAGGGAGCTTGGCCATCTGCCCGGATACCGGAATTCCAAGCCTGTGCGGATTGGAAACGCCGCCGTCGCCCAGTTCCAGGCCGACGTCGTCGGTGAGGTCATGGTGGCGTTGGAAAGGCTGCGTCTGGCGGGAGGCAAGGAAGACCACTTCTCCTGGGCCCTTCAGCGCCTTCTTTTGGGATTTGTTGAGAAACACATTGAGGACCGGGACTTTGGTCTGTGGGAGATGCGCGGCAATGCCCAGTACTTCACGCACTCCCGTGTGATGATGTGGGCTGCCTTTGACAGCGGTATCCGGGCTGTACGGGACCACGGAATGAGCGGTGCCGCTGGTCATTGGGAACATCTCCGCGAGCGGCTGAGGGATGAGATCTTGCGCGAGGGATTCGACTCGGGGTTGAACTCATTCACGCAGACCTACGGCGGAGGTCAAACCGATGCGGCCTTACTGGTCTTGCCCCAGGTTGGGTTCCTTGCCTACGACGATGAGCACATGCTGGGTACCGTCGCTCGGCTGGAGAAGGAGCTCCTCACCGACGGCGGTCTATTGCTGCGCTACCGTACCGAGAGCGGGGTCGACGGGCTGGATCCCGGAGAGCACCCTTTCCTTGCGTGCTCGTTTTGGCTTGTGGAACAGTACGCCCGCACAGGCCGCAAGGCTGATGCCACAATTCTCATGGACAAGCTGGTGGGGTTTTCCAACGAGCTCGGCCTGCTTAGTGAAGAGTACGCGGTGAAGGAGCAAAGGATGGCTGGCAACTTTCCCCAGGCCTTCTCGCACCTGGCCCTCGTGAGAGCGGCCGACGCAATGCACCGCGTCGACCGTCTCAGCTTGGCTGTTCATACTGGCGCATAGGGATCTTTCCACATGCGACCACTTGTGGGGAATCAGCCCCAGCCGTTAGAAACCATCTGGGTTCGTGGTTGAGGCGCTGACGGCTCAGTCCCAGGGACGGGGCCGCCCATCCTCTCGATTTGCTGCGCTGAGCGTTCGACAGACTCCAAGAGAACGGTTCCATATCCGTCGGTCCTGTTGAAGTTGGCGTGGTGGACGGATGAAAGACCAGGCCTCTGGCCTTACCGCTGCCGGCTTCGGATTCGGCCGCTCGTCGGGAGGGGTGTCGGCGGAGGCGACGATTTTCCGCTAACCACGGCCTGTTCCCCGCTGGCACCGTTATTGCATCTCTCACGCGGTGTTCGTCGTTCTAATGTTGGATATGGGAGTGAGGTGGTTTCCAAGATGGCGGGATGCCAAGTAGCGCATGCTCCGGCAGGGACGTGTTTCCCTGCCGGGTCACCCGCACGAGGTTAGAAGCCGGAGTCGCGGTGACAACCCGCCACAGCGTCGCCGTTGCCGGCGGGGTGAAGCCATAGTCAGATAGTCTGCTCGGGGCGTCGACGACCGCGTAAGGTCCTGCAGCACCGTTAAGGCAGCGGAAGCCCGGTCAGGTCTGTGGCCGGCGGGCAACTCGTCCAGGCCAGCCTGGTCCGTATGTTCTCGGGCGTCATCCGGTAAATAACCCAAGGCTGGGGCAAGCCTGCCCGCGAGTTCACTCACGGCGGGGGCGTTGCAGGCCAGCACATAGGGCAGCACGACGGCGTGCGTCTGGGCATGAGGCAGGCCAAAGGGTTCCGCCGAGCACGTGGCAAATCTTGTGGGGCAGTCCGGACCCTGCCGAGGAGCCCGGACACAGCAAGCCCGCTTTGAGGCCGAAAACGAACGGACCAAAGCCTCAGCCGCACGCAGCGACGAAGCAGTAACCGGCGCCGCGATTGCCAGCGCCAACAGGCAGGATGCTGCTCGAAATGGCCACGCCGGACCGGCCGACGACTCCCTGGAAAGGCGTCAGCAGCTGGCAGAAAGCCTCGAAGGAAAATGTGACCGCGAGGCGGTCGTCTCCCGACACTTGGCGGACAAACACCAAGGCACGCCGGCGTCGGCGGCCGCAGAAGCCCTCCCTGGCCAGAGGACATCGAAAATGGCCAAGCAGACCGGCAAGGGAAAAACACTGGAACGCGGGGCTTGGAACGCCAGGAGGTCCGGGACCGGCTGCTAATTTGTGCCACAGCCTGCGGCACAATTCCGGATCGGTGGGGTTGAGGCACGACTTCAGATATCGCCCTGCCGGCGGACTACGCGGACCTGCTGTACGCCTTGAAGACACGTGTCACGAATGCAAGGATCAAGGCGCAACGGGCGGTCAACGCTCTGCTCATCGAGCTCACTGGTCCTTGGGCAAGGACATTCTTACACGCCAGGACATGCAGGGCTGGGGAGGCGGCGTCATTAACCGGCTGGCCAACGATCTGCGGTCCGCGTTCCCGGACATGAAGGGCCTGTCCGCCCGGAACTTGCGGTACATGACTGCGATGGTGCGGGCCTGGGGCGCGGTTGAAGATGCGCCACAGGTTGTGGCACATTTGCCGTGGGGCCACATCAGAACGATTCTGGACAAGGCGGCAACCGGCGAGGAGCGTGACTGGTACGCCGCCGCGGCAGTCCGGTACGGGTGGTCCCGGAACGTGCTGCTGAACATGATGATGAACCGCTCGATGGAGCGCAAGGACGCTGCACCGTCGAACTTCACCCGCCAGCTGGCTGCTCCAGATTCCGAGCCGGCCAAGCAAATGGCGCAAGACCCCTACAATTTTGAATTCCTGGGCCTATCCGGTGAAGTCGCCGAACGAGACCTGGAGAATGCCCTTACTGGCAGAATCACCGAAACCCTCCAAGAACTCGGGCCAGGCTTCCCCTTCGTTGGCAGGCAGGTCCGCTTGGACGTCGACGGCGATGATTTCTACGTTGATCTGCTCTTCTTCCACATTGAACAGCTCCGGTTTAACTGCACTACTGAATGGCCGGCCAGGCGGCAGGAATTAGGGCTGTGGTTCTCGAATTCAGTCCACTCTTCCGCCGTGGGGTCTCGGTCCTCGTGTTCCGGGCGGGTGCTGCGACGGTTGTCGATGAACCTGCGGTAGTTCGTGATGACTTGTTCGGGTAGACGGCGACATAGCCCTGCGTGGTGTTGAGATTGATGTGTCCTAGCAGGTGCTGAGCGATGTGTATCGGCAGGTTACTCCGGACGGTTTCGGTCGCGAAGATCCGCCTCAGATCATGGGGCGTGGGCTGCGGTCAACGTCGTTCAAATTTGCTTTGCGGGGAGTGGCCTGGAGAAGGTTACGTCCGCCGACATCGGCAAGCTTGATCATCAGTGACTCCCCGGACGCCGTGGATTACCAGCGGCTCCTCTATCGGGGCGGCCATGCTTCACCCAATCACAACGGGACCGAATCCGGATAGGCCCTGGCTGTCCCCCAACTGCAGAACCAAGCCGAGGGCCGGTCGGCATGTTTCAGCTTGCATCTCGGCGTCAAAACGCATTTTTTGGGATCTGCCGTCAAATAGGGCAAAGACTAGGTATACGGGACGACGAGGGGTGCCGATATGGCTGATCCAAACTGGCAGCGTCGCACTGTGCCACACTGGGCGCCCGGATCAGACCAACCACATGTCCCGGGGAAGGTGGTGCGAGTAACTCGCTACGGGCCGTAACCCGGAAGGGCGCCCCTCGAGTGGACTGAGTACCTACCCAAACCAGGGGGCGCCCGGAAAATTCTCAGGCGCGGGAAATTCGAGGACCTGGCGTACAAACAAAGAATTGAGGCTGTTCTACAGGTGCAAACGGAACGATCAGCCATTGGTTCCCGTAGAACTCCACATAGGAGTCAGAGGGGCAATGTGCAAAGGCTTCATCGCGGCCCATCTCGCCGTTCCTTTCCATAGTGTTCGTGCGGTTTCAGGTGAAGTCGGCGTCGAGTTCACACATGAGCGCATCCCAAGTTTCCGGGTTGTTGGCCCGGGCTCGCAGCAGCGCCGGCAATGGGGGGAGGACCGTTTGGACGCGTATACCGCTGAGAGCGAACGGGGGCATGATAGATCCAGAGCTGCGGCGCTTCAAAGTTGACCTCCCCTGAAAGCGGGGGTGTCCACGCGTTGGTGGCGGGCGCTGTCGGGCGAATGACCGAAGCGGGCACCTACGCCGCGGAATCCACCGCCTGGCCCGAGCCCTTCGCGGGCGAGGTCGTGGAGCAACTGGTGGTAGCCAGAGAGGGCCAGGGGGGGCACCTGGTGGAGGGAAGCAATTGTCGCGCGGGGACGGTCTACGCGGAACAGGGCCAGGATCGCCCTGTCTTCCTGCGCATCGTTCAACGTCCGGTAGGCGCCGATCGGGCAATCCGCTGTAAGGGCCTGGGCGTAGAGCCTGAGGCGGTCCACCGGCGTGGGGTTCCCGGCGCTGTGCCAGATTTGGACGACATCCGTGCTAGCCAACATGACCGGTGACTCCTTAGCTGACGATCGAGGTGGTCGGGGACTCGGCCCTCTCTTCTGATACACTTAACCTTAGACCTGCAATGTTAGATGTCAATAGACATCGAAGATTAGATGTCAAAGGTTTTGATCGCTAACTACACCGTATTAGGAGGGTGGCCATGTCCAGCTGGAGAGAGCGACTCGCATTCGCGCCGTTGGAGACTGCCGAGCGTGGCGAGGAGATCGCCCTGCGACTCCGTCATTCGATCGAGCTAGGCGTCCTCGAAGACGGAGCCCAGCTTCCTAGCGAAAGCGAGCTCGCGGCAAGGATGCGGGTCTCCACCATGACCCTGCGAACCGCCCTCGCCGAGCTTCGTCACCTGGGACTTCTGGAAACACGACGCGGCAAGGGCGGCGGAAGCTTCGTGCGGGCGAATACGGGAGACATAGCCAAGGCCCAGCGGGACACCCTTGCTGCGTACTCCCTTGAGGATCTGCGCGACATTCGAGAATACCGGGCCTTCCTGGCAGGTTCAGCCGCGACGGTGGCGGCCGGCCGGTCGCAGCAGGTCTCCATCGGGCGCCTCGCTTCGATGGCGGCGTCGATCGAGACGGCGCAGACGCCCGCTGAAATGACGCGGGCGGACAGTCGGTTCCACATAGAGCTTGCGGCCACATCGGGATCCGTCCTGTTCACCCGCCAGGAGATAGCGATGCAGGCAGAGGTCGGGGCATTGGTGTGGGTAAGCGCTTCTGACCGCCGACGCGCGGCGGCGGAAGAGCACACGATGATCGTGGACGCCATACGGGCCGCGGACGCCACTCGCGCCCGGGCCCTCGCCGAAGAGCATGTGCGCCGGGACATGAACCGCCTCATCGACCTGCGGATGTCCATGGAATCTCCGCCACCAGGCTCGCCGCCGGGAAACGAAGGCATCGATAGCGCAGTTTCCGCCGTCGAATCGTTCGCTGTGAGCCTCGAAGGGACCGTGGCCGCGTCGATCCGGACCGTCGAAGAAGCCGCCCAGGACGGCCTTGACCGCGCAAAGCGCGGCAGGCTGGACGAGTTGGAGAACGTCTACGACGTAGCTCGCCGCAATCTGAACGCCATGCCGGCACTGTACGGGACTGGATTCATAGCCGATCCATCCTACTTCGGCGAACCGGGCTCCATCTGGTGCTACCTCCCGGCGGGCCCGGAATCGCCGCAGCGCTTCGAATTCGAAATGGGCCCGGAGTTCTATGACTACTCGACAACACCGTGGTGGCCCGCACCCGACGCTGATGACAAGGTCCACGCCAGCTACGCCTACATCGACGCTCTCGGAACCAACCAGCACGTCGTCACCTTCACCAAACGAGTCACCAGGGTGGGCAAGATGGCAGGCGTCGCCGCCGTGGACGTCCTTGTCAGCCGCCTCCAGGCCGAATTCGAACCGCTCCTCCGGCCCTTGCCGCCAAACACGTGCATCGTGGACCAGAACGAAGTCGTCATCGCCACCAACACGGCCAGCCTCGTCGGCGGAATCCTCTCCCCATCCCATCAGGCCGAACGGAGAATCGCTCTTCCCTCGGTCCCCTGGAGTCTCTGCCTTGGTGTAAGCACCGGAGAGAATGCCGCTGACGCAGTCCGTTGAGCCGCCGCCGGCTCCCTTCGCGCTTGGCCCGGAGCGGATGGTATGAACATGGCGCGTGCGGTGCGCGCCTCTTTCTCAGCATTGCCGGCCAAAGTGGTCAGTCGGCACCGGCATCCCCATGGACCCCGAGCGCACCGCTGAAACTTACTGGGCCTACACACGCAGCCGGCCAGCGCTATGAGCCTCGGCGAGCAAAAAGCGGGCAAAGGCGGCTGTTCACGAAATCCTAGCCACCGAGGCAACTGCTGCAGATGCCGAGGATTACGGAGACGCCGAGGCCTTCAGAGATCGAGGACGTTACTGAAGAACTTCGGGATGAAACGAAGCATGAAGGTTTCAGGCACGCGTCCTGCGAACAGCTCATGAGATGGCAAAAGAGGGGTTTGCCGTGAAGTTTGCCGGCCTTTGGCTGCGCAAAGGCGTCGTCCGTGACCTGAACCATCGACAGGGGTGCCGTAGGCCCTCCGGTGCTCCCGCAGCTATCACGGTGGGAGAGGGATTCGGCAAGCCGTGACGGGATGGAACGGTCACAGCGGGCGGTTACCGGCATGGCTATCAGGGGGCGCCTCGGTTCTTGCTATCCGTGCCATCTTGGCCGATCCAAAGTTGGAGTAGTCGGCCGCCCGGGGTTCGCCCCAGATGACCAGCACCTTGAGCGGCCCCTTGCCGGTGTTGCGCAGATCGTGACGGGAGCCCACCCTCGCGAGGACGGCGTCACCGACCCCTATCGAATATGTTTCGTCTTCGACGGTCATTTGCCCCATGCCCTCGGTGACAACGTAGATCTCCTCCAACGGGCGGCCGGGCTCAGCATGTGAATGCATACCCTCGAAGCCCCCGGGAGGCAGCTCCCAGATTTGCAATGCCACCGGCAATTCGGACTGCCCGTAGAAAAGCCACTGCATCTGCAGCGGCGAGCCCTCATGAAGGTTGTAGCGAAAGGCGTGTGTTCCGGCTCGTTCAAGCATTAATATCTCCTTCCTTCGTCTAAAGCACCTCCAGCTGGACTGCCCTTGTCTATGCCCGAATAGGCACAGCGGGAAGTTCGAGTAGGTCGCGAGCCGACGCAGAGATATTGCCGTTTGTGAGCTCATTTGCGAGACACCGCGCAAAGCCTTGCATCCTCTCTACCTTCAAAAGGAGAAGCACAGATGATCGGCAGCACCCATCCAAGGGCGACGACCCGTCATTCCCCTGTGTGGTGGCGTTTCTTGTGGTCGTCGCACAGGGTCGATGCCACGTCGGCAGCGCTGGCGAGAGAGTCGGAGGCATCCGGTCCCCGCGAGCCAGCTGCGTATCCGACCAGGAAGGCCGTGACCGGCGCGGCGGCGTGGGTAATTGTGTCCGCTGACTTCCGGGCCAGATCCAGCAGTACTTCATGGTCGATGGGCAAGTGGGGGATCTGGAGCGCTTGAGCCAGATCCTGACTCCATTCATTCAGTATTTGAAATTCTTCGTCGCTGATCGTCATGATGGCTCCTTACACGGCGGCCCAGTCGGGCGGGATGGCGGATTCATCTTCCGTTCACTGTCCCTGGTGGAAGATGAGGCGACAGCGATGGAAAGGCCTCGGGTTCTTCTAACGGTTAGTCAGGCGGATAAGCTCACCATCCGGAATACTGAAAAGACGCATAGGTTGTTGCAGCTATGGCGATAACGCCAAGGATTCCTATGGACCAGCCTTCGATAGTCGTCTGTAGCTTTTGTTCCCGGCCAGGGCAACCAATTTTGTCCAAGTTGGTTTCGGTCCGTTCGTCGGCTTTGTTCATTCAAACTCCTCTTATTTGCCCGTGCTTGCGGCTGACTGGGAAGTTGGCCTGGTGCTGTGTTTTTGACACATCTCGCTGGCAATGAACGGGTTTAGCCGCCTGCAAAGGGCGGGAGGACGTCCACGACATCTCCTGTACTAAGTTTCGCACCGTGATCTCGCAGCGCGACCTCGTTCCGCAGGAAGCTGCTCCGGCCGATGACCATGGCCAAAGAAGAGTTACCTGTCGATCCCTCGATGCGACGGTCTACAGCTAATATGGCGGCGATGAGCCCATCCAGGGCTGTGCCCTCAGGGAGATCGTGGTGTTCCTCTTCGACGCCGGCCGCTGCACAGGCGGCGGCAAAGTATCGTACGAGCATTGCTCTTATCCTCCGATAGCGCTCATGCTGCGGTCCGGTTGAACAAACTCTTCACTTCCGAGGCCGGCGTGGTCCATGCCGTGGGCCCGGGGTTTCACCCACATGGCATCCTGCCACAGACGCACCAGTTCATCGTTGTGCGCCCCGCTTCGCAGAAGACCCAGAAGGTCGAACTCCTCCCGAGAGAACAGACAGCTCATGATCTTCCCCTCAGCAGTAATGCGGGTTCGCCGGCAGTCGGCACAAAAAGGTTCACTGACGGACGCGATGATTCCAACGGTTCCTAGAACGCCTCCGGAGGCTTTACCGGTACCCGCGTTCCGTCGCCGCACTTCAAACCGTTCGGCTGGTGCGCCGTCCCGCGAGCGGCGATCCGGCTCCAAGACGAAATCTGCTGACAGCAGAGTGCGGATCTCGAGGGCGGTCATCATCCCACGCTCGCTCCAGCCGCGCTGCGCATCCAACGGCATCTGTTCGATGAAGCGCAATTCAAAGCATCGCTTCAACGCCCATTCCAACAGTCCCGGAGCTTCAAGGTCATTGATACCGCGCATCAGCACTGCGTTGATCTTGACGGGTCCAAGGCCCGCGGCGCAGGCCTCTTCGACGCCGGCGAGCACTTTGCCGAGGAACGGCCGCCTGGTCAGCTGCGTAAAAGTCTCCTCATGCAGGGAATCGAGGGAAACATTGATCCTTGTGAGCCCGGCCTCCCTAAGCGCCTGCGCTCTTTGCTCGAGCCCGACGCCGTTGGTCGTCATGGAGATTGGGAGTTGGGGGTGGCGCGCCCGCAGCACAGCGATGATGTCGACGAGGTCGGGCCGGACCAAGGGCTCCCCGCCGGTGATTCGGAGCTCCCTGACGCCCAGGCGCTCGACGCCGATCCCTACGATTCTTTGGATCTCCTCGGCCGTCATGACGGCCTGCTTCGGTAACCATTGCAAGCCGTCCGCCGGCATGCAATAGGTGCAACGAAGATTGCATTTATCCGTAACGGACAGCCGCATGTCGGTTGCTTGGCGGCCAAAGCGGTCCAGAAGTGCCGATGGCAGTCCGATCGGACGTGCTCCCGGCGCAGACGCATGGTTGTCGTTCCGGGCCAGGCGCAGTACTGGGATTCCCAGTTGAACGCTCATGGCTTGACAGCTGGTTCACGGCCCCGGACGCCGCCGCAGTCAGCGGGGACCAAAGTCACTGTCAATATAGGAGCCGGGGCGGTTTCCGTTGTCGTGCTGGCAATTGCAGCCTCCATCCAGCTGCAGCCGAACGGTCACTGGAGTGGATGACTCCAACTCGATAACAACGAAGTCCTTCCCGCCGCTGCTAACCCGGAGAGTCTGTTCTTGATCGTGGTGCTGGGACATGTAGATGACCTCTTCTATGCGTTGGTGGTGGGTGTGCCTGGGCGGCACGGGCCGGAACAAGCCGCGTGCCGCCCAGGCGGGTTGCTATATACGGTGCAGCGGTTGAGGGTCCGGATGCCGGGTCTCGACGGTCGGGATGCTCCGCGTGTGGGGCCTGCCCAGGCAGTCCGGTCGGGGCACTTTTCGGGCATCCAAGCTTTGTCACGAGGTCGAACTGCACCGCAAGCAGAGGCGACCGAGACACAGGTCCTTGGTGTGGGCAAAAGCAGAGCAAGAGCATGACGATGACGAACGGTGGCGCTGCCACGATGGTGATTCGTTGCAGGCCAGCAGAGGCTTCCGAAGGTTGGTCCCCGCCGGCCAGCAACATCACCGCCGCCACGGTACCGGTGAGGCAGCCCCGGAAGATGACCCCTCCGCGGCGTTGGTGCTCGGCGCCGTTGGAGCTGACCGCTCTAGCCTGCCTGTAGGGAACGCTTCCTTACCTTGGGCTAGTTGCTGAGGTAGCCGTTCGGGTTCAGGACGTACTTTGTGGCGGCTCCGGCATCGAATTCTGCGTACCCCCGCGGGGCGTCCTGGAGCGAAATGGCCGTGGCGTTGACGGCCTTGGCGATCTGGATCCTGTCATGCAGGATCGCCATCATCAGCTGTCGGTTGTATTTCATCACCGGGCACTGGCCGGTCGTGAAGGAGAGGGACTTTGCCCAGCCGGTGCCCAGGGACAGGGACAGGCTGCCCTTCTGGGCCGCCTCGTCCGCGGCACCCGGGTCCCCGGTGACGTAAAGGCCGGGAATGCCCAGGGACCCGCCCGCGGCGGTGAGATCCATCAGCGAATTGAGGACGGCGGCCGGCGCCTCCTGGGCCCCGGCACCGTGTCCGTGTCCGCGGGCCTCGAAACCGACCGCGTCGATGCCGGCATCGACCTCACGGACGCCGAGAAGTTGCTCGATCTGGTCAGCCGGGTCGCCGTTGGCCACATTGACGGTTTCGCAGCCAAAGGATCGGGCCTGTGCCAGGCGATCCTCATTGAGATCCCCCACGATGACCACCGCGGCTCCCAGCAGTTGGGCGCTGGCCGCCGCGGCGAGCCCCACGGGACCGGCCCCGGCAACATAGACGGTGGATCCGACGCCGACGCCTGCAGTTACGGCTCCGTGGAAACCGGTCGGGAGGATGTCCGAGAGCATGGTCAGGTCCATGATCTTCTCCAGGGCCTGGTCCCGGTCGGGGAACCGCAACAGGTTCCAGTCCGCGTAGGGGACCAGGACGAACTCCGCCTGGCCGCCGACCCATCCGCCCATGTCGACGTAGCCGTAGGCGGATCCGGGACGGTCCGGGTTCACGTTCAGGCAGATCCCGGTCTTGCCTTCCTTGCAGTTCCGGCAGCGCCCGCAGGAGATGTTGAAGGGGACCGAGACGATGTCCCCGACCTTGATGAACTCGACGTCGGGGCCGGTCTCGATGACTTCGCCGGTGATCTCGTGCCCCAGGACGAGACCGGCGGGGGCGGTCGTGCGGCCACGAACCATGTGCTGGTCCGAGCCGCAGATGTTGGTGCTCACGGTGCGCAGGATGACCCCGTGGGGGACCTTCCGGCCGACGTTGACGGGATTGACGCCGGGGCCGGCCTGCAGTTCAAAGGTGGGGTACGGGGTATCGATGATTTCCACGATCCCCGGCGCCTTGTATGCAACGGCTTTGTTTCCTGACATTGAGTGGCTCCTATGGGTTGGCGATCGAACCCTCACGGTGACGCTGGTCGCATCAGAGTGTCTGTGAGGTAGTTGTTGTCAGTTTTCGTGAAGCAAGTTGGGTCAATTGATACGTGCAGCGCATATCGCTGAGGGGTAAAGAAGACGTTCAGGCCGGCTGAGGGGGATGGATGGGCGTTTGGTGGCCGACAGTGTGATTACACATGCCCTCGAACCGGTGGTGCGCTTGTATCCCGGGAAGGCATGACGTGCTCGGGGGGAGCCCCGCGGATCCATAGGGGCAGCGAAACGCCACGCGTAGCATTCTCGCGCTTGTACTCCTAGCGTGGAAACAATCCCTGATGCTGCCCGGGGCCTAGAGCAGCTGGAGGCGGCTAGGCATCGATCACCATATCGGTGCGCGCGGTAGAGCAGCAGGGCAGGAACTTGCCTGCATCGATTTCCCGTGCCCGGATCCCGCCCTGGTGGTTCATCTCGACCTCCCCGGAAAGCTTGACGATCTTGCAGGAGCCGCACATGCCTTCTTTGCAGTTCGCGCCGATCCTGACGCCCGCACGCTGGGCTACCCCCAGGATGTGTTCGTCGGGGTCGATGCGCACGTTGACGCCGGTGCGCATGAAGGACAGGGTGAGGCTTCCCGTTCCGACCGTGTCGAAGCTCGAGGCATCGGGGGAGCCGGCCACCGGCCCCACGTCCGGACCGCCGTCGGGGGCTTCGGAAGAGGGCGCGTTCGGGTCGACGGTTTCCAGCGGCAGCCCCGTGGCCTTCAGGGTTCCCTCGGCGTCGTAGCCGGGCTCGTAGAGCCCGAACGCGGTGGGCTGGCTTTCGAAGTAGTCCTCGGCGGAATCGGCGATTTCCTCCGCGATTTCCTCCGCAATGTCCACTGCAAGCGCGAGCTCCGCCTGGTATTCAAGGAGCGTCTGACGATCTCCCGAGAAGAACTCCATGTAAATGGAGGTGTCGTCGACGCCGACCTTCTTGAGGAGCTCGGTGGCGGTGTTCAGGTAACCCTCAGGGCCGCAAGTATAGACCTGGCGGCCGTTGGCATCCGGGGCCACGTGGTCAAGCATGGCCGCCGTCAGCCTTCCGGTGAGCCCTTCCCACCCCTCGGGTTTGCCGCGGTCGCCCAGGGAGTAGAAGACCTTGACGCGCGAGTCCACGGAGGCGATATAGGCCAACTCCCGGTGGAAAGCAAAGCCTCCGGCCTCAGCTCCGTGGTAGAGCACCACAACATCAGCCTGTCCGGGCAAGGAGTGAATGGTCCGCACCATCGACATGATGGGAGTGATCCCTGCGCCGGCGGCCAGCAAGAGGTAGCGTGCCCGCCGGTCGGCATCGGGCAGGTGGAATGCCCCGACCGGTCCGAGCACCTCGAGGACTGTGCCGGGTTTGACGTTCTCGTGCACCCACGGTGAGACCAGTCCTGTGGGGTCGCATTTTACGGTGATGTTGAAGGTCCACGGCTCTGTGGGCGAACTGGACAGCGAGTAGCTGCGGTCCACCGGGTCCTGGTCCTCGCCGTTCACCGGAAAAGCGATGTTTACGTACTGGCCCGCACGGAACGCCAGGGGCGCACCGTCGGAGCGGCGGAACACGAAAGTCATCATGCCGCCTGCCTCGGGAACGGTTTCGACGCATTCGGCCATGAACTCCTGCGGATGCCAAGGCCCCAACGCGCGGGCGGCGCGTGCGGGTTCCTCGGTGCTGCCCATCACCCTGTTCCACGGCATCTCAAGACCGCGAATGCGCTGTGGTTCCTGGATGGCAGTCTCGGCGAGGACTTCAATCATGCCAAGTGCTCCTGCACGCGCTGCACGTACCAGTTGATGAACGCCTCGACCTGGTATTCACTCTTCATGTACGGGCCGGGCTCGTAGGCGGGGCTGCCGGCACCCTGCTGGCACAGCTCTACGAACGCCTTGTCCTGCAGGTTCGTCTGCTTCCAGGTGTAGGTGAGTTTCTCCAGGTCGTAATCGACACCTTCCACGGCGTCGTCGGCCACCAGCCAGGTGGTGCGTACCAGGCTCTGATGTTCGTTGATGGGGAAGACGCCGAACGTGATGACGTGGTCGCCGAGGAAGTGGAACCAGCTGTTGGGCTGCAGGTGCATCGAGCAGCGGCCAAGGCGGAAGTCCCGCAAGTCGCCGAGCAGCTTCTTGGAGAGCCTGTGCCCGTCGGGCGAGAACGATTCGCCATCTCCGTCGAGCGATTCCCGAGAGATGCGGATTCCCGCTATGCGGGTGTCGAGCTCCTCGACGACCTCATAGGGAAGGCCGTAGCGGCGGCACCGCTCCTCGAGCGAGGACTGTGCTTCCTTGTTGCGGTTCCACACTTCCTCGAGATGGGGCGGGATCAGGCCCTCCGTCAGGCCCCAGGTGGGAAAGAGGGAGCAGGCGAGCTCAGGGTGACCGTCGCAGTGGTAGCACTCACGGTTGTTCTCCATGACGAGCTTCCAGTTGCCCTCCTCGATGATGTTCTGCTGGTAGGCGATCTTTGTCTTCGAGAGATCGTGGGGCGCGAGGTAGGGCTCAAAGATCTTTGCGGTTTCGTCGAAGTCCGCCGGCGGTTCATCCGCAATGCAGACGAAGATAAGTCCGGCGACCTCGCGGCCGTGGGCGCGCTTGAGGCCGAAGCAGCTCTTGTCGAACTTCGTTTCCCCGGGCGCGGAGGCATGGATCAGGTTGCCCTCCGGGGAGTAGGTCCAGGAGTGGTAGCCGCAAACCAGGTTCCCGGTTGACCCGGCAGGTTCGGTGAGAACGCGGGCGCCGCGGTGGCGGCATACGTTGTGCAGGACGTTCACGCCGCCGTCGTCGTTGCGCAGCACAATCAGGGAGTAGGGCCCGTAGTCGACGGTGACGTAGTCGCCCGGCTCCGGAAGTTCGGCGGTGCTGGCGGCAAAGATCCAGTGCTGGCCGAAAATGGCTTCCATGTCGATATTGAAGATCGAGGGATCGGTGTAGAAGGGGGCATCGAGGGAGTAGCCGGTGCGCCGGAACTCAAACAACGCGGTAATTTCTGCCAGCTGCTCGGCAGGCAATGATGCAGCGAGTTTTCCGCGTGAATTGAGGGGCACGTTCACTGGAGCAGTCATGGGTTTCCTCCCGGGAGGGCTGGGTAAGTGTGCGATTCGTGAGGACCACGGAGTTGGTGGGGCAACCGGCGTTTCTCGAAAATTTCAATATTTTGCTTTTGGCGCAACAACAAGCGCGATATGCAACAGAGTGACCCAAAACACGCTAACTGTCAAGAGGCGTGAAAAAGCCGGGGACATACCTTGACGTCGGGATGTGACGGGGCGCACTCTGTTGCTTAGGGCGAAGGCCGTTGAGTAATGCGGAACGATCACGTCCTAAGCCACTTGGCGCGAACTCAATCCCCGAACATAAAGAGGTGCGCCCTGCACCCCCTGGCCTAACTGCTGATACGCGCGCACGAAGTGCAAATTGTCAAAAGCAACATCATGATCACCGAATCGGACGAGGCCCCAACCCTCCGCCCGGTCTGACTCCCGAGGGCCATGCTTAACCGCAGGCACATGCCGCACCGAGCAAAGGACCCGCTCATGGCTTTTAATAGTGACCTAAAATCCCACACACCCGAGGAGTTGCCTGCTGACAACGGTGTGGCAGAGGCTCCGCGTAACGAAGAACCTGGAAGTGGGGAGAAGAGTAAAGCAGTCTTCACTGTCTCCGAGGATGTAGACACAAACCCCGCTGTCCTCGATCCGGAGGACGGAGGCACAGCCATCTTGCCGGACGTCGAAGAGTACGAGCAGATCCTCCAGGAGCTGCGTCATGCCAAGACCGAGCAAGCAGTTGCGGATCGCCGGAACCATAAGCTCAGCCTCGACAAGGTCACGTTCGGAATTACAGGCGTCATCGCAATTGCCTTCGTTATCTGGGGCTTCGTGGGACGCGACAGTCTTTCCGCCACTTCCACGGGTGCCCTGAACTGGGTCATGGAGTACACAGGATGGCTGTTCATGCTCCTGGCCTCGCTCTTCGTGGTCTTTGTCTTGTGGCTGGCCCTGGGCAAGTTCGGCAACATCCCGCTGGGCAAGGATGGAGAAAAACCCGAATTCCGTACTGTTTCCTGGGTCGCGATGATGTTCGCCGCCGGCATGGGCATCGGGCTGATGTTCTACGGAGTGGCCGAACCGCTCTACCACTACATCTCCCCGCCGCCCGGCACCGTGGAGGGCCGCACCCCCGCAGCCATCCAGACGGCCATGGCCACCTCGATCTTCCACTGGACCCTGCATCCCTGGGCCATGTATGCAGTTGTGGGCATCGCGATGGCGTACGGCACCTACCGCCTGGGCCGCAGGCATCAGCCGGGGCCGCACCATCCGCCAGTGCGTCACCGGTGTGCTGCTGGTGCCCAGCGTCGTTAGCATGGTCTGGTTTGCCATCTTCGGAGGCGCCGCCTTCCAGGTCCAGCAGGAAGCCGACAAGGCCAATACCCCGGGCCTTGTCACCATGGTCAACGGGACACCGTCCGTCAACTTCGACGGAGCACTCTTCGACTTGATCAAGAACCTGAGCATGCCTGACTGGGCTACCACTGCCGTTATCGTGCTGGACATGGTTCTGGTCGCTATCTTCTTTATCACTGGCGCCGACGCTGCCTCCATCGTGATGGGATCGCTCAGCTCCAATGGCGCCGAGCACCCCCGCCGCGGAGTGGTCATCTTCCGGGGCTGCCTCACCGGGGCCGTGGCGGCGGTCATGTTGCTGACCGGAGGCGATGAACCTTCGGAAGCCTTGGCTGGCCTGCAACGAATCACCATCGTGGCAGCGCTACCGTTCGTCATCGTCATGATGTTGCTTTGCTTTGCCCTCACCAAGGACCTGCGTCGTGATCCCCTCTCCTTGCGACGCCGACTGGCCACATCCGTAGTGGAACGGGGAATCCGCACCGGCGTGGAACAACACGGCGGCGTGCAGTTTGACCTCGTAACAAAGCACGACTGCGCCGAAAAGTGCCCCGACTCGGACTGTTTGGGAGAAACTTCCACGGGGAGCATCCCGACCGTCGAGACCCGGCATCCCGACCAGGCACTAAATAGCCGCGAACGGTAAATAGCATCCCGCCTCGGCGGCACGCCGCTTTCCCGGCCCGTGCCGCCTAGGCACACCCCCACCAACGCATAGCAAAGGTTGTCTACATGTCCGAGCACCACGACCAAGAACAGACCCTCCGGGTTAGCAGCGAAGGGAAGGAGTTCGTGAATATCCAGTTGGAGTCCTCAAGTCCAGTGACTGTTCGGCTGCAGCTGGATGGGGGCTGCAATTGCCAACACGACAACGGAAACCGCCCCGGCTCTTACGTTGACAGTGATCTTGGTCTCCGCTGACTGCGGCGGCGTCCCGCGCCCTGAATAGGACTTGGGCGTCGCCTCGGATGGGTGCCGCCTATCGTCTCTGCTTCTCTGCTACTGCGGGCTTGCATCACATCGGCGCCTTCCATGATTGGATCTAGGAAAGGTCGGGGCCGTCGTAAGCCCGGCCCTGCGGCCGGGCTTATTGGCGTCTGTAGCCCATTTTGACGCTGATGGTCAGACCCGCCTCGCGGAGGCCCTCTATGAGTCCCGGATCAGTTTCCGGGGAGAACCGGAACGTAGGACCGGAAATACTCACCGCCGCTATAACGTTCCCCACATGGTTAAAGATGGGAACCGCGACGGCCGTCAAGCCTATTTCAAACTCCTCTTGGACTACTGCGTAGCCTTGCCGCGAGATATCCAACAACTGCTTCTCGAGTTCCGCACGATTCCTAATGGTATTCGGCGTGCGGGCCGGCAAACCGGTCCGCTTGAGGAGCGTGTCCCTCTCGTCTGCGGCTAGGGCAGCGAGCAGCACCTTACCGCTGGACGTGGCGTGCAGAGGGGTCAGGCTGCCGACCCAGTCGTGGGTAGCCAGTGTTGACGGGCCCATGGCCTGGTCCACGTTGACGTCGTAGTCCGATCGCAGGACGGCCAGGTTAACCGTTTCCTTGTATTGCGCCGCTAGGCTCTCTAAAACCTCTCTGGCCTCGTGTACCACGCTTAATCGGCCAGGGACCGACGATGCCAATCGCAGGATTCCAAAGCCCAGTTGGTACTTGCCGCGTTCGCTGTTCTGGCGGACCAGTTCACGACCCACCAGAGACCCCAACAGGCGGGATGCTGTGGACTTGTGGACGCCCATCTCCTCAGCGATCTCACTGACGCCGGCATCACCCTCACGGGCGAGGATATCCAGGATCTGGAGGGCACGGTCCACCGATTGGACGCCTCCGCCCTGTGCGTCTACGCCCTGATCCGGGTCGTTGCGTGCGGCCATGTCGCCTCGTGTCCTTGTTCATGCGGAGTACTCAGGCGTGGAAGTCCCAGCCGAACTGCCACCTCGTCTTGTTTCATCCTAGACCGGCTCAGGCGCTGGCTCGTCAACCGGCACCTCAGCCTTCACGCGGCCGAACAAATCCAAGGTTAAAAAACAGGGGCACCCCAAATGTGGGGTGCCCCTCCGGCAGCGCCGGGGCGACTAGACCTTGTTGGCGGCCTCGGCGTCGGACTCGGCCTGGCCGGCGCCGAGGTTGGCGCGCAGCTTGGCGCCGAACCCGGCGTCGACGTTGGTCCAGTACGCGATGGCGCGTTCCTTGATGTCGGCGTTCCTGACGCCGCTGACGGCGCCGGTGACGGTCTCGAGCAGGCGGGCTTTCTCGCCGTCGTTGTAGACCTCGCGGTACAGCGTGCCGGCCTGGCCGAAGTCGCTGTCCTCGGCGTGCAGGGTGTGCGCGGAGAGCGTGAGCTCGCCGTCGTTCTCCCAGCCGCCGCCTGCGACCGCGGGCTCCACGGCAGCGGGGCCGCCGACGGAGTTCGGTGCGTAGACCGGAACAGACGGGGCGTTGAAGTGGTAACGTCCCGCGCCGTCCTGGCTGTAGTTGTTGACCTGGTTCTTGGGCTGGTTCACCGGGATCTGGGCGTGGTTGGTGCCGACGCGGTAGCGGTGTGCGTCCGCGTAGGAGAAGATGCGGGCCTGCAGCATCTTGTCCGGGGAAGCGGCGATGCCCGGCACGAAGTTCGACGGCGCGAAGGTGGCCTGCTCGATCTGCGCGAAGTAGTTCTCCGGGTTCTTGTTCAGCTCCATGGTGCCGACCTTGATCAGCGGGTAGTCCGAGTGCGGCCAGACCTTGGTGAGGTCGAACGGGTTGAACCGGTAGGTCTTGGCGTCCTCGTACGGCATGACCTGGACGTGCAGGTCCCAGGAGGGGAAGTTGCCGGCGGCAATGTTTTCCTGGAGGTCGCGGATGTAGAAGTCGCCGTCGGCGCCGGCCAGGGCCTCGGCCTCGTCGCCGGTCATGGATTTGACGCCCTGGTTGGACTTGAAGTGGTACTTGACCCAGAAGCGTTCGCCCTCGGCGTTGATCCACTGGTAGGTGTGCGAGCCGTAGCCCTGCATCTCGCGCCACGAGGCCGGGAGGCCGCGGTCGCCCATGAGCCACGTGACCTGGTGGGCGGATTCGGGGGAGAGGGTCCAGAAGTCCCACTGCATGTCGGCGTCGCGCAGGTGGGTGCCCGGGAGGCGCTTCTGGGAGTGGATGAAGTCCGGGAACTTGATGCCGTCGCGGATGAAGAACACCGGGGTGTTGTTGCCGACGAGGTCGTAGTTGCCCTCGGTGGTGTAGAACTTCACGGCGAACCCGCGGGGGTCGCGCCAGGTGTCGGGGGAGCCTGCCTCGCCGGCAACGGAGGAGAAACGGATGAGCATGTCCGTCTCGGTGCCGGGCTGGAACAGGGCGGCCTTGGTGTACTTCGAGACGTCCTCGGAGGTCTTGAAGGTACCGAAGGCGCCGCCGCCCTTGGCGTGGACAACACGCTCCGGGACACGTTCGCGGTTGAACTGCGCGAGCTTTTCGATCAGGTAGTG
>NZ_FNJS01000053.1:0-16088 GCF_900104405.1 Arthrobacter sp. ok909 | reverse complement strand
CCAGGCGGAGGTTTTCAACTGAGGCAACGTATCCGGCTACGCGGAGGTTTTCTCTGAGTCAACGCGGGCTCTTGCAGCACCGGAAAACCAGGCGTAATACTAGTTGTACGTTCTCCGAAAGAAGGACGGGAACGAACA
Source organism: Arthrobacter sp. ok909 (assembly GCF_900104405.1). Taxonomy (NCBI): domain Bacteria; kingdom Bacillati; phylum Actinomycetota; class Actinomycetes; order Micrococcales; family Micrococcaceae; genus Arthrobacter; species Arthrobacter sp. ok909. The sequence continues at coordinate 15,950 of NZ_FNJS01000053.1, read as the reverse complement.
ACAGGGGAAAACCCAGAACACACCGTGGATCTGATCCAGGGTGGCCTGTCGATGACGAGGCAGGAAACGCCGGGATTCCCGCAAGTTCGGGAGATGATGTTCGTCATAACGGAATCAAGAGTCGAAGCCCCTCCAGCAGTGCTGATGGGGCTTCCCCTTTGCCCTGACAGCGCGGTCCGATAGACTGCTCGACCCAGCGCGCCGGGGTGGTCATGTCCGCCGGGTTCCGTGTCAGCTGACGGTCACGATGAATTTACCGAGCACGTGGCCCTGTTGGCTTTTCGCTTGTGCGGCCCCGACATTCTCCAACGGGAACGTTTCCGCGACCGGCAGCCGGAACTTTCCCTGCTCGAACAGTGCTGCTGCTTCAGCGCGGGCTTCCGGTGCATGGCCAGGACCCCGGCCGCCGGTGAACCGCACGCCATACTCGACCGCCGTGCTGTCAGCGATGGTGATGACCTTCCCGGCACTGCCCGTCAGCTCAATAAGCTCCGGGAGGACGCCGGAGCCCACGGCGTCGAAGGCGACATCGACGCCCTGCGGTGCAAGTTCCCGGACACGGCCGACCAGACCGGGACCGTACGTCGTCGGCCGGGCACCCAGGGAGCGCAGGTACTCGTGATGCCCTTCGCTGGCGGTGCCGATCACAGTCGCGCCGGCAGCGAGGGCAAACTGGACTGCGGCCAGTCCGACGCCGCCTGCGGCTCCGTTGACGAGGAGAGTCTGACCCGGCTCCAAGGGCAGCAGGTTCAACGCCCGGCGCGCTGTTTCGGTCGCCATAGGGTATCCGGCGGCCTCTTCGAAGGACAGCCTCTCGGGCTTCTTCGCCCACTCGGCCAGCACGGCGTACTGCGCCGCGGCACCTGTGGCGGCAGTGCCGAAGACTTCGTCGCCGACGGCGACCCCCTCCACACCATCACCGACCTCGTCCACGACTCCCGAGGCGTCCATCCCCACGCCAGCGGGGAAATCGATCGGCATGAGAGCTGCCACCGCCCCGCTGCGAATCTTCCAGTCGACGGCGTTCACGCCTGCGGCACGAACGGCGATGCGGATCTGACCGGCGCGGGCGTGGGGTTCTTCGATGTCGAGGACCTTCAGGACTTCCGGGCCGCCATACTCGGTAAACTGAACGGCTTTCATGGCTTTCTCCCTGTTTAAGTTCCCGGCTGAGTGCTTTTCCAATGATGCCCTCGACAACCACTGGGGGCAATGATTCCGGACTCATTAGAGCGCCCGTTTCCGCCTGCTCCTGCCTCGGTAAGGAACCGGCCTGCATAGGCGTTGCCCGTGCAGAAAAGCCCGTCTCGATGGGGTCCGTGCGGAGGCCCCGGCACACGTTGCGGCGCCGACGGAGGCGCCGGAGACGCCCCGCTTGCAGTGACACCGTCAGCGACGGCCGGTGCGACACCGTCTATTCCACAGTCCCCCTGGCAGCGTGGCACGAATGAGAACACGAGCGGGCTGCTCGGCAATAAGTGCCAAGCGGATCAACCCTGCCATTTTTGGCTTCCGGCGATCCTCGCAACATCTGATCATTTGCAGGAGTCGCGGGGCCATCGAGTGGAAGAGAGCGTTGAAGCCCGGGCGCCGGCGGAAACCGGCGGATGATCAGGTGTCGGGGATGTCTTCCGGGAATTTTTCCCGGTACACAAGGTAGTGCCGGTGGGTCAGGGCGAGAGCGCCGGTGAGCATTCGGTGCGGGCGGTACAGGTGTTGGTAGGGATCCTGCACGATCGTGTCCGGGAGGTCTCTTGCTTTGAGTAGCAGCTTATTGACGTCGTTTAGTGTTTGAAGATGGAGTGTCCGGCCGGGCTGCCGCACCTTCCAGATCCACCCTTCAGCGGCCCCGATGGCCGTTTCTTCGAGCATTTCGAAGAGGGACGCCAGAAATTCTTCGTCCGAGTCCGGCATCACCCGTTCCAGAGGGTATCTCCAAGGCTCCTTCTGCTGTGCGGTCTCCCAGGCCTCCCGCAGCCATCCAATATCCGCTGCCCCCGAGGGAGGCCCGAGCTTGAGGTTCTGATGTTCATCGGGGAGCAGCGGATAACGGCTGCCTGTCCTGTCGATGATGATTTCTGCCTGGGCAAAGTATTCAGAGTCGCAGACCAGGGTCTCCGGGGAAGGTGCGTACTCGAATATTCCGCCGTGCACCGCAATGAAATCCATATCTCCCCTCGCGGGCCCCGCACCGTCACCGACGGCGGACCACGGTACCGCCGTTATCAACAACCGGATTGCCCTCAAAATCCCCATCAGATCCTCCAAATCCTCGATGACCGCCACGTGACGGTGTTCCATTCCGGGCTGTCAACACGAGGCGCCGTACGCCTCTTCCCCGACGTTTCCGAACTATCACCGGTCGGAGTGAAATGCCGCCGGGCCTCGTTCCCTGGCCTCAAGGCAGATGACAGAGGAACGGCAACGGCTCCGGGCATTGGGTTGGTTTCGCTCGTCCTCATGGGTCCCGGTCCAAGCCTCGTTGACGTGGAGGTTGTGCGGAGGCCATCCCTGTCGGGCCGGGAGCGTCGCGGGTCTTCCCGGCCGGAAGAGGCACGGACACCGCAGCGCTAATCGCGTGTTCTCCGGGCCGTTGGGGGACCGCAGCATCGTCTGTGCTGAGGATTTCAGCACTGTATCCGTTTCTTCATTGGAGCCAACCTCCTTGATGGTTTGGCCCTCTGTTGCGGGAGGCGTTCCGCTGCGCCGCGTGGTGGCGTCGTCTTGAAAACGTTCCTGCCCGGGATCGCTTCGGTTGGTGCGGCAGATTCCGGGCCGATGGTGGAGCCGGGTCTGGTCCGGGTCGGGCTGAGGCCACTGGTGCGGGGTACTGACAATGAATCACTTCAGCCGCCGTCCCCGAAAGGGCACAAAGTCCTCGCCACTGCGTGCATTCGCCACGCCGCTGCGGGGGGTCCTTCGGCACTGGGGGACCTGCCGCCCTCCCTGGAGCATGGGAGAGGACCGGATGTTAGTGCCCACGGACCATCCGGTCAGTCGAAACCGCAGCGGAGGTCAGCCCATGAATGCATCAGCCGGGAGCAGCTCAGCAGCAAAAGGCGGCGGACCGGTCGGGGATGCCCGTGAAAGAATCCTCGACTCTGCGCGAACATTGTTTGCTGAGCACGGGGTAGAGGCCGTGGACTATGGTCAGATCGCGAGCGCGGCGGCCGTGAACGAGTCGCTGGTCAGCGAACAGTTCCCGCGGAAGGAGGACCTGTTCAACGCGTGCGTGGAGCTGCCCGTGGTGCCTGAGGATGAACTTGCCCGTGTCATCAGGACGGCTCCGGCCGAGCGCGGGGAGGCCATCGTGCGGACCCTGCTCAAGGTCTGGGACTCACCGGCGCAATCGGCGATGCTGGCCCTGGTGGGCAAAGCCCTGGGACCAGGCATCGATGCGTCGTTGATGCGTGAGGTTTTCACCCGCCGCATCCTGGGCCCTGTCACGGCGGACCTGGAAGCCGACCCGGCGACGGCCCGGCTGCGCGCGGCGCTGGTTGCCAGCCAACTGATGGGGCTGGTCATAGTCCGGTACCTGGTCAGGATCGAACCGCTGGCGACCGCCAGCCATGATGAAATCACCCGGCTCATCGCCCCGGCAATCCAGCATTACTTCACCGGCGACCTTCAGGCCATCCCGGGCACGGGCACCGGGCACTGATCTGGTCCGGGCGACGCATGACCAGCAACGGGAGCTTCCGGATAGTGGTGGGGGTGGACGGCTCGGCCCAGTCCCGGGCGGCCCTGGACTGGGCCGTGGAGGAAGCCAGGTTGCGCAAAGGCCAGGTGCTGGCCCTTACGGTGTGGGACATCCCGCATGTCAGCAACGTCCTGGTGCCGGCATGGGACGACTATGAGCGTTTTCAGGCCGATGCCCAGTCGATCCTTGATATGGAGCTTGCCCGGGTGGGGGAGAGGGGGGCGCAGATCACCGGACACAAAGTGCGGGGAAATCCCGCGTCGGTGCTCATAGAAGCCTCCCGGGACGCCGACGTCGTGGCTGTGGGTTCCCGCGGCTACGGGGGATTCACCGGCCTGATGCTCGGTTCCGTGTCGGCGCAGACGGTCCACCATGCCCACTGCCCCGTGTTGGTAATCCGGGAGCAAGCTCCGGATTGGATGACGCCCGCGGAGGCCCCGCCGGGCAGTCCCTGATCGCGACGGCATAGCCGTGGACTTAGGACTCTCCCGACGGTCAGGATGACCGGGATCAGTGCCGAGTTGTGAACACATTCCGCGATGGTGGACGGGCGGGACTGGTGTGTTCCGGAGCGCACCAGCATTCCAACCTGTCGGTGCTCAGCGGGCGAGCCTGCCAAGCAGTGCGGAGGCGATGCAGATCATGACCGTCATGGACAGCGTCAGGACGATGAAGTCCAGACCGAGTTCGGCGGGTGTGCCGATCAGGAGGCCGCGGAGCGCGTCTACCTCGTAGGCGAGTGGATTGACGCGGTTGATGGCCTGGAGCCACTCCGGCATGAGGACTACCGGATAGAGGGCCTTGGAGGCGAAGAACAGGGGCATCGTGATTGCCTGGCCGATTCCCATCATGCGGTCCCGTTTCAATACCAGGCCTGCGTCGGTAATCGAGAGGCAGCAGAAGAAGGCGGAACCAAGAACGACGATGATCCCTGCCAGCAGGAGGTTCAACAGATTGGTGGTCAGCCGAACCGACAACAGTGCCGCGAGGACGAGGACAACGAAGGCCTGGGTCAGCGCACGGATTCCGGAGGCGAAGGCCTTCCCTGAGACCAGTGCCACCCGTGGTGTCGGGGTGGTCAGGAGTTTGGCCAGGACACCGGCGTCCCGGTCCCAAATGATCTGAATGCCATAGAAGATCGCGACGAACAGGGCTGACTGCGCCAGAATGCCTGGTGTCAGGTAGTCGAGGTAGGGAACGTTGCCGGTCGGGATGGCCGCAGCCGGGTGAATATTTCCCCGAAGATCAGCAGCCAGAGTGCGGGTTGGATTGCCCGGATGAGAAGTTCAGTCCGGTCGTGGCGCAGTTTTTGCATCTCCACCAGGCACATGGTCGCCACCCGCGATCCCAGCAGACGTATCAGTCCGAGAAGGCGGCGCGGTCCGCGGGGCTGTGCAGCACCCCGTCGGTGGTCAATCGAACCGGTTCGCGGTTGGGCATGAAGGCCGGACATCTGGCATCACCTCTGTTGGATTCGTGACGAGATCGTTTCCTGTCGTTGCCCGGAAGACGTCATCGAGTGTCGCGTTCGGGCCGAGGCCGGATCTAAGCTCGGCGGGAGTGCCGATACTGTGAATTCTGCCGCGGTGCATCATCGCGACCCTGTCGCAGTGCTGGTCGGCTTCGTCCATGTAGTGGGTGGTGACCAGCACTGTCGTGCCGGTTTCGGTTCGGGCACGCTGGATCTCGTCCCATATTGCCGTGCGTCCGATGGGGTCCAGTCCGATGGTCGGTTCGTCGAGAACGAGGAGCTGCGGGGTGTTGACCAGGGCCTGGGCGAGCTCCAGGCGACGGATCATGCCGCCGGAGAACGTGCTGGCGGTCTTATCGGCCTGATCGGCCAGCCCCACGGCTTCGAGTACTGATTGGACGACCTGGCGGCGTTCGCGGCGCGGCACATCAAACAACCTCGCGAAGAGGGCAACGTTTTCCCTCGCCGTCAGTGCGGTGTCGGCTGAGAGCTGTTGTGGCACGTAGCCGATGAGACGGCGAGCCTCAAGCTTGTGCCGGGCCACGTCGATGCCCATCACCTCCATCGAGCCGATGCGGGTGGGGAGGAGGGTGGTGATCATCCGGATGACGGTGGTCTTCCCGGCCCCGTTGTGATCCAGTAACCCGAACACGGTTCCTGCGTCAACTTCCAGGTCAAGGCCGTCCACGGCCGTTGTTTCCCCGAAACTGTAACGAATGCCCGTGCATCGCACGGCAGGGATGCTGTTCACCTTTCCCCGCTCTCTTGGGCTGCCGTACCGGCGGCCTGCGGAGCCGCCACGCTCCGGACCAGGGCAACAGCCCGGGATCCGCCATGGAGGCGCCGGGGGAATGTCCTCGCCCTTGATCAGGAATGAGTCGGCTTCCAGAACTACACCATCACCCGGGTGCACGCCATAGGGGGCAAACCCTTCGACGCCCAAGGTGTGGAAGCCGGAGGATAGATCGAGGAGGGCAGTGCTTCCGGGCCGGTCCGGGGCGGGTGGTCTGCGCCGGGCCGGCCCTCCGGGCTGTGGCGGGTGTGTGGGGGGCTGGACTGTGTCGAAGAGCCGGTCGGTGCCGTGGGCGGCGTAGGCGCTGTGGGTCCGGCTGCGGATGAACTGCATGTCTTCCTCGCTGAGCCGGGCCTGGCCGTGGGCGTCCTGGGCGACGGGCTGTTCCGCGGCCCGGCACAGGGCCCGCGGTGACCGAACCACAGTAGGCCTCTGTGGCGGCCAGTCAGAGGACTCCCGCGGTCGTGGTGGTCCAGCACCAGCGCGAGAACCAGAGTCCTTCACCGCTGTGGGAAAGCGCGGCGGCAGCCATGACGAGATCGGCGACGGCCAGGAGTTGGCCGCCGAGAATGTGTGGGCCTGCAACGAGGCAGGCCGGGACACTGAGACCTCCGATCACGCGCCTAGCGACATTCTGGCCGACGGACCCGATGCGACGGCTTCCGGTCCGGCTGTTACCCCGCGACTGATGTCTACGTATCGGAACCAGCGTCTGAGGGTGGCTGAACCGTGCCCCCAAGCGCGTCTCGAATACGATCCAATACTGAGACGGTCGGACCGCTCTTGAGGTGGCGTAAGGAGTGCCGAGGATGTGGATCGCGGCCGTAAATGAAGGGCTTTCTGCAGGCTAACTGCCGGCAGTTCCCAGCGAGAATCTCGTATCTGTCCGTTAGCTCCAGTTCCAGATCTCCATTGGCGAGCCTGTGCGTCAAGCGGTCGGCGGAGGCGTTTAGCGGGCCCCCGCTGGTGACTTCTGATGGGCTCGAAATCGTCCTCGTTCAGGACGGGGAAGGGGGTGTGGTCCCCTCGCCGCGGTAAGGGTGCAGAGGCGGGCGGCGCGGGCGAGGGAGAGCCGGCTGGCGGGTGATGCCGGGTTCCTTGCAGAGGTCGCCGGCGCGGGCTTCGGCTTGCCCATGGAATTGCTTGTCCATTCCGGTTACCTGCCCTATGGGGAGTCGGTTACACACGGTCCGGAAACTCCTGCCGCCTATAAGAGCAGTTTCCCATGAGGGTTCTGCCGGGCGACCCTTAGGGGCGTTGTCCGGATTTCAGACCACGTTTCCTGACTGGCCGGTGCGGGGTGGGCGTGGTGTCGATGACGGGAGGCGGCCCGGTCTGTAGGTGGAGACCGATGGTGCCTCTTTTACCCAGTATCGCCAGGGAAATACTGCTCCGTCGCCACCGGGCCCGCTGAGACCGACCCGCGGGCCCGTGACGTGGGCGACCGTGGCGTGGTCGTCCGGGAGGAGGAACTGCCACTGGCCGTCGAAGAGGTCATCACCGTCATTGGTCAGGTCCGCGGCAAAGCATTGGGCTACGCAGCCCGGCCCGGATGCCAGCCGGAGTTCGGGAAGCGATTTCTTGCGTGGCTTCTTTTCACGCCGGGTGCGGGCCAGCTCGGCGCCCTCGATGACGTCGCCGGCACGGATGAGGCAACCGTAGGGCTGACCTGGCTGTGCGGCGACGAGATTGATGGCGTGATGCATCCCGTAGGTGAAGTAACAGTAGATGTGGCCCGCAGGTCCGAACATGGTTTTGTTCCGGTTGGTCTTGCCGCGGTAGGCATGCGCCCCTGGGTCCCGCTCGCCGGCATATGCTTCGACCTCAGTTATTCGGATGGAGACGGTTCCGTCGCCATCCGTGCGTTGAAGCACACAGCCGAGCAGCTCCGGTGCAACGTCGAGCACGTCGCGGGCGAAGAACGTCCGATTCGCCGCATGGAAGCCAGGGAGAATACTCACGGGATGACTGTACCGCCCGCTGCCCCGGGCCCGGGGCAGCTGAGCGGTCCGGTGCATGCTCATGGTGACGTGGCTCCTCGGGGGATCGGGAGAGCATAATGGCACCGGGGACGAACAACCACAGGGGTTTTCGCCGCTTCGGGCGTCACTGTTCGAAGGATGGTTGCTGCGCCGTGCCGTAAGTCAGCGAGGAGGCTGGGGAATGTCGACTGCAACGGATGTCCAGGTGCGCCGGGTCTATGACGGGACCAGGGACGATGACGGCGTACGGGTTTTGGTAGACCGCATCTGGCCCCGCGGGATGACTAAGGCCAAGGCAGCACTGGACGAGTGGTGCAAAGATGTCTCCCCGTCAACGGAGCTGCGCAAATGGTACGGCCACGACCCTGCCAAGTTCGACGAATTTGCCATGCGCTACAAGGCCGAGCTTGAAGATCCGGCCCGGGCGCAGGCGCTCGACCATCTGCGCGGACTCGCTAAGGGCCGACGACTGACATTGCTGACGGCAACCAAAGCCGCCGACATTAGTGAGGCCCGAGTCCTGGCCGACCTGATCGCACGGTAGCCACTTTACGTCCGGCGCGCCCCGAGAGAAGGGCGTCGGGAAGGACCCGATTTCGGATGATGGAGATCATCGCAGCGGGGCTGGTGGTCAGCCTGACGATTATCGTCACCGCCTCACGCGTCCACGGTAAGGACACCAGCATTCTATGGGCCTCCGTGCTGATTTCTGTGTCCATGGTGCTCAACATAAACCCTGTTTACCTGTTCGCAGACGGGTGGGCGGGCGGGAGGAACCATGCCGACCTTGGAGCGAATCTCCTCCTGCTGACAGGCTCCCACCGCGAAGAAGGGAGCCCTGCCGCACGTCGTACCCGAGGCAGGGATCTTCGACTGACACGCCCCGCTTGTCGAAGCGAACGCGTTAGGAGTCTGGTCGGAAGGGTCCTCATGAAGTTCTTAGTGAGGGGGAATTCCGGTGATGTCAGGGTGCCCTGCCGGTCATCGCCCGGTACGGTGCCGGTCTCGAAGGTGTTGATCCGCTTTGCCACGATGTAGAAGTCCCCAACACCACGAGCGGGCTGGAAGTTCATCTGCTTGTTTCGCCCTTCGTTGCGCGTCTGCGATAGACAACGTTGTCAGTGGGATGGACACTAAGTTATGTCCGTCAGGCAAGTCAACGGTTCAGGGCGGCCCAAGTATGAGAGTGCTATCCCCTCTGATGAGGCAGGGGAAGGGATGCGCGGTGCAGCCGGCATGCCCCCTCCAACGGAGCGCCCAAAAGGGCGATTTCGACGCTTGAGCCCGTTCATCCCCTCCAAGGCAGCCCGGACGCTGTCCCGCGGGCAGAGGTTGGCGCAGATGTGGCCCGGGGCTATTCCACCGGCAGGAGCCAGGTCAGCTCCGAGGCGTCGCCTTCGATGTGGCGGGCCAGTTCCTCATTGAACCTGGCTCCGTACTCGGCGCGGATGTGTTCCTGGAATGCGGCTTCGTCGCTGTAGACCTCAAAGACAAAGTACTCCCGGGGATTTTCTTCCCGGGTATAGGGAAGGAACAATTCGTTGCCCTGTTCCTGGCGGACGTGCCGGGTCAGTTCGAGCATCATCTCCGCGACACGGGCTTCGCTGCCGGGTTTGACGGTGAACTCGGCGTAGAGGGTTTTGGTCATCATGATCCCTTTCAGGTAAAGGTGTTTGGCGGCTGTTCGGAAAGTTCCCCGGCGTCAGGCCGGAGAGCTGAGTTCCCCGGTGCCTCTTTGTATCAGCTCGGACGGTACAACATAGGTCTGCGGAGGTTGCTGGTCGCCATCAATCCTGGCCAGCAGCCGCTCTGCTGCCAGCTTCCCGATTCGCTCGGGGTGCTGGGCGATGACCGTTACGCCGGGATCCATCATGTCGGCAAGCGTGAAGTCATCGAACCCGATCAAGGCCACCTGTTTGCTGAGCCCGAGCTCTCTCAGAGCACGCATGGCGCCGAACGTGACGAGGTTCTGGCTGGAGAAGATCGCCGTCGGTGGTTCCCCGGCAGTGAAAAGTTCCAGCGTGGCCAGCCTCGCCGATTCCTCGTCGTGAAGGTTTTCACGGACGGGAACCGTCGAGGTGGGAATTCCGCGCCGGCCGATCTCTTCAATGAACCCCCGCCGGCGTTCCCTTGCGGTCTGGATGTCTGTGCGGTCCCCCAGATAGGCGAGCCTGGTGTGGCCGTGGCTGATCAGGTGGGCGGCCGCCTTGGCGGCGCCGGCGGCGTTGTCGGTCACGACCGCATCGGCTTCGAGCCCTATCGGCTCACGGTCGATGAAGACCATGGGCAGATCGCGGGAATGCTCCGGGATCACATACGCCTGGCTTCTGGCGATCGGCGTGAGAATCAGCCCATCGACGCGCCGGCCAAGAAACGCCGTAACGATTGCCTGCTCCCGCCGGGGGTCGTCATCGAGACTCGCCGCAAAGACCGCTATTCCCCTCGCCCCCAGGGCGTCTTCTATGGCCCGGTTGATCTCTCCGCTGAAGGGGTTGGAGACACTTGGCAACAGGAGACCGACGGAGAGCGTTCTCCTGCCCGCGCGGCGCAGGCTGCCGGCCGCCATGTCCAGCTGGTAGTTGAGTTGCCGGGAAGCGCTGAGCACCTTGTCGCGGGTGGCTTCCGATACACCGGGTTCGTCATTGATCACCCGGGAGACGGTCTTAATTCCGACGCCGGCAAGTGCTGCCACGTGGCGCATCGTCGGACGGTTGGCGGAAAGGGCCGGCTGGCTACGATCGGACATCGTTGTCAAGAAAATCGCTCCTTCTGATTGCATCTATTGACTCTTCCGTGTGATGCTGCTTACATCGTACATGACATCGTTGTCGAGGCCAGTGAGGGCCTCAAACACCAGGAGATTCAATGTTGAGTTCCACAGCACCCCGTTCAACGGCCACCCGCCTGTTCGCTGCAGGAGCAGTGCTGACCTTGGGAGCGCTCAGTCTTACTGCCTGTGGCGGCAGCTCCACCGGGACGGCTGCCAGCGGAGGCGCCACTGACGCAAAGATCGGCGTTTCGCTGATCGTAAAGACCACGTCCAACCCGTACTTCGTAGCAATGGAAGACGGCGCGAAAAAAGCAGCCGAGGGGGGCAACATTGATCTGAAGCTGGCTGCCGGCAAGTCCGACGGCGACGAAGACACCCAGATCCAGGCCATCGAGAACGCTATCTCCAAGGGCGACAAGGGCATCCTCATCACCCCGAACGGGCCCGCCGTTGTCGACGCAATCAAGAAGGCCCGCGACGCAGGCTTGTACGTGATCGCCCTGGACACCCCGCCGGACCCGGCCAGCGCAGTGGACATCACCTTCGCGACCGACAACTTCGCGGCCGGCAAACAGATCGGGCAGTGGACCGCGGCGCAGCTGGATGGCAAGAAGGCCACTATTGCCTTGGTTGACCTGTTCAGCGACAAGGTCGTTTCGGTTGACTACAACCGCGATCAGGGATTCCTGACCGGAATGGGCATCGACACCGCCGACAAGACGAAGAACGGTGACGAGGCCAAGACCGGCAAGTACACGGGCGGTAAGGGCGGGGACTACGAGATCGTCGGCAGCCAGGCCTCCCAGGGCGCCGAGGACGGCGGCCGGACCGCGATGGAAACCCTGCTGTCGAAGAACCCCAACATCAACGTCGTCTACACCATCAACGAACCGGCCGCTGCGGGCGCCTATGAGGCACTGAAGGCTGCGGGCAAAGAAAAGGGCGTGCTGGTCGTCTCCATCGACGGAGGCTGCACCGGCGTGAACAACGTCAAGGCCGGAATCATCGGCGCCACCGCCCAGCAGTACCCCGTCAAGATGGCCCAGCTGGGCGTCAAAGCCATCCAAGACCTGGCCACGTCGGGCAAGAAGCCGTCGGTCTCAGCGGGCCTGGACTTCTTCAACACCGGCTCCGCACTGGTCACTGACAAGGCAGTTGCCGGGCTGGACAGCATCGACACCACGGCTGCTTCTCAGATCTGCTGGGGCAAATAACCCCTCCCTGTGCGGGGAGACGTGCCAAGGTGTCTACCCGCAGCGCGCAGCACAACACCAGTTACAGAACATGGAAGTTCAGGAGTAATTCAAGTGACCCAGCAACAGACCGCCGGCCCGCCAAGCACCGGGCATGCTGATTTGGCCGAGGAATTCCTCGATCGCCAGACCCCTCTCAGCAGAATCCGCAACATCCTCCACCGCTACCCGGCCCTCAGCCCCGCCATTGTCCTGCTGATCGCAGTGGTGGTCTTCGGACTCCTCAATGACCGCTTCCTGCGGGTAGAGAATCTGTCCCTGATCACGCAGCAGGTGGCGGTGGTGGGCACGCTGGCCATCGCTCAGACCCTCATCATCCTGACCGCCGGCATCGACCTCTCCGTCGGTGCGGTCATGATCCTGTCCTCGATGGTTATGGCCCAGCTCGCGGTCGGCAGCGGTGTTCCCGGGCCGCTGGCACTCATTGCAGGTCTCGCTGTCGGTCTTGCCGCCGGCGCGCTCAACGGGTTCCTGGTCACAAGATTCCGGCTCCCGCCGTTCATCGTCACCCTCGGAACGTTGAACATTTTCGTCGCCCTAACGCTGCTCTACTCAGGCGGCAGCACGGTCCGCGGATCCGCGATGCCAGGTGTCCTCACCTGGTTGGGAACCACGTTCCCGGTCGGGGCCGTCCGCATCTCCACCGGCGTCGTCATGATGCTCCTGCTCTACGCCGTTGTCGCCTTCATCCTGGGCAAGACCGCCTGGGGCCGGCACGTCTACGCCGTGGGCGATGACAAGGAGGCGGCCCGTCTCGCCGGTATTCCGGTCAGCCGCGTCCTCATGAGCGTCTACCTTGCCGCAGGCGCAGTTCTTGCCGCCGGCGCTTGGATCCAGATCGGGCGCACCAACGCCGCCAGCCCAAACGCCGGTGTCGACCTGAACCTGGACTCCATCACCGCCGTCGTGATCGGCGGAACAAGCCTCTTTGGCGGCCGCGGCTCCATCTGGGGTTCACTGCTCGGGGCGCTGATCGTCGGAGTCTTCCGAAACGGCCTGTCCCTCGCCGGCCTGGACGTCCTGTACCAGACACTCGCCGTAGGCATCCTGATTATTGTTGCTGTGTCTATCGACCAGTGGATCCGAAAGGTCAAGTCATGACCATGACAGAATCTGCAGCCTCCCATAGCGCCACCCGCGAGCCCATCCTCAAGGCCAGGAACCTCGTCAAGACCTTCGGCCGCGTCGTCGGCCTCGATGGCGTCAGCCTGGACCTCTACCCTGGCGAAGTGCTGGCCGTCATCGGCGATAACGGTGCCGGCAAGTCCACGCTGATCAAGTGCCTTACCGGCGCGGAAGTACCGGACACGGGAGAACTATACGTATCGGGGAAGCAGGTGCACTTCAAGCGACCGCAGGACGCCCGGGTCCACGGCATCGAAACGGTCTACCAGAACCTGGCCGTCTCCCCGGCACTCGATGTTGCCTCGAACCTGTTCCTCGGCCGTGAAGAGCGACTCCCCGGACCGCTGGGGAGCCTGTTCCGGATGCTCGACACCAAAGGCATGCGCCGGAAGGCAAAGGAAGAGCTGACCCGCCTGGGCATCTCCACCCTCCAGGATGTCACAGTGCCGGTCGAAAACCTCTCCGGCGGACAGCGCCAGGCCGTCGCCGTGGCCCGCGCCGCAGCGTTCGGTTCCAAAGTGGTAGTGCTGGATGAGCCGACGGCGGCACTCGGGGTTCGGGAATCGAACCAGGTCCTGCAGTTGGTTCGCGACCTCCGGGACCGCGGCCTTCCGGTCATCCTGATCAGCCACAACATGCCGCACGTGTTTGACGTCGCGGACCGCATCCACATCCAGCGCCTCGGCAAGTGCGCCGCCACGATCACCCCGCAATCACACACCATGACCGACGCAGTTGCGATCATGACCGGTGCAGCCACCGCCTGAACAGTTGTCGCCTGCCACTAATCAGTCCGCGGACCCGGTTTATCGGTCCGCGGACTGACGTGGCTCGGACCGGCTCCCCCATCAGCTTCCACGAAAGACAGACCATGGATTACCTCACAACAGCCCGGCACGACGCTCACCAGATGCTCGACGTCATGGTGGTAGGCGAAGCGCTGATCGACGTGGTCACCACGTCACACGACAAAGTGGAACACCCGGGCGGTTCTCCGGCCAATGTCGCCTACGGACTCGGCCGCCTCGGCGTAGCCACCGGCCTACTCACGGCCATCGCCCAGGACGCGCGGGGGACCTCCATCGAAAACCATCTCCGCAGCGCGGGCGTCATACTCCTGCCCGGATCAAAATCCCTCACCCGGACGGCATCGGCAACCGCAACCCTTGAACCCGACGGCTCCGCAAAGTACGACTTCGACATCACCTGGGACCTTGCCCCGACAGCCCCCGCCTACTACCCAAAAATACTGCACACCGGATCCATCGCCACCTTCCTTAGTCCCGGTGCGGGTGCCGTCAAATCCCTGCTCGAACAGGCGCACAGACACTGCATGATCACTTACGATCCCAACATCAGGCCGGCCCTGCTCGGCAGCCACATGGAAGCCAAAGCCACGTTCGAAGAGCTCGTACCCTTAACCGACGTCGTTAAACTCAGCGACGAGGACGCCCAATGGCTTTACCCCGAAAAAAGCCTGGACGAAAGCGCAGCCCACATCCTCGGTCTGGGCGCGGGGCTTACCGTCATCACCAAGGGCGCAGAAGGCTCACAATTCACCACCCTCGCCGCCGACATCAGGATTCCTGCCGTGAAGTCCAACGTTGCCGATACCATCGGCGCCGGGGACTCCTTCATGTCCGCCCTGATCCTAGGCTTTCTCACCCGGGGAACCGAAGGCTTCGCCCCAGCTGTCCTGGAGCAGCTCGGCCGCACCGCGGCTGCAGCCGCGGCCATTACCGTTCAGCGCCCCGGAGCGAACCCCCCAACCATGGAAGAACTCAACATGGCGCTCGGAGCCCTTCCGAGCGGGTCCGTATAGCAGTGGGGTACGCCTTACCTTGAGGTGTATCGCGCCGACGAAGACCACCGGCGAGCCCAACAAGCGGTACTGCCACGCGGCCTTCCCCCAATGACCTGCGTCCACGAAATAGTGTCCCCCTGACGGTCTGGAACCGAACACGTCGCCCGTGCGCTGCGATTTCCCGAAGGTAATGCCCCTTCGCGCTCAGCCCAGCCAGAACCGGATCTCGTCCGCCCTCACGGGCGGGTCTTGAACGATTCCACCTTGGTGGGGTCGCGTTCAATGACCGGTTCCAGGATGTCATCGATTTTGGCCAGCAGTGCGGGGTCAAGTTTCACCCCGGCTCCGGTGGCGGTGTCGATGAGCTGATCGGGGCGGGAAGCACCGACGATGGCTGCCGATACGTTGGGGTTTTGCAGTACCCAGGCGACGGCGAGGGCGGCCATGGACAGGCCGGCGTCCGCGGCGAGCGGTTTGAGCTGCTGGACGCTGGTGAGGATGTCCTCGGTCAGGTAGCGGTTGTCGGACTT
Organism: Arthrobacter sp. ok909; assembly: GCF_900104405.1. Lineage (NCBI taxonomy): Bacteria > Bacillati > Actinomycetota > Actinomycetes > Micrococcales > Micrococcaceae > Arthrobacter > Arthrobacter sp. ok909. The sequence goes on along the minus strand of NZ_FNJS01000053.1, from coordinate 522 downwards.
GAGTTTGCCGTCCTGACCTGTGAAGCGTGATGCTGCCGGGGCGGCCTGGCCGGGGACGTATTTTCCGGTCAGGACGCCTTGGGCCATGGGTGACCAGCAAATCTGTCCTAGTCCCAGCTCCTCGCAGGTGGGGACGACTTCTTTTTCGATGACCCGCCAGAGCAGGGAGTATTGAGGTTGGTTGGAGATGAGTTGAATGCCTAGTTCCCGGGCGAGGGCGGCGCCGGTGCGGATTTCGTCCACGGTCCATTCGGAGACTCCGATGTAGTGGGCCTTTCCGGCCCGGACGACGTCGGCGAAGGCCTGCATGGTTTCTTCCAGCGGTGTCTCGTAGTCGTAGCGGTGGGCCTGGTAGAGGTCCACGTAGTCGGTCTGCAGCCGCTTCAGCGAGCCGTTGATGGATTCCGTGATGTGCTTGCGGGACAGCCCGCGGTCATTCCGGCCCTCGCCGGTGGGGAAGTAGACCTTGGTGAAGATCTCGACGCTTTCGCGCCGCACACCGGCTAGAGCTTCACCGAGCGT
>NZ_FNJS01000068.1:0-5105 GCF_900104405.1 Arthrobacter sp. ok909 | reverse complement strand
CTGGACGAACTCCGGGCCCATCTGGACCTTGGCCTTGATCCATTCCGGCTTACGCTCCACCGGTGTGGCCGCATTGCGCTGCTCAATGCGCAGCAATTTCCGGCCATCTGGAAAGGTGGAAGGGGACGACTGAATGGCCATGAAGGAACTCCATAATTCAGGTGGCACTTTGGGTGCCACGATGATTCGGGTTCCTCCCCGCTCTGTATTGGACCTGAGAGTTTCCGCAGACCCTGCTGTTACAGGGTGCCGCTTGCACCGTCGGTGAGTCCGGTGACCGGACTGCTTTCCAGAGTTGCCTCGCCGCGGCGGTACGTGGGCCTGAGAGATTCCTGGGGAGGATTTGCTCCTACGGCGCCTGCTGAACGTACCGGCAGGACTCTCCCGCCGCAGATCAAAAGCATGTATGACTTGTCGTGATACTGATCACACGGTAGCCCCTGCCTGGACCGCACGCAAAAGTTACGTCGCGCGAGTCACATATTTCCTCACCCGGCCAGCGTCCCGCGTGCCAGTGTGGGATGGCGGGGAAGCGCCCAATGGTGCAGCATGACCGCCAAGCGCAGCTAGGGCTGCGGCTGCGGTCGTGGTTCGGCGCGCCGGGCGAAGGCCGGGGCATGCTCGGGCCGCGGACCAAAGGCAATAAACCGGGGAATGATGGTGCGGACCGCCGGAACGCGCCGGGCCACGAACAGCGCCGCGGCTGGAACTTTTGTCCGCTTCCCGGACATGATCGGGCCGAAGATTGCCCGCTGCATCACCCTCTGGGCGGTCTGCACAATGACAGTGGGCAACCGGCGCCGTCGTTCGACTTTCTTGAGGTCTGCCGTGGTCACATGGCCCCGGAGCAGTGCGGGGGCGAGGGACTCGGCGGCGGCCGCGGCGTCTTGGATCGCGAGGTTGATTCCGACGCCGCCGGCCGGGGACATGGCATGCGCGGCGTCGCCGATGCAGAGCATGCCGTTGATGTACCACCGGTGCAGCCGGTTCAGGCGCACGTCCAGCCAGTGGAGGTCATCGAGGGAACGGATGGCGTCAACGCGGTCGGCGAGGTCCGGGCGCAGCGCCGCCACCCGGCGTCGGAACCCCTCGACGCCTTCCGCGCGGATCCGGGCGTCGGCGCCTTTCGCGGCGAGGTAGCCCATTTGGTAGTAGTCATCGCGGAACAAGGCCAACAGCGCCTCGCCGGGTCCGAACGCCGGCACGAGCCCGGCCACCTCGCCCGCCTCGGAAGGATTCCGGGGCAGCCGGAACCACCAGGTGTCGAAAGGCACCGGAAACTCCTTCGGCGCCAGGCCGGCCTCGGTGCGCAGCACGGAATGGCGGCCGTCCGTCGCGACGACCAGGTCCGCCAGGAGTTCGCCCTGAGAGCCGTCCGGGGTCCGGAAGCGGACTCCGCGGACGCGGCCCCCGTTGCGGACCAGCCCGGTGGCGGTATGGCTCATCAGCAGGGAGAACCCCGGTTCCTCGGCCGCGGCGGCGCCGAGGAAATTCAGGAAATCCCATTGCGGCATCATGGCGATGTAGTTGTACGGCGGCGGCAGGGCATCAAAATCACCCATGGTCACGGGCGGCCCGCCGGGGACCGGAAAAGCGACATTCTTCAGGCGGCTCTGCGGCAGCCGGCGGAATTCCTGGCCGAGGCCGAGTTCGTCAATCAGGCGGATGGTGGAGGGGTGCACCGTGTCGCCGCGGAAGTCCCGCAGGAAGTCCGCATGCTTCTCCAACACCGTGACCCGCACCCCGGCCCGGGCCAGGAGCAGGCCCAGCATCATCCCCGCAGGTCCGCCGCCCACCACCGCGCATCCGGTCTTCTCCATGGCCCCACGCTACGCCTGCGAAGGGCGCCGCGGGAGTGGTTTTTGCGTCGGTTTTTCGTGTCCGCTACGGCTTCAGACCGGCGCTACGGGGATCCGCCTAGCGCCGGCCCGAAACCGCAGCGGCGGCCCGGCAGGAGGGCTCAGAGCCGGGTGTCGAAGGAGTCGCAGAAGACGTTCTCGTTGAAGGTGCCCTGGAACTCCGATTTGCCCTGGATTTTCTCGATGGCAGCCCGGATGGCCTCCGGCGTGCCCGCGTGGGCGTGGATGGCCGTCTTCACCATCGGCACGTCAATAAGGTGGTTGGGCTGATTGAGCGAGACGAACACCGTGGGGACCTCGGTGGCGTACCAGGGGATCTCGGCCGCCATGGGCGTTGACCACTTGATCCGGATGGCCGCCTCCTGGGCGAAGCCTTTCACGTTGGCGAACACGAACGCGGCGTCGTACTTCTGCGCGTAATCCCCCGTGGCTTCCTCGGAGATGACGGACATGAAGTTCACCCCGGTCTCGCCGGCAATCTGGCGCTGCTCGGCCGTCTTGAAGACGTGGACTTCAAAGCCGGCTTTTTCGAGCTCGTCGCGGACCACGTCCAGGTAGGCCAGCGGGTCGGCACGAGTGAAGTCCGCGCCGCCCGAGATGCCGTAAAGGCGGATGCGATTGTGCGTCCGGGGTGTGATGGGCAGGTTGCCGGCCGTGTCCTTGACCAGGGTCACGGTCTTGTCGGCGATCTCCGCGGCAATCGCCCGGTGGGCCGCACTCCCGATCAGCTGCAGCGCTTCGACCGGCGGGACGAGGGATTCCCGCGCGGCCTTGTGCAGGCCGAGTGAGGCCTTCAGTCCTAGAATCCGGCGCAGGGCGTCCTGCAGCCGCGCCTCCGTGATGACCCCGGACTTGTACCCCTCGAGCATGTAACCGAAGTCCTCGGCCGGGTTCCGGAAGAACAGGAACATGTCGCACCCGGCGGCAATGGTGGCAGGGACGAGCTCGCTGCGCTTCATGGCCTGGGTGAGGCCGATCATCTGGGACGCATCGGTCAGGACGAGCCCGTTGAAGCCGAGCTCGCCGCGGAGCAGGTCCTGCAAGAGCTCCGGCGCCAGGGTCGCGGGCAGGATGTCCTCCGCCGCCAGCCCGGGGCGGAAATGCCGTGACAAGTCCGGCGCACCGATGTGGCCGACCATGATCGACTGCACCCCGTGCCCGATCATTTCCCGGTACACCTGCCCGTAGGTCCGGTTCCACTCCTCGTAGCCGAAGGTGTTGTAGGACGTGACCACGTGCTGGTCCCGCTCGTCCAGACCATCACCCGGGAAGTGCTTCATGGCGCACACGGTGGGCGATTCGCTGATGCCGTCGAAGTATTCCTTGGCCCGTTCCACCACGATCTCCGGGGTGTTGCCGAAGGCGCGGGTGGAGATGACGGTGTTGCGCCAGTTGTAGTGGATGTCCACGATCGGCGCGAAGGCCCAGTTGCACCCCAGCGCCGCGGTTTCGACGCCGGCTACCTGGCCCATTTGCCGCGCGATGGCCTTGTCCGGATGCGAGCCGGCCTGCAGGTGCGTCGACACGAACGTTCCGTCGTCGCAGCTTCCGGCTCCCCCCATTTCCGGGTTGGAGGCCACCAGCAGCGGGATGCGGGTCTTGGATTGCGCGTAGCGGATGTGTTCCTGCACGGCGGCGGCGGGACCGGGCCGGTAGCGCATGCCGCCCACGTGATACTGCTCCAGGACACCGTCGAGGTATTCCGGGGAGTAGTCGTTGTTGTGGTTGATGAACAACTGCCCGATCTTTTCCTCGAGCGACATCGAGTCGATGGTCGAGTCCACCCACGCAACGGCCGCATCGTCAAGGTTGAACGGAGCGGCCTTCAGGTCCACAAGGAACCGGGTGGCATCGACCTGCCGGCCGCCAAGGGCCGCAACAGCTTCGTCAACGATCTGCTGCACTGGCATGGCGATGTCCACTACTACACTCGCCTCGTCGGGCTGGAGTTCTTCAAGGGTTTCCAGTTGGGAATCCAGCAGTGAGAGCGGCATGAAGTGGCCAGGGCGTGCGGCCATGCGGCTGCCGAGCAGTTCCCGGGTTCCGTGCAGGTGCACGAACACCACGGAGGAGTCGCCGTGGCGGATGATGTCGCGGTAGGCGCGTTTGAGCGCGCTGCACGCGATGACCAAGCCGGAATCCGACGCCGCGAAACGCCTGCCGACCTCGGCCAGCCACGGTGCCCGGTCGGCGTCGTCCAGCGGGGTGCCCGAGGCCATCTTGTCGATGTTGGACTGCGGGTGCAGCGAGTCGCCGTCGAGGAATTCGGCTCCAAGCCGGTCAGCGATGGCGGCACCGATGGTGCTCTTGCCGCAACTGGTCACGCCCATCACCACAATGTGGCGGGGGGCGGGACCGGCGGGGTTCAGCTCACCAGTCATGAACGGTGCCGTCGACGAGGCGGTTGTAGGGCAGGTAGGCCTGCTGGTACGGGAACGCGGCCGCGGCCTCTTCGTTGAATTCGACGCCGATGCCGGGCTTGTCGCCCGGGTGCAGGTAGCCGTCCACGAACGTCATGGACTGCTCGAAGACCTCGTTGGTCTTGTCCGAGTGCTGCATGTATTCCTGGATGCCGTAGTTGTGGATGGCCAGCCCGACGTGCAGCTGCGCGGCGAACCCGACCGGGGAGATGTCGGTGGGGCCGTGGAAGCCGGACTTGATCTGGTACTGCGCGGCGAAGTCCATGACCTTCTTCAGCGGCGAAATCCCGCCGAAGTGCGTGGACGCGGCCCGCACGTAGTCGATCAGCTGTTCCTTGATGATGGTCTGGTAGTCGTACACGGTGTTGAAGATTTCCCCGATCGCCAGCGGGGTGGTGGTGTGCTGGCGGACCAGGCGGAGCGCTTCCTGGTTCTCGGCCGGGGTGCAGTCCTCGAGCCAGAAAAGGTCATAGGGTTCCAGGGCCTTGCCGAGCTTGGCGGCCTGGATCGGGGTCATCCGGTGGTGCCCGTCGTGCAGCAGCGGGATTTCCGGGCCGAACTCGTTGCGCACAGCCTCGAACACGGTCGGCAGGTGACGCAGGTACGCGCGGGTGTCCCAGTCCTCCTCCTGCGGGAACGCGCCGCGGCCGGCGGGCTCGTAGTCATACCGCTCCCCCGAGGCCTGTGCCTGCGCGGCGACCCCGTAGACGGCCTTGATGCCGGGGATGGCGGTCTGGATCCGGATGGACTTGTACCCGAGCTCCAGGTGCTCCCGGACCGAGTCGAAGAGCGAGGGGATGTCCGCACCGGAGGCGTGGCCGTAGGC
>NZ_FNJS01000054.1:4190-14737 GCF_900104405.1 Arthrobacter sp. ok909 | reverse complement strand
TTCCTCGACGAGGATCCGGGCGTGCTGCCAGGAAATCGTCCCGGCCCGCAACGCCGCCAGAGTCAGCGGCAGCCCCGTCGTCAAGGCCCGGGCCTCGGACAAGAAGGCCCCGGCGGTGCGTTCGCTCACGGTCAGGACACAGGCCAGCTCGGCCACCAGCGCCATCTCCTGCCCGGCGCGGTCCCGCACGGATCCCGCCGGCGGGGCCAGGAACCTGGCCGCCCGCGCGTAGTCGGCGGCCAGCTGAACCTTCAGCGCCGCCGTCCGGGCCTCCAACCGGGCCACCCCGGCCAACCCGTCCAACAACGCATCCGCCAAATCCCGCAACGGATCACCACCACACACGCCACCCGTATCCCGCAGCCGATTAGCATCCCGCTGGGCGCCAGCATCCCGGTCGGCGGCGGCCGGATCAAAGCGGTCCGGGCCGTCCGCGCCGGACCCGAGCAAGCCCGCCAGCACAGCAACAGACGCGGCAACGGCCTCCACCGCTTCCCTGCTTTCCACACCGCTGTCCACACTCGAGGCTGCTCTGTTATCCATACCCCTAGCAAATCAGGAGGCACCGACAATTTGGACGCATTTGCCGGTGCTGTGAAAAACATCGCCGTGCCGGACTTCTGGCGAGGTCTGTCTCGTTCACGTCGCGGGGAAAGTGATCTCGCTCCAGAGGTTGCCGGGTCCGACGTGAACCCGGGCGTCGGCGACTGGGGCATCAGCCCTGACGATATGAGCGTTCATGGTGGTCAATGCGCCCAGCAGTGCCTCGTTCGGGATATCGCCCCACTGCTCGACTTTCCCATAGGGGAGCATCGCGTAGGTTCCCTGGTTGCCGATGGCGCTGGTGACGTAATCGCGTGGGGTGGCGTTGTGGGAGCCGTGGTGGCCGATCTTGTAGAAGGCAGGGTCTGACACGAGGGCGCGGGCCGCCGGGTCTTGAAGGACATGGTCCCAGGCGCCTTCTTGCGAGTCGCCCACGAAGACGAGCCTGGTGCCCTCGACGTCGAGAACGAAGTAGATGCTGGTGTTGTTGACGGAGCGCTCGAGGATGGAGGCCGCTGCCAGAAGTTCGCTCGCGTCGTCGAGGAGGGCCGCGAGGTTGAGGGTTGCCAAGGTGCTGAGAAGTTCGATTCCGATGTCGTGGCTCACTTCGTCGGGCGTGACACTGTAGATCCCGGCGAAAAGGGGCTCAGCAGGCGTCTGGCTGCCGGCGGAGTCGCCCTCGGGTTCGGCGTCCAAAGCCTGTTGCATGGCAAGCCAGCGGGCGGACGTGGGAGGGTCCATGAGTTTGAGCTGTTCAGGGTCACGTGAGGGTCCGAGGACATGAACAGTGACATCCGGCAGTGATGTGCGGATGACGTTGAGCTGGGCGATCCTGTCCGGGAAGTAGCGGACCGTCGGGACGTTGAGAAAGTGCTTGCCGTTGCGTCCGAGCAGGCGGTCCATGGCGTCCTCGTTGCCCAGCGAGTTCAGGGCCAGAGCGCCGGCAATCCCGAGAGCCAGGGTTCGTGCTTCGTCGTTCAGCGCTGCGGGCGCACGACCGATCAGGGTGTTCAGGCTTGTTGCTGCGCGGACGAGCCCGCTCTTGAGCCTCTTGGCGTCGTCGTCGGAATCGTCTTCTACGAACGACACCCATACTTCGCCGACCTGGACCTTTTCCCAATCGTCGTAGGCGAATCCGGTGATGTGGTCGGCGTGGTGGTGGGTTGCCACCACCACGTCGAGAGTGGGGGGTCCTCCCGGTGCGGCCGCCTCGGTGAGGTCGGAGATGATCGCATGCACGACGTCGAGGAGAGGCCGCGCCTTGCCCAGGCTATGGACGCCGCAGTCCACCAGCATCCGCCAGGCCTGATCGCCCTGTTTGACCGTGATCAGGAAGGCGTCGCCGAAGCCGACGTCGTACATGCGGACGGTTACGGAGGACGCTGTCATGCTCAGGCCCCGTCTTGGCCGGCATGCAGGCGCTCGAAGGAGAGCCGGAGGGTTGCCGGTTCGACGGTCCACGCCGAGAGCGCGTCCATGTCTTCGACGTCGCCCATCCAGTCGCGGATCGACCGCAACCGTTCGGTGCCGGTCCTGTCGAAGTCCAGTGCGCACCTTTTGATGTCCTCCGGCAGGTCGTCGAGTTTTGTGCGGTCCGAGAGCGGCAGCGGTTTGGTGACGAGGAATTCGACGTCGCCGTCCACGCGGGCGATGACGGTGGTGCCGGCGCGAATCGCTGCGCGTTGATTTGGCGGGATCTGGGCGCCGGTTTCGTCGGTTCGCTGATCTTCCAGGTCGTCCCGACGCTGGGCGAACTGGATGGCGACGATCGGTCGGGGTTGCCCGTCGGAGGCCCATAGGTAGACGACTCGGGCACTGACCAGCTCGATCTTTCCTGCGGCTTTGTCAAGGCCAAGTTCATAGGCGTGTTCCACGCCCCAGTCGCGAATGAGCTCCTGAAGGTGCCTGGCATCGGGCTGTGAGGTCAACTGGCCATGTGCCGCGTGTCCGGGAACAGCACGACCGGGAACAGTATCCCCGGAGGCCGGAGTGGTGTCAGAGTCGTCGGCGAAATAGACGGTGCTGCCGGCGTCGAGGTCGAGTGTTGCTTCCAGGATGAGGGGTGCCAGGTCGATGGCATTGATCCCGTCTCTCAGGTTCATGTCCAGTGGAGGTTTGGACCAGACGAGGGCCTCATCAGCGAGAGAGGTCACTCCCGGCGGGTAGATGCCGCGCCGACGGAAGGCCTCGACAAGAATTGCCCTGAGGTGTCCGGCGTCGTCGGGGTAGAGTCCTTGGTCAGCGGTGACGATTGCCCGGACGACATCTCCGAAGGTCACGTCGACGACGGGGAGGTATTCGAACGCCCGGACCACCATTTCCAGGAACCGGTCGGCATTCATCGCTGCCGTGGCGGTGACGCGATTGACCAGGTCTGTTGGGAGCGATCCCGGCGGCAGGACCCCGGTGCCTGCACTGGCGATGCGCCGGAGATCGGCGATCTGGGACTTGTAGGTGTCAATGAACGCGTCGAAGACGGCGGCGACGAAGCACGCCCCGCGATCGTGTGGTTCAACGGCTGTCAGGAACGCGTCCGGGGTGCGGGGGGATCCGATCGCGGACCTCAGTGCCGCACCACGGCCGGTGGACGCGCCAAACTCGGTTGCAAGATCCAGCAGCGCCGACCCCTTCTCGAGTGTCCCTTCCGATTTCGCTACGGCATCGGAGACCACTTCGGGGAAGCCGAAGTGGTTAAACAGCGCAACGAGGTCGGCGATTGCCTCATGCCATGCGAGCACGTCCGGGTGCGTGGGTTCGGAAAAGTACTTGCGCATCCGGTGCACGATGGCATGAGTGACTTCATGGGCGACCACGTCAACGGACAGGCAAGTGAACATCATCTGGCCCGGCAGGTTGGCTCCAGGGTCTCTCACGTCGGCACGGAAGTAGCCGAAAAGGACAGCCCGCCGATCCTTGTCGAAGTAGGCGTTACGTCCCTCGAACGCATGCGGGACGAGGCGGAGTTTGTCGTCGCCACGCCAGCGGAAGCGGAAGCCGCCGAATCGTTCAAAGCGTTCGATCACATTCATCGCCACGGCGTAGACGACTTGCTGATGGGTTCTTGGATCGCTTTCCGAGGGGCGCATACCCCGTTGGGCGAGGATTGCGGCGGCGTTCAAGTCAACCGGCAAATACCAGAGGTCACGGGCCACGTCATAGTCGACGACCTGCAAGAGCCGGCCGGCCGGGCCGGGCCTGAGGTCCCTTTCGAACGGGATGTCGATCGTGAGGAACCTGCCCGACAGGCGGGTCGACATCGGATCGAACGCATATGCACGAAGCAGCCGCCGGGCCGGCAACACGGGCTCGGGCCGGTCCCTCCTCGCGGCAGTCACTGCTCAGCCCGAGCCGACGCAGGCGCCGCTTGTTGGCCGGCCCAGTCCGGATCGGCCCAGACCACATTGGCGGGTGCCTTGAACGTTGGATCGGCCACGGCACGGGTGTTCACGCTGGCGTGGACGGAGGCGCCGGCGGGGACCTTCCTGTTGCGGGTGCCGAGCAGCACCCATGCCCGGCCGCGGCGGTGCAGCTCCGCGGTCGCGTCAGCAGGGGTGACTGCGCAGGCGGCCCCGACGGCGCGGGGTCGAACTAACAGACCCTCGGCAATTCCGCCCTCGATAATCCACTTCAAGGCGATTCTCGACAGCCGCGGAGCAGGAGCCGGCTTCCCCGGGCGCGCTGCCTGGCCGGCGGGTGCCTTGTCGACGAAGGTTCCTCCGACATCGCTGTGCACACCGGCGAACCAAACCTCTTCCAGGGATCCGTCCGTGCGGGCGTCGACCAGGTACTCCTTGAAGGGGGCCCGCTTCTCATTGATCGACACTGCGTGGCGGATTCGCACGGCGTTGAGGAGTTCGCGCGTAAACGGCCAGCGGATCTCCCATCGGAGGAACCCTGCGGCCTTGACGGTGTCCCACACGCCCAGGTACTTCACCGGCACCGTCGATTTGCCGTCCACGTGCTGTGCGAACACTTCCGATGTGAGGTGTACCTCGTCCCAGTCAATCTTCGCTTCACCGCCCCGACGGGCATAGGTGGCGACCACATACGGAACGAGGTTCTCCGAGCCTGGACGCATCACGCCGATGGCGCGAAGAATTCCCACGAGGGCACGAGCCGTATAGGCGCCGCGGCTGAACCCGAAGATGAAAATCTGATCCCCAGGCGCCCAGTTCTGCATCAGCCACGCATAGGCCTCCCCAAGGTTCTGCCGCAGACCCCACCCGAACGCGAGCCCGCCCACCCGCGAGATCGCCCTGGCGAGAGGAGTCCACGCCCCGGCAGACGCAAACGTCCCGACCCCAGGGTCGTAGTAGGCGATCTGTTTAGTCGGATCGGAATGATCGAGCAGCTCATACAGCAGGACGACGTTGGTGTTGCCCCTGGCGCGCACCTGCGCACCGGTCCCATCCAGACACACCACCAGATTCCGGGACATTTGAAACCTCCCCGCCGGGCACCTGCCGCACCTGCCGCACCTGAAGCCGATCATCCCCCTCCAGCGCCGCCAAGGGAAGAGGAAGCTGCGAACCGGGTCAGCACTCAAGGGCACCCGGCCTCCCGCAGGGTGTCACCCCTCCCGGGAGAGATAGGCCAGCGCGGCGACGACGTGGGTTTGGACGCCCATGGAGAGGGTCGGGTCGATCACGGGGGCGAAGGAGGGGGAGTGGTTCGCCGGGATGTCCCGGGCCACTGTTCCCTTCGAAGCCGCAGCGCGGTAAGCATCGGGGTCCGCGCCGCCGAGGAGCCAAAAGGTGTACGGCACATCGAACGCGTCCGGAATGCGGCTGAAGTCCTCGGACGCCGTCTGCCGCTCCGCCGTGCGCACAACCTCTGCCCCGAAGCGGGCGGTAAATGCCGCCCGCACCCGTTCTGTCACGGCTACGTCGTTGCTGGTGAGCGGGAACTGGTCGTAATACTCGAACTCAGGTTCCCGGGGGGATCCGGCGGCAGAGCACTCGCCCTTGACGATCCGCTCAATCGCGGCGAGCACACCGGCCCGGAGCTCGGTGTCGTAGGTGCGGATGTTCAGCAGCAGCGTGGCGCGGTCCGGGATGATGTTCGATGTCGCCCCGGCATTGAGCGCCCCCACGGTGACGACGGCGAACTCGCCGGGCTTCGTCTCCCGCGAGACGATCGACTGCAGCCTGAGCACGATCGAGGCGGCCAGCACCCCCGGGTCCACGGACATGTGCGGCATCGAACCGTGCGCGCCCTTCCCATACACCGTGATCTTGAGCGAATCGCCGGCGGAGAGGACCGGTCCGACGGTGGTAGCGACCGTCCCCGCCGGTATTGGCATCACGTGCTGGGCAAAGGCGACGTCGGGTCGTGGCACTTTGGTGACAAGTCCGTCGTCGATCATTGCCTGGGAACCTGCCCCGACTTCTTCGGCCGGCTGAAATAGGGCGATGTAGGTTCCGGACCAGGCTCCACGTCCGTCCGCCATGAGCTTGGCGGCTCCGAGCAGTGCACTGACGTGCAGGTCGTGACCGCACGCATGCATGATCCCGTTCACCGTCGACGCATAGGGCAGCCCTGTGGCCTCCGTGACGGGGAGCGCGTCCATGTCGGCGCGCGCCAGAACAGCCGGGCCGACACCGTTCGCGAGGACGCCGACCACGCCCGTTCCTCCAATACGGGTCACCGAATAGCCGAATGCAGTGAGGTTCTCCTCCACAATCTTCGACGTCTCGTGCTCCTCGAAGCTCAGTTCAGGATGCCGGTGCAACCGGGTGTACGTTTCCCGCAGCCAGTCGAGCTCGGATTCCAGGCCTGCCAAAACTGTCTCGGAACTGCTCATAATCATCTCGCTCTCGGAGCTTCAGGGCGCCCGAGCAATCCGGGCGCAACAGACAGAAACCAGCCTAGGCCCTGGAGGAATATTTGAAGAGCCAGGGGCGAGTAACGCGAAGGCTCTGACGAGTAAGAACCGGGTATTATCACGTAGCCGCCACTCAGGAAGTAGCGACTCCTGACTCGTTCCGATGGGCTCGGCCTGGAGGGCTCACCTGGCGCCTGCGTAAACGGACCAACGTTCAGTATGGGACGGCTGAAATCTGGCAGGCCGTGTCGAGCAGCATCCTCACGAACGCAAGCGTGACGGCCACGCACAACGGGTCTTACTAGGCGTCGATAACGGTCGCCGCGTTCACGGGCGCGGACACGGCCACCGAGGGAGCAGTCGAGGGAGCCAACGGTCCCACGGGTGGGCCCAGCGCTTCGCTCACGACTACCCGTACCGGCTCCTGGGTCTGGGGCGTGGGAAACGACTGGAGCAGGGCCATCGCCCGTACAGTCGGAGGAGGTCAAACTAAGGTAGATGAGTTCCTTGCCAGCAACGGTGAGACGTTCTGGACGCAACGCCAGGCAGCGCCCGGTACCGCGACAGCGCCGTCGTCCGTGAGAATCAATGACACCGCTCCGACTACGGACAAGTGGAATATGTCTCTGATCGAGATTCTGCCCGCCCCGCCCCCGCCCGCGGCGCCGGTGTTCACGGCGGCCACGCCCCCGGCGACGGCGACGGTGGGCGCCGCGTACAGCTACACCTTCGCCGCAACAGGAAACCCGACCCCCACCTTCCGGGTCTCCTCCGGTGCCCTGCCCGCGGGGCTGGGCCTGAACTCCACCACCGGGGTCCTGTCCGGACCCCGACGACGGCCCGCCCGGCAACGTTCACGGTCACCGCCACGAACGGCGTCAGCCCCGACGCGGTCACCCCCTTGCTGACCATCACCGTGAACCCCGCGCAGTCGCCGGCACCACCGGCGGCATGTCGGCCAGGTTTGCCGAGCAGCAGTACGGTCGCTGGGAGGCCCGGATGCGAACCAGCGACCGGGATCCGAAATACCATCCAGTCCTGATTCTCTGGCCGAACAACAACACTTCGCCCAACTGCGCGGAGATTGATTACGCCGAAGGAACGTCCGATACGAGCAAGATCAAGTTCTTCCTGCACTACGCGTGCAGCGGCTCGAACTTTCAGACCCAGAGGGCCCAGACGATCGACACAACCCAGTGGCACAACTACGCGGTCCAGTGGACCCCGTCCGGGATCACCGGCTACATCGACGGAGTCCCATGGTTCACCGACACGGACCCGGCGCACCAGCCCACGGCCGGGATGCACCAAACCATCCAACTGGATTGGTTCCCGGACGGGACCGCCACCAAACCGAGCCAGATGCAGGTCGACTGGGTCCGCGTCTACGCCTGACGCCTGACGTCTGGCTCAGCGGACCGTTGACCAGATTGGGGCGCCCGTCGTCGGGCAAGGCGCTTACGTCAACGGCTTGAAACCCGGGCCGTCAGACTAGGACGCGCTGGTGTGTGGGAACCGGGGTCGGCTTCGATAGCAGCGGCGTCCAGCCTCGACAAAAACGCGTCGTAGTCGTGATGAGGACGGGCCGCATTAGTCTCCATGAGGCGCCCGCCCGCGGTGGCTGGATTCTCCTCGCCGGAATGTGCCCCCAATTCTCGTGGCACGAGAAATAGTGGCTCCGAGCCAGATGGCCTAGGGCTACCGGGCTGGAGGAAAGACTGAGATGACAGGGGCTCGGGATGCACCCCACATTGACACGACCACTCTGAGGCCCAAGGAACCCCGGTAGTTTCGCCCAACAGACAGGTAGCGCCCACTGGTGACCCGCAGGTTGCCGGGCCGATAGGCTCCGGACTTAGCCGCCATCTCGGCCAATGCGGCAAGCGGGCGCCAGCCACAACAGGCGCTATCAATGCGGGGGAGACTTGATGCGGTTCTTAGCAAGGCTGGGCCTTATCGGACTGCTTCTGGCGCCCCTGCTGGGAACGGGCATGCCCACGGCAGAGATCGCCTCCGCAGCCACCACAAGCTGCCAACCCACCACGCCCGCACCGACCGACCCGTACCCTGGTGCCACCGTCGTGGCCGACAACTTCGAATCAGATAGCCTCGCCCCGTTCATCGTTCAAACCGCCGGAACCGGAACCGCCACAGTCTCCTCAGTTTTGGCACACACAGGCGGCTGCGCCGCCTACCTCCACGTAACCTCCGACGCCGGCTCGCTCGCATACCTCACTGCCCCCCTGCCGGCAGGAACCCCTTCCGCCTACGCAGACGGCTGGTTCAACATCACCACGGCCGGCCTGACCGGCAGTGACGTACCCTATTTCCGGTTCTTCTCCGGAACCACGCGGATCGCAGACGTATACCGCTACAACAGCAATGGCCAGCTCTGGCTGCGTGTAACGTCGCCTACCGGCGCTTTCGTCTACACACGCTTGCTGTCCTCCAGCATCCCCCTCAGCTCCTGGCACCACGTCGTCATGCAGATCGTCCCCAATACAAGCGCGACAACGATACAGGTGTGGTTTGACAGCGTCCTCGTCTATTCCAGTAACCAGGTCAGCACCGGATTCACCACCTTGTCGACCGTGCAGCTCGGATCCGAACACACAAGCCAGATGGGCGACAGCTACGTCGACGACGTCATCGTCAAGAGCGGCGCCCAGGTGGCCCCGGTGTTTACCGCCTCCACGCCGCCGACTACTGCCACGGTCGGCACTGCCTACTCGTACACGTTCGCGGCGTCCGGTAATCCGGCGCCGACGTTCCGGGTGTCTTCCGGTGCCCTGCCGGCCGGGTTGAGCCTGAACAGCACTACAGGGGTTCTTTCCGGCACCCCGACGGCGGCGGGTCCGGCAACGTTCACGGTTACCGCGACGAACGGGGTCAGTCCAGACGCGGTCACCCCGTCGATCACGATCACGGCGAGCACCGCCCAGGCGGCCCCGGTGTTTACCGCGTCCACGCCGCCGACTACTGCCACGGTCGGTGCCCCCTACACCTACACCTTCGCCGCGTCCGGCAACCCGGCGCCGACGTTCCGGGTGTCTTCCGGTGCCCTGCCGGCCGGGTTGAGTTTGAACGCGACCACCGGGGTCCTTTCCGGGACCCCCACGACCGTCGCTACATGGGACCACATCGTCATCCTGATTGACGAGAACCAAAAGGACACTTCCATCCTCGGCAACCCCAGCGCACCTTACCTGAACTCCCTCGCTACATCGGGCGCCAACATGACTCAGACATTCGCGGAAGCCCACCCCTCCCAGCCGAACTACCTCGCGTTCTTCTCAGGCTCCACGCAGGGGATCACGGATGACAGCTACCCGCATAGCTTCACAACCACAATGCTTGAAGGCCAGCTAAAAGCAGCAGGCAGAACTTTCACGGGATTCGCCGAAGGCCAGACCTCGCGAACGAACTACCTTGCCTATCACTCACCATGGAACAACTGGGCATCCATCCCGTCATCGGAACGCCTCGATTACAGCGCCTGGCCGACTGACTTCACAACGCTGCCGACCGTGTCCTTTGTCGTCCCCGACAGTTGCAACAGCATGCACGATTGCTCTGTCGGCACCGGTGACACGTGGGCAATGAACCACATGGACACCTACCTGCAATGGGCCAAAACCCACAACTCACTGCTGATCACCACTTGGGATGAAAACGATTCGTCGGTAAGCCCGAACAAAATCGCCACGTTCTTCAACGGGGCCAACGTCATCCCCGGCAACTACACGCAGACGGTCAATCACTACAGCATGCTTGGCCTGATCCAGGATGCTTACGGGCTCCCGCGCAACGCCAACACGGTAGGGGTAGCGGCACTCGCTGCCCCGTTCAGCGCAACATTCACGGTCACCGCCACGAATGGGGTCAGCCCCGACGCGGTCACCCCACCCATCGCGATCCACGTTAACCCAGCACCGGCACCGCCTGTGTTCACCGCGTTCACGCCTCCGGCCACTGCCACGGTCGGCACTGCCTACTCGTACACGTTCGCGGCGTCCGGCAATCCGGCGCCGACGTTCCGGGTGTCCTCCGGTGCCCTGCCGGCCGGGTTGAGTTTGAACGCGACCACCGGGGTTCTTTCCGGCACCCCGACGGCGGCGGGTCCGGCAACGTTCACGGTTACCGCGACGAACGGGGTCAGTCCAGACGCGGTCACCCCGTC
>NZ_FNJS01000054.1:0-4145 GCF_900104405.1 Arthrobacter sp. ok909 | reverse complement strand
ACCGCGTCCACGCCGCCGACTACTGCCACGGTCGGTGCCCCCTACACCTACACCTTCGCCGCGTCCGGCAACCCGGCGCCGACATTCCGGGTGTCGTCCGGTGCCCTGCCGGCCGGGTTGAGCCTGAACAGCACTACAGGGGTTCTTTCCGGAACCCCGACGGCGGCGGGTCCGGCAACGTTCACGGTCACCGCGACGAACGGGGTCAGCCCCGACGCGGTCACCCCGTCCATCACGATCACCGTGAACCCGGACACGACCGCTCCGACGGCCCCCACAAATCTCTCCGCCGTGGCCGGTACCGGCCAGATCTCTTTGGCCTGGAGTGCCAGCACCGACAACGTCGGCGTCACCCGCTACAACATCTCCCGCAACGGGGCAGCGATCGGCACCGCCGCCGGCACGTCCTTCGTCGACGGATCGGTCGTCGCCGGCACGACCTACAGTTACACCGTGACGGCGCAGGACGCGGCCGGCAATGTCAGTGCTCCCTCGAACACCGCCACGGCCACAGCCACCGGTGTCCGGACCATCACCGTCGACAAACTCGTGACCGCCCATCAGGGCACCAGCGCCGCCACCGTCAGCGCCGCCGGCCTCACAACCACCGGAAGCAACCAGCTCATCCTTGCCTTCATCAGCTCCGACGGGCCCAGCGGCGGCGGCACCGAATCCATCAGATCGGTCAGCGGCGGCGGCCTGACCTGGACGCTGCGCCGGCGCGCCAACGCCCAGGCCGGCACCGCCGAAATATGGCAGGCCGTCTCACACGCCCCGCTGACCAATGCCACCATTACCGCCACCCAGAACTCGGGCTCCTGGCAGTCAGCCATGACCGTCGTGGCGTTCAACAATGCCGACACCACCAATGGCGCCACGGCCGGGGCCAGCGCCGCCTCCGGAGCCCCGAGCGCCAGCCTGACCACCACCGGCGCCGGATCATGGGTCTGGGGCGTCGGAACCGACTGGGACGCAGCGCGCGCCCGGACCGTCGGGCCGGCCCAGACCCTGGTTGACCAGTACTTCCCCCCGGCCGGCGATACCTACTGGGTGCAACGCCAAACCGGGCTGACAGCCACCAGCGGCACCGTCGTGGCCATCAACGACACCGCCCCCACCACCGATCGTTGGAACCTCGCGGTCATCGAAATCCGCGCCGCCCCATAAGCTCCCACATATGCCGGGTTGACAGGGCGGAATTAGAAGTCTCGGGACGTCCGGCTGATCCCTCCGGCAGCTGGCTGAACGAGCTGGGAGGCACGCCCAAGCACGTAGTTAGCACCCGCGAGACAGGTAGCCTCCACTCTTGGGCTGGCACCTTCGGCTCAGTTAGGCTCGGACCGCTGTGCCGGTAGACCGGCCGATTGGCGGCATGTAGCCACGCCGCAGTCAGGGCGTTGTCCCGAAAGTTCACGGCAACCGGTCTCATTCATCGGATCCGGGCGGTATGCCACCCATGAAACTCACGTTCCACCATCGCGGAACCTGACCTTGCTGCCGCCGCAGCCCCGGGACTGCCTTCCGGGGGAGAAGAATGTGGGCGCCGGGAGCGCACCCTGAGGCGGCTTCGTTGTCTTCCGCTTGAACAAAGGATCAAAGATGAAAAGGGCAATCGTCGCATTCATCAGCGCCTCCGTATTATTGATGGCAACTCCGCTGGCAGCGTCGGCCTCGTCCGTGGCCAGGCCGGCGGCAGCCGCTGCGCCGTCAGTGGCCAACTCCTACAGCCCCCTTGCAGCGAAGTGGTGGACCTGGGCACTGAGCCAGCCGGCGGCCTCGAATCCGCTATCGGACACCACGGGTTCGCAGTGCGCCAACCAGCAGTCCGGCCCCACCTGGTTCCTCGCCGGACTCTTTAGCGCCGGGGGGAGCGTCACCCGCAGCTGCACCATTCCGGCCCACAAGGACCTGTTCTTTCCGCTCGCGAACGCCTTCGATATCGAGCCTCAGTCCGCCCATAAGACCCCGGCCTACGTCCGGGCGCAGGTTGCGCTGGCCGGTGTCCAGACCGGGGCAAGCAATCTGACGGCAACCTACGACGGAACGGCCGTGGGCCCGGGCATCGTGAAGTACGAAGAATCGCCCATCTTTAACGTCACCCTGCCCGCTGACAACGTCTTCGGCGACCCGATCTATGCTGGCTTCTACAACATGGGGGCTGATGCCGGCTACTACGCGCTGATCAGGAATGTGCTTCCGGGCACTCATACGCTGAATTTCACGGGCACACTCAATGGCCAAACCATCAATTCGACGTACACCCTGACAGTCACGCCATAAGAGCGTGACGCCCGGGGGAGTGGACCGTCCCCGCGCCACTTCCGAAAGCCCGAGTCCTCATGACAGTGTGTGTTCTGATGAAACGGATCGGTTTTCTCTCCTTCGGGCACTGGGGCGACGTCCCCGGTTCGCGCGTGCGTTCGGCCCGGGACGCCCTTCTCCAGGCGATTGAGCTGGCCGTGGCCGCGGAAGAAGTCGGCGTCGACGGCGCGTTCTTCCGTGTCCATCACTTTGCCGAGCAGCAGGCCTCGCCTTTCCCGCTGCTCGCCGCGATTGCAGCGCGCACCTCCCGCATCGAGATCGGCACCGGCGTCATTGACATGCGCTATGAAAACCCGCTCTACATGGCTGAGGAGGCCGCCGCCGTCGACCTCATCAGCGGCGGCCGCCTGCAGCTGGGGGTCAGCCGTGGTTCGCCCGAGACGGTGTTAGCCGGCTACGAGGCCTTTGGGCACTTCCCGGACGAGGGCGAGTCCGACGCCGACATGGCCCGCCGGCACACCGAGCGGTTCCGTGCCGCCATCGCCGGCGCCGGCATGGCCCGGGCCAATCCGCAGCTCAGCGGGCACGGCGGACTGGTCCCGGTTCAGCCGCTGTCACCAACACTGCCCGAGCGGATCTGGTGGGGTGCCGGAAACCGGGCCAGCGCCCGGTGGGCGGGGCAGCAGGGCATGAACCTCATGTCCTCAACCCTGCTGACCGAGGACACCGGGGTTCCCTTCGACCAGTTGCAGGCCGAGCAGATCGCCCGATTCCGGGAGGCGTGGGCTGCAGCCGGCCATGCGCACACGCCCCGGGTGTCCGTCTCGCGCAGCATCATTCCGCTGATCGATGACGAATCGCGGCGGTACTTCGGGCTGCGCGCCCAGGCCGACGCCCGGGACCAGGTGGGCTACCTCGACGGCGGCCTGGCCCGCTTCGGGCGCAGCTACATCGGCGAACCCGACCGCCTCGTTGACGAGCTGGCCCGGGATGCGGCCGTGGCCGCGGCGGACACCGTGCTCGTCACCGTCCCCAACCAGCTTGGGGTGGACTTCAACGTCCGGCTGCTTGAGTCGATTTCCCGGGACCTCCGCCCCTCCCTGGGATGGGATTGACAGCCGGTCTTCTCGTTTCCAAAGGGGTGTCTGCCGGAATACCATCCCGTCATGAACGCAAAACTTTTTGCCTACCTCAGCTAGGCGGATGCACCGGCTGCCCTGGAATGGATGGAGCGGGTCGGCTTCGACGTGGTCCGCCGACAAGATGGGGCTCCGGGCCAGGTCCTCCATGCAGAGGTCCGCCTCGGTGATGCTGTGCTCATGGTGGCGAGCAATGACGCCGAGTATCAGCGGCCCGGTCTCGTCGGCCGATCCACGGGCCAGGGGCTATACCTGCTCGTCGACGACGTTGATGATTTCCATCGCAACGCCCTGGCCGCCGGGGGAACGAGCCTGATCGAACCCGAAAGCACCGAATGGGGTGCCAGGCGCGCACGGGTGCTGGACCCGCAAGGGCAGGAGTGGAGTGCGGGGACTTACGAACCTGGGGTCGACCCCTAGATGAGTGAGTCCGTATTCGTTTAGTGGTCGTAGGCGATGAGTGAGCGTTTGCGGGGCGCGTCGATGTGCCAGTTGTGCCAGATACCGGCGGCGAGTGCGAAGAGTCTGGCCGCGACTCTGGCATAGACCCCGGCGAGGGTCCGTCCGCCGTGCTGTTCAAGGGTGAGTTGACCTTTGAGGGTGTCGAAGACGGATTCGATCCATTGCCGGATGCCGCCGAAGTTCCCGAAGCGGTGCTTCTCGTCTTTGCGGTCGGGCCGGATCAGGGTGGCGCCGAGATTTTCTGTGATGAATTGTTCGAACTCCCGGCCGGCGAAGCCTTTG
>NZ_FNJS01000076.1:0-1524 GCF_900104405.1 Arthrobacter sp. ok909 | reverse complement strand
TGTGGTGTTGTTTATGTTGTTGTGGTTTGTTCCTGTTGCAACGTGCCGCGGGTGCGGGTTTGTTGGTTGGGAACCACATAGTGGACGCAAGCAGTCTTGTTTCTTTGTACCACCCCTGGGTGCGAACCCCTTTTGAAACGGGTTCGCGGGGTGGTGTGTGGTGTAAGTTATCGGCCTATTAGTACCGGTCAGCTTCACGAGTCGTTAGTCCTCGCTTCCACATCCGGCCTATCAACCCAGTGGTCTGGCTGGGGGCCTCTCACACACAAGGTGTATGGAAATCTCATCTCGAAGCGAGCTTCCCGCTTAGATGCTTTCAGCGGTTATCCCATCCGAACGTAGCTAATCAGCGGTGCACTTGGCAGTACAACTGACACACCAGAGGTTCGTCCGTCCCGGTCCTCTCGTACTAAGGACAGCCCTTCTCAAATTTCCTGCGCGCGCAGCGGATAGGGACCGAACTGTCTCACGACGTTCTAAACCCAGCTCGCGTACCGCTTTAATGGGCGAACAGCCCAACCCTTGGGACCTACTCCAGCCCCAGGATGCGACGAGCCGACATCGAGGTGCCAAACCATGCCGTCGATATGGACTCTTGGGCAAGATCAGCCTGTTATCCCCGAGGTACCTTTTATCCGTTGAGCGACGGCCATTCCACAATGTACCGCCGGATCACTAGTCCCGACTTTCGTCCCTGCTCGAGATGTCTCTCTCACAGTCAAGCTCCCTTGTGCACTTACACTCGACACCTGATTGCCAACCAGGCTGAGGGAACCTTTGGGCGCCTCCGTTACTTTTTAGGAGGCAACCGCCCCAGTTAAACTACCCATCAGGCACTGTCCCTGACCCGGATTACGGGCCGAAGTTAGATGTCCAAAGTGACCAGAGTGGTATTTCAACGATGACTCCACCCGAACTGGCGTCCGGGCTTCAACGTCTCCCACCTATCCTACACAAGCCACTCCGAACACCAATACCAAACTATAGTAAAGGTCTCGGGGTCTTTCCGTCCTGCTGCGCGTAACGAGCATCTTTACTCGTACTGCAATTTCGCCGAGTTTATGGTTGAGACAGCGGGGAAGTCGTTACTCCATTCGTGCAGGTCGGAACTTACCCGACAAGGAATTTCGCTACCTTAGGATGGTTATAGTTACCACCGCCGTTTACTGGGGCTTAAATTCTCAGCTTCGCCTTGCGGCTAACCGGTCCTCTTAACCTTCCAGCACCGGGCAGGAGTCAGTCCGTATACATCGTCTTGCGACTTCGCACGGACCTGTGTTTTTAGTAAACAGTCGCTTCCCCCTGGTCTCTGCGGCCCCGATCCCCTCCCACCAGCGTGTGGTGTTCAAGGTTGGGGCCCCCCTTCTCCCGAAGTTACGGGGGCATTTTGCCGAGTTCCTTAACCATAATTCTCTCGATCGCCTTAGTATTCTCTACCTGATCACCTGTGTCGGTTTGGGGTACGGGCGGCTAAAACCTCGCGTCGATGCTTTTCTCGGCAGCATAGGATCACCGAATCCCCCC
>NZ_FNJS01000056.1:0-12385 GCF_900104405.1 Arthrobacter sp. ok909 | reverse complement strand
GGCAACGAGTCCTACGTCAGCAAACGAGCCCAGTTCGCCCGCAACAACCTCTGGGTCACCGCCTACGACCGGACCGAACGCTTCGCCGCCGGCGAATTCCCCAACCAGGCCACCGGCGCCGACGACGGCCTGCACATCTGGACCCAAAAGGACCGCAACATCGTCGACCAGGACCTCGTCGTCTGGTACACCTTCGGCATGCACCACGTCGTCCGCCTCGAAGACTGGCCCGTCATGCCCCGCCAGAACATCGGCTTCATGCTCGAACCCCACGGCTTCTTCGACCAAAACCCCACCCTGAACCTGCCCAGCAACGAAAACCGAACCGAAACAACCGACACCGGAACATGCTGTAACGGACACGAATCATGAGCGCCCAAAGCCCCGGCGGAAACGCTCCCTCTAAGCACGGCTCCCAACCGGGCAAGCTGAAGGCCAACACCCTGGGCCTGTGGGATGTGGTTTTCATGGCGGTCGCGACGTCCGCGCCGATTACGGTGATGAGCGGAAACGTCCCGTTCTCGGTCGGCTACGGCGTCGGAACCGGAACCCCGGCAACATATATCTGGGCGACGGTTATCCTGACGGTCTTTGCGGTCGCATATGTCTCCATGGCCCGCTACGTGACCTCAACAGCGGCCTTCTACGGATTCATTTCCCGCGGCTTGGGACGCGTGCTTGGCCTCGGGACTGGCTTCATGGTCACCTTCAGCTACATCGTCTTTGAAGCGAGCATCATCGGAATCTTCTCCTACTTCGGCCACCTGGCCTTCAAGGACCAACTCGGGGTAGATATACACTGGGTCGTTTTCGCCGTGGTCGGCCTCCTCCTCATCGGGTTTCTGACCTACTTCGAGATCAGCCTCGCAGCGAAAATCCTTACACTGCTGCTGGCCACTGAGATCGGGATTCTCGCAATCATGGCCTTCGGCGTGCTCTTCCATGGCGGCGGCCCCGACGGGCTGATGCCTCAGACGCTGAATCCAGTCAACATATTCCTGCCAAACGGCCTACAGGTGGCGGCGCCGGGTCTCGCGATGTTCATCGCGTTCTGGTCCTGGACCGGATTCGAATCGACGGTCATGTACGGGGAGGAATCAAAGAACCCGAAGAAGATCGTCCCTATCGCCACGTTGATCGCAGTCACCGGAGTCGGCATCTTCTACACGTTCGTCTCCTGGATGTCCGTCGCCGGGAACGGCGCCAACGAAGCCATAGCTTTGGCACAAAGCGCTAATCCCCTCGACATGTTCTTCCACCCCACGGACGTCTTTGTCGGGCACGGGTGGGTCCTGGTCATGGAATGGCTGATGATGACCGGATCCTTCGCCTGCGCCATGGCCTTCCACAACGCCGCAGCACGCTACATGTACTCCCTGGGACGGGAAGGAGTCCTGCCCAGCGTCCTGGGCAAGACCCACCCGAAGCATGGGTCGCCGCACGTCGCATCGTTCCTCCAGACCGGTATTGCAATCCTGTGGATTCTCGGATTCTGGTTCTTCAACAAGGACCCATACCTGGATGTCTTTGTCCTGCTGGCGGTGCTCGGGACATTCACGCTACTCATTGTGCAGACAGTGACCATGGGCGCGGTGTTCAACTACTTCCGCAAGCACCACCCGGAAGAAAACGTATGGCGCACCAAAATCGCTCCCATAATCGGTGGGATAGGGATGCTTGGTGTCGTCGTCCTGATGTGCCTGAACCTGGACACGGCTGCCGGACCTGCCGCATCGTCCCTGCTTTTCAAGCTCATCCCCTACATCGCCGCAGGGCTCTTTATCGCGGGGGCGGCCCTGGCCCTCTACCTTCGGAAGACCGATCCGCTCAGGTACGAGACCATCGGTTACGTGGTTCTCGCCGACGACGCTCACGGCCCCGTCCTGGACGAGGAAGATCCGGAGCCGCTGCGCCCGATCGATCTCGAAACCATCAGGGAACTGGAGCGGCAGCAAGCCTCAGGTCAACTCGGGCGGGAGCTCGATGAACTGGAGCTGGAGAAGAACCTGGAGCTGGACAAAGACTAGCCCTCGACAGGCGGTCCCCGGTGCAGTTGCCGGCGGCATCGGGGACCGGCCCCCTTTTCCTGACCCAACCTTCGGTCCCCGGCGCTGTCGGCAGACGTGTCGGGGACCGACCCCCTACCCATCCCAAACCCAGTAGTGAGAGCGTGAGCCGCGTGTTCAATATCCCCGCAATTACCTGGACCCTCACGGCCGTCCTGCTGCTTGGCGGAAGCTACCACGTCCTGCAGGCGACCCGGTCCCGCCATCTCACGGACCGGGTGAACAAAAGCTTCCATGCCCTCATGAACGTCCTGATGGCGGCCATGCTGTGGAACCTCGCGCCCTCGACCATGCTGGCCCAGATCGCAGTCCTCGCCGGCGCGGCACTGTGGTTTGTCGTTCAGGCGGTCGCCCGGCCGGAATTCAAAATACTCTGCGCCGGCAGCCAAGGCCGGCTGAAATGCGTTTACCACAGCCTCACCATGGCCGGCGCCGCCCTCATGGCCGCCATGATGGGTCAGATGACCACAACAGCGGGCCACGGAATTGTTCCGACGGCCGGAATGTCCATGCCCATGCCGGCCACCCACCACGCGATGACAGCCGCACCCCACAACGCCGCTGGAGCAACGTCTGATCACTCACCCACTCTGGCGATCCTGCTGACAGTATTCTTCGGAGCCGCAGCGGTGGTCTTCCTTATCCGTCTACTGCGTTTCCGGACAACGACAGCCGCTCCGCGCACCACGGCGGCCTCACGACTCTCCCTCCGCGCAGACCACGGACTCGAAGCCCTCGGCGCCGCCGTCATGGCCCTGATGTTCGCCACCCTGGCCGCATGACCCCCGACCACACAGCCGTATGCCGGAACCGCACCGACGCCGGCATGAACACTGCGCGGGCTGACGACGGCGAAGACCCGGATGACTACCGTTACCCCGCGATGCCCGGCCAACGGGTATCTGGCCACGCCCGGTTCCCACCGCGTCTTTTCGGACGCGCCGCTCCGTCGGTTCGGAACTGACCGGGCGCTGGTGCGTGCCCGTCTGGACCATGGCGGCCAAACCAGCGTGCTCGAAATGGAAACCAACGCATGCCGGGCCAACCGCCGACGCATCAACTCGTTGGACCACCACACAGGAACCGCGGGAGGAACTACGTCTGGCCCTCATGGTTTAGATCGAGAGAATTGCCAATGTCGAGCCGCCAACGATGAGTTGGCAATCTAGAGTGGAGTCCGGCAGCATCTCGGAAGGGAAGGGTGGCGATTGGCATGGGTGCCCCGTTGCGTTTCCCCCGTGCCGTTGCGGTGACGGCCGCGGTGTTCGCGCTGGCCGCCCTAGCCCACATGCTGGCCGGCGGCGAACTGCCCGGGCCGACCATTGCTCTTGGTCTCCTGGTCCTGGTCCTGGCACCGGTGATGGTCCTGACCAAGATCAGGATCACGGCACCGGTGATGGCCGGGCTGCTCGGGGCCGGCCAACTGGCCTTGCATGAGGCCTTCGATGCCCTGTCGGTATCGTCGGGATTCACTGCCGTGTCCGGCGGGCATCTGCATGGAACCGGGGCTGCGCTCCCGTCGGCGGCTGCCCTGATGCCGGAGCACACCGCTGCGCCCGGTGCCCTGGTGCTGGTCCTGCACACCGCAGCGACCCTGACCACAGCACTGCTCCTGGCCCGGGGCGAGGCGGCCCTATGGGCGCTGGCAGCCTGGCTGCGCCCCCTGATCCGGCTCCTGACGGCCGTGCTCATTCCTGAGTGGCCGCGCCTTCCCGCGCCGCCACTCACCGTCATTCCTTCCCGGTGGAGAAGCCTCCGGCTGCCGGCCCTGCGCGGCCCGCCGTGCGCCCACCCCGCTCCCTGAGCGGCCCAGCCACACCCACGCGCCCGCCCGGCCGGACCCTGGCCATAACCCGGGGCGATCCCTTGCCGGTGCCCGGCCACGTGATCCCCTCTCCTGCGCCGCCGCACGCGCGGTCCCTTGGCGCACCCCATTTTTGGAAGGCATGTCCATGAAAACCTCAATCCGCCGTACCCTCACGACCGTCACCGCCGCGACCGCGACGGCGGGGCTGATCGCCTTGGGCGCCACCGCCGCCTCCGCCCACGTCAAGGTCGACCCCGACGACACCGGCGCGAACGGCTACTCGCACCTGACCTTCAACGTCCCGAACGAATCCCCGACCGCGAAGACCAGCAAACTCGAAGTCACGCTGCCCACCGGGACCCCGTTCACCGCCGTCTCGGTCAAGCCCGTCGAGGGCTGGACTGCGCAGGTCATCACCAGCGACCTGCCCCAGCCGGTGACCATGTCCGGCACCACCGTCACCAAGGCCCCGAGCTCCGTGGTCTGGACCGCCGATGAGGCGCACCAGATCGGGCAGAACCAATACCAGTCGTTCTCGCTGTCCGTGGGCAAACTCCCCGCCGCCGGGACCGCCGTGACCTTGCCGACGGCGCAGACCTACACCGACGGGACCGTCGTCAACTGGAACGAACAAGCCGCTGAGGGCCAGCCCGAGCCCAAGCACCCTGCCCCGTCCTTCACCACCACCGCCGAAGACGGAACCGGCGCCACCACCACAGCATCAGCCGCAGCGTCCCCGGCGGCCCCGACCCAGACCTCGGAGACCTCCAGCGACGGGGCAGCGGTGTGGGGTATCGTCCTGGGCGCCGCCGGATTCGTCCTCGGTGCAGCGGCGCTGGGCCTGGTCCTGGCCGGCCGCCGCACCCGCGCCGCCAAGTAATCACCAAGGCCTCCGGGGCTGTGGCGGGACGCACCTCATCCCGCCACAGCCCCCGGCCCCACGGCCCTACGACGCCCCGGCGCCGGCCGCCGAAAGGACCCGCCCGTGAAAACCCCACCCCGTCACCGCTCCGGATACCGGCCCGGCCGTTTCCTGCTGACCCTGGCCACGGCCGCGTTCCTGATGGTTCCCGCCGCCGCGGCGCAGGCCCACGATGCCCTCGAGACGACCGACCCGCCCAACGGCTCCGTTCTCGGCACCGTTCCGGCCACGATTGGCCTGACCTTCAACCACACCCCGATCGCGATCGGTTCCGTGGTCCACGTCCGGGACGCCACCGGCACCGACCAGGCCGACGGGCCCGTAGCTATCCTCGACAACCACGTCAGCCAAGCCGTCAAGGCCGGCGCGCCGGAAGGCAACTACACGGTGGTCTGGCGGGTGGTGTCCTCCGACGGGCACCCCATCGACGGAACCTTCATCTTCACCGCCGGTGCCGCCAACACGGCCGCCGCCGCAACGCCGTCGTCCCCCGGCCCGGCCCCGGCAGACACCAGCGGTGCCGTCCCGGCGGGACTGATCACAGCCGGAGCCGTCGCTCTCGTCCTGGTGATTGCGTTCGTCGCGCTGTCCGTCATCATCAAACGCCGGCTACGCGGCCCGGAATTCCGCCCCTGACCCGGGCTAACCCGGATCGAGCCTGAGTCAATAAACAAGACGACTCAGCCGATGCACAAAATGGACGCCTGAATCCTGGCCTGCGTGACCGGCGAGCAGTCTCCTAGCGATGGCCCGCTTCGTCCCGGGCGCTGGGGCACAGATTGTCCTGATGCCGCCGGGGCGTTGCACCGTCACCGGAGCCCATGGCTGTGTGCCAGGGCGATGGCCTCGGTGCGTGAGCCGACGTCGAGCTTCCTGAACAGGTTCCTCACATGGAACTTGACCGTATTCTCGCTGATGCCCAGCGTTGAGGCGATGGCCCGGTTGCGGTGTCCGGCGACGAGGTGCTGGAGCACTTCGAGTTCCCGGGCGGCAAGGTCCCATCCGGCGACATCCCCGGCAGGGCGTGCCGTTGGCAGATCCAAGGGTAGGGTGACGAAGACGTCTGCACCCCAGCCTGGCATGACGTCGATCCGCAGTGTGCCGGTGAGCGCCTGGACCCGGCGGTCCAGACGGGCGATGCTCGGCGCGTCGGCTTTGAGTGCACCCCGGCCGTCGTCGCGGACGTTGATCAGCAGGTTTTCGCCGTCGCAGTCCCACTGCGTCCGTACCCTGCTGACATCCGGTTGTTCCGTCATGGCCAGCACAAGTCCGCGGACGATGGCCCGTGCCGCGTGGGCAACCTCGCCGGGCAAGGCCCGTCCATTCAGCGGCGGTTCGATAAATTCGATCTCGATGCCGCTGTAGCGGGTGAGCGGCCGCAGGTCCTCCCGCAGGCGTTCGAAGGCCTTGGCGACGGGCTCTTTTACCAGGTCCGTTGTGCGGTCGCTGTGGGTCCGGAGCCCGATCAAAGCCTTGGCGGCGAGATCGGTGACGGTTGTGCGGGCTGCCGCATCGTCCAGGGAGGATGAACGCAGGGCTGCCAGAAGGGTTTCCAGGGTGGTGGAGTGCAGATCGGTCAGCTCCGCCGTCACACGGAGGCGTTCAGCGGAGGCCGCCCGCGATTCCAGCAGGTACGCCGGCGGCGCATCAGCCACTTTTTCTCGGATCCGCAGCGCCGTAAGGCGCCACAGATACGTCACCAGGTCCAGCCCCGCGTCGTGCCCCGGGTCCGCAGGGGCCGGATCCGTGAGGACGAGGAGGGCATTGCTGGAGGCGTGCTTCAGGGCAAGTACGGGGCGCGTCCGGCCGGCGAGCTCGGCCACCCCGAACCAGGGTGTCTCATCCGTAAGGGCAGCGCGAAGCGCGTCCAGCTCGGTGATGGAGGCACGGGAAATGATTTCTTCGTCGCCCGCCTTCTTCTGCGGCCGGCCTGTGCAGTCTTCGGTGAAGATGACCAGCGCGCTGCTTCCCATGTAGGGGAGTGTGGCATCCCGCAGCCGCTCCGCTATCTGGGCCAAGGGGGCATCGGCCAGTACTGCCACGCTCTGCAAAAGGGGCCACGGCAGGTCTGGAAGCGGCATGGTGAACTTCTTCAGGGGCTGGTCCGCGGCTGCGCTCATCTGGACAGTCTACCGGGGTGGAAACGCCCTTCCAACCCAAAAGGGTAGTAAGAACCGTCAGAAAACAGTGTTACCCCTGCCCTTTTGGTTCGCGATCATGGATATCAACCAGAAAGCATCCGTCCGGCCGCTACGGGCCGACCAGATCCAAGAGGACAAACCGTGAACCCGACAACAAATATGATGCTCCCCGGCACCACAAATTCAGAAGCAGCAACACTCAACTGGACGCCCGAGGACCAGCGTGCAGTGGACACGGCCCGTGTCTTGGCCGCCGACGCCGTCGAGAAGGTCGGCAACGGCCACCCCGGCACGGCCATGAGCCTGGCACCGGCCGCCTACCTTCTCTTCCAGAAGCTCATGCGCCACGACCCCCGCGACCCTGACTGGCTGGGACGTGACCGGTTCATCCTGTCACCGGGCCACTCCTCGCTGACCCTGTACATCCAGCTGTTCCTGTCCGGCTACGGACTAGAAATGAACGACCTTAAGGCGTTGCGCACCTGGGATTCCCTCACGCCCGGCCACCCCGAGTACAAGCACACCGCCGGCGTCGAAATCACCACCGGCCCGCTGGGCCAGGGCCTGGCCTCCTCGGTGGGCTTCGCCTACTCACAGCGCCGGATGCGCGGCCTGTTCGACTCCGACGCTGCCGAGGGCACGTCCCCATTTGACCACACCATCTGGGTCATCGCTTCCGACGGCGACATCCAGGAAGGCGTGACCTCCGAGGCTTCCTCGCTGGCCGGGCACCAGGAACTGGGCAACCTCGTCGTTATTTACGATGAGAACCACATCTCCATCGAGGACGACACCGACATTTCCTTCACCGAGGATGTCCTGAAGCGCTACGAGGCGTACGGCTGGCACACCCAGCGCGTGGACTGGACCGAGACGGGCGAATACGTCGAAGACGTCCAGGAACTCTACTCCGCGCTGCTGGCCGCGAAGGCCGAGACATCCAAGCCGTCCATCATCTCGCTGCGCACCATCATCGGCTACCCGGCCCCGAAGAAGCAGAACACCGGCAAGATCCACGGCTCAGCCCTGGGCGCAGATGAAGTCGCCGGCCTCAAGTCCGTGCTTGGCTTTGATCCGGCCAAGTCCTTTGAAGTCGACCAGGACGTCCTGGCCCACGCCCGCGCCGTCGTCGAACGCGGTGCCGCTGCCCGCAGCGAATGGGATTCCTCGTTCGAGGCGTGGCAGTCGGCCAACCCCGAGGGCGCTGCCCTGTTGGAGCGGATCGAGGCCCGCGAACTGCCCGCAGGCCTAGACACCGTCCTGCCGGTCTTCGAAGCCGGCAAGGACGTTTCCACCCGCGCCGCGTCCGGCAAGGTCCTGAACGCGATCGGCCCGGTCATGCCGGAACTGTGGGGAGGTTCGGCCGACCTCGCGGAGTCCAACAACACCACCATCGAAGGATCTCCGTCGTTCGTCCCGGTCTCCCGCTCCACGGATGCGTGGAAGGGCAACCCGTACGGCCGGGTCCTGCACTTCGGCATCCGCGAGCACGCCGCGGCGTCGATCGTGAACGGCATTTCGCTGCACGGCCGGACCCGCGCTTTCTCCGGCACGTTCCTGATCTTCAGCGACTACCAGCGCCCCGCCATCCGCCTCTCCGCCCTTATGGGTGTCCCGTCCATCTACGTGTGGTCGCACGACTCCATCGGCCTGGGCGAAGACGGACCCACCCACCAGCCGGTGGAACAGCTCGCCACCCTGCGCGCCATCGTGGGCCTGGACGTTGTCCGTCCCGGTGATGCGAACGAGGTGGGCATGGCCTGGAAGACCATGCTGGAGAACCATTCGAACCCGGCCGGCATCATCCTGACCCGCCAGAATGTCCCCACCTTCGCCCGCGGCGAGGGTGCAGCCGAGGGCGACACCTTTGCTTCCCCTGCCGGGGTAGCCAAGGGTGGCTATGTGCTGGCCGAGGCATCAAGGGACGGCGCCACCGTTCCGGCACAGGTGCTGCTGATCGCCACCGGTTCTGAGGTGCAGCTGGCCGTCCAGGCCCGCGAAGCACTTCAGGCCGAAGGCATCGCCGCCCGCGTGGTCTCCATGCCGTGTGTTGAGTGGTTCAACAAGCAGGAGCCCACCTACCGGGAGTCTGTGCTTCCCGCCGCCGTCAAGGCCCGCGTTTCAGTCGAGGCCGGCCTGGCCCTGGGCTGGCGGGAATTCGTCGGCGACGCCGGCCGCTCCGTGAGCCTGGAGCACTACGGTGCCTCGGCAGACTACAAGCGTCTGTTCCAGGAGTTCGGCATCACAGCGGAGGCTGTCGCCGCCGCGGCCAAGGATTCCCTCGCGGCTGCCCGCAACTAACCTCTCAACTGCACGGCGGCCGGTGCCGCGGGACGGCCAACAGGCGTCCCGCGGCGCCACCGCAAGCGGTCCACTGTTCATAATTTCTTGAAGGAAGCAGAAGCCATGACCAACGCAACACCCACCGCACAGCTTTCGGACGCCGGCGTCTCCATCTGGCTGGACGACCTGTCCCGCGAACGGCTCTCCAGCGGCAGCCTGCAGAAGCTCATCGACCAAAAGAGCGTCGTCGGCGTGACCACCAACCCGTCCATCTTCCAGGCCGCGATCACCTCCGGCTCGGACTACGACGCCAAGATCGCCGCACTTGCCGTACAGGGCGCCAGCGTCGAGGAGACCATCTTCGAAATCACCACCGCCGACGTCGCCGACGCCTGCGACCTCTTCGCTCCCGTCGCCGCCGCCACCAAGGGAGTCGACGGCCGCGTCTCCATCGAGGTCGACCCGCGCCTGGCATGGGACACCGAGGGCACGATCGCCGAGGCCAAGCACCTCTTCAAGAAGGTCGACAAGGACAACGTCCTGATCAAGATCCCGGCCACGCTCGAAGGCCTCGGGG
The DNA here is from genome assembly GCF_900104405.1 of Arthrobacter sp. ok909. Lineage (NCBI taxonomy): Bacteria > Bacillati > Actinomycetota > Actinomycetes > Micrococcales > Micrococcaceae > Arthrobacter > Arthrobacter sp. ok909. The sequence goes on along the minus strand of NZ_FNJS01000056.1, from coordinate 2,589 downwards.
CGATCACGGCCGTCCTGGCCGAAGGCATCAGCGTCAACGTGACCCTGATTTTCTCCCTGGAACGCTACCGCGCCGTCATCAACGCCTTCCAGGCGGGCCTGAAACAGGCGAAGGAAAACGGCCACGACCTCTCCACGATCCACTCGGTGGCCTCCTTCTTCGTCTCCCGCGTGGACTCGGAGATTGACAAGCGGCTCGACGCCCTCGGCACCGGCGAAGCCAAGGCACTCAAGGGCAAGGCAGGCGTTGCCAATGCCCGCCTGGCCTACCAGGTCTACGAAGAGCTGTTCGCCACCGAGCGGTGGGCGGTCCTCGCCGAAGCCGGCGCACTCCCGCAGCGTCCCCTGTGGGCCTCCACCGGTGTCAAGGACCCCGCCTACCCGGACACCCTGTACGTCACAGAACTGGTGGCTCCCGGCGTCGTTAACACCATGCCGGAGAAGACCCTCGACGCCACGTTCGACCACGGCGTGGTCACCGGTGACACCATCACCGGCACCTACGCGGAAGCCAACGCCACGCTGGACGCACTGGACGCACTGGGCATCTCCTACAACGAGGTCGTAGCCCTCCTCGAATCCGAAGGCCTGGACAAGTTCGTAGCCAGCTGGAAAGAACTCCTCGCCGACGTCGACGGCGCCCTCGCCGCCGCACGGACGTCGTCCTAACCCGCAAAGCTCTCTGACTGCTATCGAAAGGCAGACAACATGTCCATTTCACCCCTCAACTGCTGCATCCACCCCAGCATCCTCTCGGCCGACTTCGTCAACCTCGAGGCCGAGTTGGCCCGCATCAGCAACGCCGATGCCGTGCACGTGGACGTCATGGACAACCACTTCGTGCCGAACCTGACCATCGGCCTGCCCGTCGTGGAACGGCTGCAAAAGGTCAGCCCCGTGCCGCTGGACGCCCACCTGATGATTTCCAATGTGGACCGCTGGGCTCCGCAGTTCGCCGACGCCGGCCTGCACTCGGTGACATTCCACGTCGAGGCGTCCGGCGCCCCCATCAAGCTCGCCCGTGAACTTCGCGCGCGGGGAGCCAAGGCGGGCATGGCACTGCGCCCGGCCACCCCGGTGGAACCGTACCTGGACATGCTCCCCGAACTGGACATGCTCTTGATCATGACGGTGGAGCCGGGCTTTGGCGGCCAGGCATTCCTGGACGTCATGCTGCCCAAGATCCGCCGTGCCCGCGCGGCGGTGGACGGTTCGGGCGTGAACGTGGCCATCCAGGTCGACGGAGGCATCACCGAGGAAACCATCACCCGGGCCGCGGAGGCCGGTGCCAACGTCTTCGTGGCCGGATCCGCCGTATACGGCAAGCCGTCGCCTGAGGAAGCCATCGACTCGCTGCGCGCCACCGGCCGGCTCGCTTTCGCCCCAACAACACCGCGCCCCAACACCACCGCATCCCAACAAGCCTGAAGGACCAATCATGCGCGTTCACATCGCAACCGACCACGCCGGCATGGAGCTCAGCTCGCACCTCATCACCGCCCTGTCAGCCAGCGGCTACGAGATGGTGGACCACGGGCCTGCGGCCTACGACGCCGACGACGACTACCCGGGCTTCTGCATCAAGGCCGCCTCCGCCGTCGTGGCCGACCAGGCCGCCGGCGTGGACGCCCTTGGGATAGTGCTGGGTGGGTCCGGCAACGGCGAGCAGATCGCCGCGAATAAGGTCAAAGGCGTGCGTGCTGCCCTGGCATGGAACCTCGACACCGCCAAACTGGCCCGCGAACACAACAACGCCAACGTCGTGGCAGTGGGTGGCCGTCAGCACACCGTTCAGGAAGCCACGGAACTGATCGAAGCCTTCCTGACCGAACCGTTCAGCAACGCCGAGCGCCACGAACGCCGCATCGGCAAGATCGCCACCTATGAAACCACCGGCGAGGTTGCCGAGTAGCTTCACTAGGGCCCCGCGCAATCCTTTCGAAGGACTGCGCGGGGCACGTGCTTGTGGCAGGCGTGGCCAAAAACAAAATTCACTTTAGGAGTCAGCATGCCCATTGCAACCCCAGAGATCTACTCCGAGATGATCGACCGTGCAAAGACGGGCGGCTTCGCATTCCCGGCCGTCAACGTCACGTCCTCCCAGACCCTGAACGCGGCCCTGCGCGGCTTCGCCGAGGCCGAGTCCGACGGCATCGTGCAGGTCTCCACCGGCGGTGCGGCTTACTGGTCCGGCGCCTCCACCAAGGACATGGTTGCCGGCTCCCTGGGCTTTGCGGCCTTCGCCCGCGAGGTCGCCAAGAACTACGGCGTCAACATCGCCCTGCACACGGACCACTGCCCCAAGGACAAGCTGGACGGCTTCGTGCTCCCGCTCCTCGCCGCGTCCGAGGCCGAGGTCAAGGCCGGCCGCAACCCGCTCTTCAACTCGCACATGTGGGACGGCTCCGCAGAGACCCTGCAGGAAAACCTCCGCATCGCCCGTGAACTGCTCGAGCGCACCGCGGCCGCCAAGATGATCCTCGAGGTCGAGATCGGCACGGTTGGCGGCGAGGAAGACGGCGTCGAGAACGCCATCAACGACAAGCTCTACACCACGGTCGAGGACGCCCTGGCCACCATCGACGCCCTC
>NZ_FNJS01000058.1:0-10482 GCF_900104405.1 Arthrobacter sp. ok909 | reverse complement strand
GGGACAGGGCCCTGATGGCCTCGTCCTGGCCGACCACACGCTTGTGCAGCTCGTCTTCCATCTTCAGCAGGCGCGAGGACTCCTCCTCGGTCAGCTTGAAGACCGGGATGCCGGTGGAATTCGCAAGCACCTCGGCGATGAGATCCTCATCAACCTCGGAGATGTCGTCCATGCCGCCGGTCTTCCACTGGCGTTCCTTCTCGGCGCGTTCGGCAATGAGCTTCTGCTCCTTGTCACGCAGCGACGCGGCACCTTCGAAGTCCTGCGCGTCAATCGCGGATTCCTTCTCCAGCTTCATGGCGGCGATCTTCTCGTCCATGACCTTGAGCTCCGGCCGAGCAGTCATGCGGCGGATGCGCAGCCGCGCACCGGCCTCGTCGATCGCCTTGTCCGGCAGGAAGCGGTCCTCGTGCATCGGTCCGTGGCTGCCGGCGTTGCCTCCTCCCGCAACCGGAAACGCTCGATCCAAGACATGCACGCCGCGGCACCGGTGGTCGTCGCGGCTCAGAACAGGCCTGTATGAGCGTGGACTCACGTGACAAAATGGGCGTGTTAGACAACACCGGATTTGCGTGCGCGCTTGCACCAAGGATCGGAAAAATGAAGAAGGAGCTGAACGACGCCGCGGACGCGGTCGAGGAGGCATCGAACTCCAGGGCTCTTGTGATCGCCGCCCGGGCGGGTTTTGCCGTCAGCGGCCTGTTGCACGTTCTGACCGGATCGGTCGCCATCCGGTTGGCCTTCGGTAAGGCCGGGCAGGCGGACCAGGGCGGCGCCGTGGCCCAACTCGCCGTCCAGCCCGAGGGACTGCTGTTGCTGTGGACCGGTTTCGCCGCCTGCGTGGCTTTGGCGCTCTGGCAAACCGGGAACGCCGTGTTCGGCTACGGTCAGCTGGAAGCCAAGAAGAAGGTGGGGAACAGACTTTCCGCCGGCGCCAAGGCGGTGGTGTTCGCCGTCATGGCGCTGACGTTCGCTGCCTCCGCGAGCGGAAACAGCAAGAACAGCGGACAGTCCACCAGTGATTTCACGGTCTCAATCATGAAAGCACCCGGGGGTCCCTTCCTGCTGATCGCCATCGGGGCGGCGGTCGCCGTCGTCGGCATTGTCTTCGTGGTCCTCGGATTCAAGGCATCGTTCAAGAAGGATCTGCGGTTGCCGCCCTCGGCCACGGGCCGGTCCGTTATTACGGGGCTGGGCGTAGTCGGCTACATGGCCGAGGGCATCGCACTGTTTCTGGTGGGATTGCTGTTCATCATTGCCACCGTTACCGCCCGTCCCCAGGAGTCCACTGGCCTCGATGGCGGGTTGAAGGCGCTGCGCGAGCAGCCCTACGGGGTATATATGCTGACCGCCGTCGGTGCCGGTCTGATCTGCTACGGCCTATACCTGATGGTGAAGGCCAAATTCGCGCGGATGTAAACCGCCCCCGGTGCGGCCGGCTCCTGCTCCATTGACGAGAGGGGGAGCGGCCGGGCCGCCCCGGACGGCAGCCACCAGGAGCGCGCCGACAGGGCACGGGGCCGGTCGGTGGGCAGGCCAGCAGGCCTCACCCGAGCCGATCTGCCCGATGCGGACGTGAACCGTGCCGATTCCGGACTGCTCTGGTCACGCTACGGATTCACATCAATGCCCCGGAGGTGATTCCAGGACAAAACGGCCCACGTCACTGATACGCGCCGGGCACCGGAAATGTGACGACGGCTCACCTTCGCACTGGCATGGACGGCTCGACGCCGCACCGTGCCGCACCGGACTCGCCCGATAAACGGCCGCCTGTGATGCGTTCGGCTGATGGGCCACCTGGATGAAGGGTGCAAGCCCGGACCTGCAGCCCGTCACGGTAGTCGTAGGAGAATGAGCCTCGTCGCCTGAATGCCGATCCGACAGAGTGAATGAGTATCCGGAAAAACCCTGCGATCGCCGCATGGTCACTGCCAGCGGCGGGTCAGGGCCGGCCAGCCGGATGCGACTCTTCGCAGACTCACCCGGCCCGGGGCTTTTCAGGTCCTCCTGCGCCCCATGAGGAAGCCGACGGCAGCGAGGATCAACAGCGCCACGCCAACCCAGATCAGGAAGTTCAAAGAAGGAACCAGCCCGCCTCCGAAGAAGAACAGCACCGCAAGGACCACCGCGATGACGAGAAGAATGTTCATGACCGTTACCTGCCTCTTCCTTGAAACGTTCAACAGTGGCCCGGTCACCGGGCCCGGCCCCGGCGCGTACCCCGTAATCCGGGCCTGCCGGCGGCGGCTCTTCACAAGAGCCCGGTTCCCGCCCGACGACCGGGCTCCGGTCCCGGGGCTACTGCGATGGTTGGGGAATGTCGCAGGCGATCTTGGGGTTCAGGCCCGTGTAATTCAGCGGCCCTGTAACGATTGTCAGCGCGACGGTTCCAACCGAGGCGCAGGATGCCGGCTGTCCGGCGAAGTATCCGCGCTGCGCTGCTGCGGCGAGGCCGATCGCGAGCCAGACGATCACTAATATTCCGACGCTGACTCTGACCCGCATTTTGTCCTCCGGTACCGGATTCTGCTGACGCCTCAGCGTAATTATTCACATGTTGGAGGGAATTGATCCATCTCGTGTCAGAGCGGCCGCCTTAGCGGATCCTCTGGGCCGCACTGGTTGCGTCTGCTCCGGCCACTCAATGAGGACCGGCTGTAGTGCCTGCGCCGACCGTACCACCGAGTCTGAGCGGGCGCGGGCCAGCGAGGCTAGGATGCTCATTGAGGCCAGTGGAAGGAAAAACAAATGAGCAGTAAGGCCCGCCAGCGCCATGGCCAGCTCCGCCTGATCACAGCCTGGAACAAGCCGCCGATGGCCTGGTATCCCGCCGTGCTGGAAACGGCGGCGGGTGAAATTGCCGCCGAGGAGTCTCCCGAGCACATCGCGGGGACGCTGCAGGCTGAGGCGCTGAAGGCTGTTGAAGATGAGGGCGTGGCCGCCACCGGGCAGGTCGTTGACAGCGATTCACCGGCGTCAGCGATACTCGACGCTGCCAAGGACGCGGATCTTGTCGTCGTTGGCTCCCGAGGGCATGGCGGATTTCCCGGGTTGCACCTGGGCTCGGTCTCGACGCAGGTCATCAACCACGCACCCTGTCCTGTCCTGGTCGTCCGCTCCGAGACCTCCTGAGGCGTCACCCCGTCAACGACTCCGGGGTCGGGGGAGGCCGGCTGTCGAATTGTCTGGCGACGAGGACGTCGGTTGAGGAATGGGCGAGGATGGACAGCACAATGACGAGCGCCACGAGGTGAAAAACCTCGTCGGAGCGTTCCACGCTTGATTCAAGGACGAGAAGCCCGTAGACGACAGAGGCAAACCCCTTGGGGCCGAACCACATGGCCGCCAGTTGCTCCTTGGCCGGCAGCCGCGTGCCAAGGAAGGAGACGAGCAGTGCCACGGGGCGGGCCACGACAATCGCCAGGACCGCGAAGACCCACCCTGCCCATGCGATCTCTCCGAACAGGAACGTTGGAGTGATCAGGGCACCAAACACGAGGATGGCGGCCAGCTTAAGCAGTTCGGCCACCAGTTCCCCGAACTGCTCGAATTCCTCCCGGAAACCCGGACCCGCGGTGGCCACCGTGATGCCAGCCGAGAACGCTGCGAGGAAGAGGTTGGCCCCGGTCACCAGGCAGATGGCAAGAACGAGCAACCCGATGGAGACGGCTACCAACGTTTGCAGGCCTTTCGTTGCCATCAAAAAGGGAAGCCGCTTACGGTGGGGGTCCAGAACGCTGTTCCGGCCTCGAGCACGCGGGCAGGGATGGGCTTGGTGTTGATTTCGCCGGTCCGCTGCCGTTGTTCCCACTCCGTCGCACCGGCGTAGGCGCGTGCGGAGAGGGTCTTGCCCACTGCGGTAAGAACCACAGACACGGCTAGCTGCGAATGAAGTCCCAGACCTTGCCCACCGCATGCCCCATGCCGAGCCGACTTCATTCCGTGTGACCTTGCGTCGGACGGCGGCCAGCGTGCGAGGGCGAACAATTTGCACGTTGACGAGGATGGTCGTGCCGCGATAGTACATCGCACCGCGCCGATAGACCTGGGCCCGGACAGGGAAGGGCCCTGGAGATATTGGGGGAGATCTCCAGGGCCCTTCTCGCACCATGATACCCTGCGGGGTATTCATCCGCCAGTATGTTTCTAGTGGGCCGCCGCACCCTGAACATGCCGTGATGCCCCGGGCTTACCCCTATGCCTCTAGACCGGCACCTTGTATCGGCTCGTTCGCTTTAACTCCCCGTGACTGCCACATCCAAAAGACTACGGCGAGCACCAGTAAAACCTTCCGGGGCAGCACCGCCTTGCCCGGCCGCGCAGCATGCCGTTAGTCCGGGACGATTCAACCTCAGCGGTGGATAACCCTTGAGGAATTGTTCCCCGGCTGTGGGCAGCGGACCCGTAGTCCACGCGCTGCCGTGCTTGTCCGGCCCCTGTCTCTTCAAACTGCGGGAGCATCATGCGAGGGACGGCGCCAACGGAGGCTGCCGTCCCAGATTCCGATCCGAAGAACGGTGGTGGCGTTGTGCCCTGGACACAGGTAACGGATGTTGCGCAGCTCAATGAGGCCCTGGCGTCCGGGGCTAGGGAGGTGGAAGTCTCCGGCACCCTGAAGGGGATGCCCTCGGTGACGCTGCCTCCCGGGGTGGCGCTGCGCGGCGGTGAGCTCGTCTTTGGGGCCAAGGGCCTGCGGCTGACGCGGGACAACTCCGTCGAGGACATCACCGTGCGCACTCCGGCGCATGAGCTCGCCATCTATAACGACCCCACTGTGGAGGACCTGGGCACGCTTCGGCTGACGAACGTCACCAGTTACGGGCAGGTCTACCTGACTGCCGAGGGCAGTATCCGGGCCGGCCGCGTCGAGGCCGACGGCGTGCACGTGGCCGAGGCGGACACCAGGGGCCGGGCGGACCGGCCCACCGGGTTCGGGGTCGAGGCGATGCAGGGGGCGTTCACTCTCTGGAACCGGCAGCCCGATGTTGGCGTGGTCCTCACCGCACGGCTGGAAAACATCTCGGCGGGCAGTGCGGAGGCTCCGGTGCGTGGCGGCGGTGTGTTCGTCGGCGGTCACGGCGACAAGGCGGGCAAGGCCGACGGTGGCACGGTCGCGGTCGAACTGCTCTCCACCGGGGACGTTTTCGCCGACGGCGGTATCGCCCCTGGTACGCCGGACCTGATCAGCGGCGGTGTCTTCATCATCAGCGGCGCCTACGCGACGGAGGTGGCGAATCTGGGCACCACCACGTTCGGGCAGAACGATATGGTGCTGGACAACTGGGGCGCCGTGGAGAACTGGACGGCCAAGGCCAAGGTCACCTCGCACGGTCCCAGCGGCATCGGTTTCGTCAACTTCGGCGACATCGGCGTGCTTTCCGTGGAGGCTCCCATTGAGACCACCGGACTGGGGGCCCGCGGATTCAATGTTTACGACGGCTCGCTGCGCGAGGCCGTTTTCGAGTCAATCACCACGCGGGGTGACGGGTCCGTGGGGGTGCAGGTGAGCCGCGACCTGCCCAAACTGACCAACACGGGCAGCCTGTCCACCTCCGGAGGCACCGGCGAAAGCCTGGTCAAAGGCGTCCTAATGCCCCTCTCGGCCATCGCCCTGAGCGTGAAGCCCACCGGGCACATCGGCTCCGTAGACATCGGGGCGGACATCTCCACCGACGGCGACGGCCTGGCCACCGTGGACCTGGAAGGACCCGTCGGCACACTGACCGTCGGCGGGAAGATCATCGCCCACGGCGCCGGCGCCTCGTCCGTGCGGATCGCCGGCGTCACGGGGCCCGACTTGGACGGCCTGACACTGGAGGCACCCAACGGCCAACCCATGGCCGCCGAATAGAACCGGAACCAAACCACGTCAGCGCGGCCCCCTTCGAGTGAAGGGTGCCGTCGTCTTTGACGCCTGATGCAGCGCCCAAAATTCACGCTAAGCTCCGGCCGAACAGCCCATTCACCATCAGTGCCGCGGGAGGTGAACGGGCCTTGCGCACGTAGCCCGGCAAAGCTTGGTTTCTCAAAGCACTGGGGCGGTGGGTTGCCGGTAGGGAGTGCTGTCGCGCAGCATGGCCCAGAGGACGTTGAGGCGGCGTCTGGCTAGGGATAGGACGGCTTGTTTGTGGTCCTTGCCTTCGGTGCGTTTGCGTTGGTAGTAGGTGCGGCTTTGGGGGCAGTATCGTGCTGCGGATTGGGCTGCGAGGTAGAAGACGTTGAGGAGCCGGCGGTCGTAGCGTTTGGGTCGGTGGTGGTTGCCGCTGATGCGTCCGGAATCGCGGGGGACTGGCGCCTGGCCGGCATCGCCGGCCAGCCGGGCTGCGCTGTCGTATGCAGTGATGTCTCCGCCGGTGGCGGCGAGAAGTTCGGCTGCACGGAGCGTGCCGAAGCCGGGCATGCTAAGCAGGATCTCTGCCTGCTGGTGTTCGCGGAACCGGGTTTCGATCTGCTTGTCGATCTTGGCGACTTCGTCATGCAGGTCGAGCACTGTGCGGGCGAGAGCGGCCACGATGTCAGCACCGATTTCCTGGGCTTGGATGGTGGTGCGGTTAGGTCCGTAACGGTGGGAATCGGCAGACCTGGGGGAGTGGGGAAGGCCGTCTCCTGCTTGGAGGCGGTTGCCCGTGGGGGTGACGGCGGGGCAGGAGCCGGCATGGCGGACCAACGCCGCCCTTGCTGTGGTGGCGACAAGTGCGATGCGGCCCGGCGTTAGTCCAGAGGCAGTGTTATCGTCACGCAGGTTCCTGCGGCGGACGAATAGATGATCATGTCTCCGCCCGCAAGGCCTACGGCCGCTCGCATGAGACGCAGTCCCATGCCGGTGTGCCGACCAATCATGGCTGCCGGTGCGTCGAAACCACCGCCGTCGTCGGTCACTTTGAGTTGGACGCTGTGGCTCAGGCCTTGGGTAACGCAGCCGAGCCGGATTGTCACAGTTGAAGCCTGGGCGAATTTGTAGACATTGCTGAGGAGTTCCTGTGCCGCCCGGTACAGAAGAGTTGCGGATTGCCGGTCCACTTCCATCCCGTGGTGCGGAGTCTCCAGGTGCACCACGGTTCCGCGTTCGCGGAGGGGAAGAGTCAAGCGGTCGATTGCGCCGGATACCCCGACGACCTGGAAGTCGAGCGGGTGTGTATCGGTGAGGACGCCACGTACGGCGATGACTTCATCGCTTAGTGGTGCTTTCATGCTCTTACTGTGCGCTTGCGTCGTTGGGATTTTCTTGTGCCGTGCCGAGGATGGTGCACCTGGATTCCATTCGCCAGCGCCCAAAGGCTACGTGCAGTGAACGACAAGAATGCCAAGGGGGCTGTGCGGCGTCGATCGAGACCACTCGACAGGCGTGTCAGGCCGGCAAACGTACCGCGTCGCACGGAAGGGCCAGGTGAAGGGAAACTGACGCCGGGGACTACAACCGGGCTGCCTATCGATTGCGCGGCCGGATTCGTGTTTCCCGGCCGACGGGTAACCGCCGCCGCCCTTGCGTGCGGAAACTGGCCCGTGGTTCTTCGCTGTCGCTTTCGTCGGTCACACTTAGCATGTGCGTACTTTTGGTGTTGAAGAAGAATTCCTGATTGTGGATCCCGACAGCGGATATCCTTTGCCCTTGGCCGGGGAGGTGCTTCGCCTGCACGTCCCCGCCCGCCCGGCGGTGAACGACCTGGCACCCCTTCAGATGCTGGCCGCGGAGCTTCAGCAGGAACAGCTCGAAGTCATCACGCACCCGCATTCCAGTCTGAGTGGCCTCTCGGCCGAGATCCGGGCGGGTCGGGCCTATGCCGACTCGCTGGCCCGGATGACGGGCGCGAGGATCGCTGCCCTGGCCACGTCTCCGCTGCCGGCCACACCGCAGGCCACCCGTAACATCCGTTATGACGCCTTGATGGAAAAATTCGCTCTGACGGCCCGCGAGCAGCTGACCTGCGGATACCACGTCCACGTCTCCGTGGGCTCCGATGAGGAGGGCGTCGCGGTCCTGGACCGGATCAGATCCTGGCTGCCGCCGCTCATAGCCTTGAGCTCAAATTCCCCGTTCTGGAACGGCACGGACAGCGGCTACGCCAGTTTCCGAACCCAGGCGTGGAATCGGTGGTCCACAGCCGGGCCCACCGAGGTTTTCGGTTCGGCACAGGCCTACCATTCACTGGTGGAAGGCCTGTCGGGCACCGGGGTGGTCACCAGCCCGGATTTTGACGCGCGTCTGTCCGTTCGTCACCCGACCGTCGAGGTCCGGGTGGCCGATGTCTGTGTTGATGCCCGCGACGCTGCACTGATTGCCGCGTTGGTGCGGGCGCTGGTGGAGACCGCCGCCCGGGAATGGGAAGCCGGGCATCCACCGGACATGGTTCCCGCCGCAATCCTGCGTCAGGGAGCCTGGCGGGCCAGCCGTTGGGGCATGGAGGGGGAGCTCCTGCATCCGGTAACGCACCGGCCAGCCACCGCGAGAAACGTCGTCGACGCGCTCCACAGCCATGTCCGGGAGGCCCTGGACGATACCGGCGATGCCGCCTACGTCGCGGAGTCACTGCAAAGGATCCTTGATCAGGGCACGGGGGCCAGTCGGCAGCGGCAAGCGTTCGAGCGCAACGGCAGACTCTCCGACGTCGTCACCCTCGCCACCGGCCTCACTCATCAGGAACCCGTCGACAACTCCGGCCTCGACGAACCGTTCCTCGAAGGGGACAGGGAAACGATTAGTCCAAGCACGGATTTGGCCGCCGTCTCCGGCTAACGCTGTCACGGGGTGCGAATTCTGGCGACAGGCGCCTTCTTGGAGCCGAAACCATGAAGCGGGTTCAGTGACTTTTGCTCCTATTCGGAGTTGCGGGGCGGCGGTATGCCGGTGTGCCGGGCCGGGGCGATGATGGGGGAGCCAGGTACTCTCAGCAGGGAATCTATGAGGAGTGACCATGTGCCGACTGTTCGGCCTGCACGCCGGCCTCCGGCCGGTCCGGGCCACGTTCTGGCTTCTTGATGCCCCGGACAGCCTGTCCGACCAGAGCCGGCGGGAACCGGACGGGGCGGGCATCGGAACCTTTGACGCCGCCGGCAGGGCCCATGTGGCCAAGCAGCCGCTTGCGGCGTGGGAGGACCACGCGTTCGCCCGCGAGGCACGGGTTCTGAAGAGCACGACGTTCCTTGCCCATGTCCGGTATGCCAGTACCGGGGCGCACACGCTTCTCAACACCCACCCGTTTGAACAGGACGGGCGGCTGTTCGCCCATAATGGCGCCTTCGGGGACCTCGACCGGCTCGAGCAGCGCCTGGCCGGGCTCGGCGTCGCGGATCTGGTGCACGGGCAAACCGACAGCGAACGGCTCTTCGCCCTCATGACCGCCGAGACCCGGCGCGCGGGCGGGGACGTCGGAGAAGGCATCATCCGGGCCGTCACCTGGATCGCCAGGGAGCTGCCGGTGTTGAGTCTGAACCTGATCGTGACGACCGCGACGGACCTGTGGGCGCTTAGGTACCCGGCCACGCACGAGCTGTATGTCCTGGAACGGGACCCTGCCGGTGTCCCCGGCCCGGCAGCGCCCCTGGAGGCCAGGAGCCACCGTATCCACGCCCGCAGTGAAGAGCTCGCCACATCCCCGCACGTCCTCATCGCCACCGTGCCGATGGATCACAACCCGGACTGGCGTCCCATGGCCGCCGGTGAGCTGGTCCACGTGGGCCCGGATCTAGCGGCGATTTCCAGCTTCCCCTTCCCGGCGGCCCCGGCACATCCACTCACCCTCACCGATCTTGACCCGGCCGCGGCGGCATCCCAGAGGCAGTGACCCCGGCAGCGCCGCCCGACGACGAGGCGCCACGGATTCGAGCGGTGATGCAGCCACGATCCTTGGGCCTCTGGACTAAACGGTGTTCTCGGCCTGTTTCTCAGTCGTAGTCAGATTCGGGGTCATCGTCCGTGAGGCGGCGGAAGTCCCGGGAGAGGTACAGGGCCATCGCCGCTGGGTTGTTGTCCTCCACGGTGACTGTCACCGTGTGGCGGCCCAGGGCGTGCACGAGGTGCATGCAGTGTCGCAGGAGTTCGGCGATGATGATGGCGGCCGTGATATCGCCCTCCGGTCCGGAAGCTACGAGGGACGCTGCCTCGCTGGTGCGTCAGCTCCGCGGTCACTAGGTCCGGCGCTGGCATCAGAGCCCGGGAAGGGTGCACGTGTGCCCGTCGGCGTCTATGGGGTAACCGCAGAGCGGGCACGTCGGACGCCCGGCGCCCACGATCTCACGGGTGCGCTTGGCGAATGCGCGGGCGGTGCCGACCGGCATTCGCACCAGCAGCATTTCGGGCTCGTTAGCGCCGTCCTCATCAAGCGATTCGTCGGCATCAGCATCAGCATCGACATCGGTGATGGGGTAGGCCTCTAGTAGGACCTGGGCGGTGGTTGGGTCCCAACCTAAGCTCATGGCGCCGGTGCGAAACTGCTCCTGAACGGCCTCGAGCTGGTCATTGTCGACAAGTTCAAGGGGAGT
>NZ_FNJS01000062.1:0-8615 GCF_900104405.1 Arthrobacter sp. ok909 | reverse complement strand
AAGGCTTCGCCGGCCGGGAGTTCGAACAATTCATCACAGAAAATCTCGGCGCCACCCTGATCCGGCCCGACCGCAAAGACGAGAAGCACCGCTTCGGGAACTTCGGCGGCATCCGGCAATGGATCGAATCCGTCTTCGACACCCTCAAAGGTCAACTCACCCTTGAACAGCACGGCGGACGGACCCTCGCCGGGGTCTATGCCAGAGTCGCGGCCAGACTCTTCGCACTCGCCGCCGGTATCTGGCACAACTGGCACATCGACGCGCCCCGCAAACGCTCACTCATCGCCTACGACCACTAAACGAATACGGACTCACTCATCTAGGCGCCGCTTTTCCTGATTGAGCCCATGTCGTGCGGATCCAGGCCAAATGGTTTACAGGACAGCCCTGATCAGATTCTCGAAGTCGGCGACGTGCCGGGTGGTCAGCCGTGCAGCTGCCTCGGAGTCCCCTTCCGCGATGCATTCGAGAAGCTCAATATGCTGGGCAATATGCTCCGACACTGGCGGAAGCTTTTCCAGCACAAGGCTCCAAATCCGCGTTGCCAGGTTGTCGTATCGAATCAGGACATCTTCAAGGTGCCGACTTCCAGTGGCCCGGTAGATCATCCGGTGGACCCGCATGTCCAGGCGCATGAGGTCCCGTTGCGAGTGCATCCCCGGCAGCAGCTGCCCGACTTCCCGGGCAAAGTCCCTAAGCTCCTGCCGAAGCTGCGGCGACGCCATCCGCGCAGCGCGCGCCGCTGCTGCAGGCTCCAGAAGTTGGCGAATCTCGGAGATCTCAGCCAGATCGGTTATGTCCACGCCCGCGGCGAATGTTCCCCTCCGGGGATAGGCCACCAACAGATGATCGCTCTCGAGCCTCTTCATTGCTTCCCGGATAGGCGTTCTGCCAACACCGAGGCGCCGGGAAATGACTTCGTCGTTGAGGGGTTCACCCGGCTTGATGTCCAGAAGGATCAATTCGTCGCACAAGACCCTGTAGGCGAAGTCGGCGAAGGACTCGTCGTCCTGCCTCCCCGGCAGGTAGGCTCCTCCCACCTCCGGTAATTCGGCACCACTTGCCATTTCCAAGTCCCCTCCCGACGTACGACTGAGCCTTGACGTGAAGGCTCCATGAACATAGTATTCCTAGAACTGATATATCACTATTTGGGCATAGGAATGTCAATCTTCCCCTATCTTCCGCATGGACGCTGCCCTTCCCACGGGCGCTGCACTGGTAGGCCCAAGAACGGAGCGCAATGAGCAAGGAAGTTGCTGCAAGAGTGCGGCTGGAAGTTGTGCCGTCTGCGGATCTGCTCACCCAACTCCCTTTGGCCTTCGACACCCCGGGTTCGGTCAGTGTGACCTGCCTTCCGCACCACGGTCCCGTAAGGACGGTAGAAGCATCCACAAGTCTCGCGCGACTGGGCTACCACACAGTCCCCCATCTCGCCGCCCGTAGCATTACCAGCCAGACCGAGCTGCACTCCCTGCTGCGGCAGTTGCAGGACGCGGGAGTCTCCGAGCTGTTTCTCGTTGCCGGTGACCGGCGCACGCCTGCTGGTCCCTACTCATGGAGCGGACAACTCCTGGGGGCAATCAAGGCGTACTCACCTGAGTTCTCCTTGGGCATTGCCGGATACCCCGAAGGCCACCCCGAGCTGAGCCAGGAACAGCTCATGATCAGCCTCCAGGCGAAGGCACCATTGGCCTCCTCACTGGTTACTCAGATGTGCTTTTCCGCGCAGGCAATCAGCCGATACGTCCGGACGATCCGCAATAGCGACGTCAAGCTTCCGGTGTGGGTTGGGGTCCCTGGTCCGGTCTCCATCAAGAAGCTGGTCTCCATGGGAGCGCGCCTCGGCGTAGGCCGCTCGCTCAAGCTTGCCCGCGGGACAGGAATGGCGGGGGCCCTCTGGCGAGGTGGCGACTTTAACTACGACAGCGCCCAGCTGATCCGCCAAGTTCACCACGAGCTGGGCGGGGATCCGCTCTTTGCCGGGGTCCACGTTTACACCTTCAACGACCTGGCGCGCCTTCCGGGCCTCCTGGACAGTCTGCCGACGCAGCAGCAGAGCAGTTTGCCCCAAAGAGTCGCCGCCCACCCCCTGTTTCCTGCCAAGATCTGAAGGGAAGATCACATGGCTTCAAAAGCCCCACTACATAACATCGACGAGTCAAAGCTGACCGTCACCAAACCCAAGACCAAGGCGGTCGGCATCCCCGCGGTGGTGAACTCGCTGAAGATCTCCCTCGAGCAGATGGGTCCGCTGCGCAGTGTCCAAACGCTGCTGGCAGTCAACCAGACCGACGGGTTCGACTGCATGGGCTGCGCGTGGCCCGAGCACGAAAAGCGCAACGCAGCAGAGTTCTGCGAGAACGGCGCGAAGGCCGTGGCCGAGGAGGGCACCCGCCGCCGCGTTACGCCCGAATTCTTCGCCCATCATTCCATCGAGGACCTGAAAACGCGGGACGACTACTGGCTGGGCCAGCAGGGCCGGCTCACACACCCAATGCTGTTGGCCGAGGGCGCAACACACTACACACCTATCGAATGGGACGCCGCCTACGAGCTGATCGCCCAAGAGATCAAAGACATGGACCAGCCCGACGAAGCAGTTTTCTATACTTCCGGGCGGACCTCGAATGAAGCCGCTTTCCTCTACCAACTCCTCGTGCGGGGACTGGGCACGAATAATCTCCCCGATTGCTCCAACATGTGCCACGAGTCCACGGGCTCGGCCCTCGTTGAAACCATCGGCATCGGCAAGGGCTCGGTCAGCCTCGTCGACCTGGAGACGGCCTCGCTGATCTTCGTTGCCGGGCAGAATCCCGGTACTAATCACCCGCGCATGCTCAGCGCCCTGGAAAAGGCGAAGAAGAACGGCGCCGTCATCGTCTCCGTCAACCCGCTTCCCGAGGCCGGGCTCATCCGGTTCGAGAATCCACAAACGATCTCCGGAACGCTTGTGGGCACGCAACTGACCGACGACTTCCTGCAGATCCGGGCCGGCGGGGACCAGGCCCTCTTCCAAGGGCTTGGCAAATACCTCCTCGAGGCGGAGGCGCAGGGGAGGAAGACCCCGGGGCTGACTACGGTCCTGGACCACGAATTCATCAAGAACCACACCGTGGGCATCGACGAATACCTGCGGCACCTCGAAAAGGTCGAGTGGAGTGAAATAGTCGAAGCCACGGGCCTGAGCTTGGAGCAGATCAAGTCCACGGGCGAACGCCTGCTCGCCTCCAATTCCACCATCGTCTGCTGGGCCATGGGCCTGACCCAGCACAAGCACTCAGTTCCCACGCTCCGGGACGTCGTCAACGTGCTGCTTCTCCAGGGCAACATCGGTAAGCCCGGAGCAGGGGTATGCCCCGTACGCGGCCACTCGAACGTCCAGGGCGACCGGACCATGGGCATCTTCGAAAAGATGCCAGAGGCGTTCCACGACAGGCTGGACCAGGAGTTCAAGTTCCTTTCCCCTCGCAAGCACGGCTACGACACCGTTGCGGCGATTCGTGCCATGCGGGACGGCAAGGTCCGCGTCTTCATTGGGATGGGTGGAAACTTCGTCCGGGCGGCCCCGGATTCCGAGGTCACGGAGCGGGCATTGGGCAACACAGACCTGACGGTGCAGATCTCCACAAAGCTGAACCATTCGCACGTGTCCACGGGCCGACGCGCGCTGATCCTCCCGACGCTGGGTCGGACCGAAAAGGACGCGCAGCGCACCGGCGACCAGAGAGTGACGGTGGAAGACTCCATGAGCGCCGTCCATGCGTCCCGCGGGCGCATTAAGCCGGCAAGCGAGCACCTCCACTCAGAAGTGGCCATAGTGTGCAACCTCGCCCATAAGCTCTTCACCGACAGTGACAACCTCCCACTGCCCAACACGCCTAAAGCCGCCTGGCTCTCGATGAAAGACGACTACTCCCTGGTCCGAAAACACATCGAGGCGGTCATCGACGGCTTCGAAAATTTCGAGGAGCGGATCCAGCACCCTGGCGGCTTTGTCCTCCCCCACCCTCCGCGGGACGCCAGACAGTTCGCGACCGCGTCGGGCAAGGCCCACTTCACCGGCAATGAGCTGGAATTCATCAAAGTACCCGAGGGGCGGCTGGTCCTTCAAACACTGCGCTCACATGACCAGTACAACACCACCATCTATGGCAAGGATGACCGATACCGCGGTATCCACGGTGGGCGTCGGGTGGTCCTTGTCAACGAGGCTGACATCGCTGAGCTGGGCTTTCGGGACGGTGACATGGTTCATCTGATTTCCGAGTTCCGCGGGACGGAGCGGCGGGCCGACAACTTCCGGATCGTTTCGTACTCGACACCGAAGGGCTGCGCTGCAGCCTACTACCCGGAGACCAACGTGCTCGTGCCGCTGGATTCGGTAGCTGACACCAGCGGTACGCCGACTTCCAAGTCCGTCATCGTGCGGTTGGAACGGGCCGAAGCGTGAGCGCCGACATGACGATGGCAATAGCGTCCAAGGGGGTGGACGGGCCGCGGGTTGAGCAGGCCGTCCGCGAATATCTAATTGCGATCGGAGAGGACCCGGACAGGCCAGGGCTTGTGGACACGCCCGCGCGGGTAGCCCGGGCGGCTGCGGAGATATTTGGCGGGCTTCACGAGGACCCCCTAGCTGTGCTTGATAGGACCTTTGACCTTGGGCACGGAGAAATGGTCATCGTCAAGGACATCCCCTTCTACTCCACCTGCGAGCACCACCTGGTGCCCTTCCACGGCGTAGCCCACGTTGGCTACATCCCCTCGGCTGAGGGTCTCGTCACGGGACTGAGCAAGCTGGCCCGGCTCGTCGATGTCTTTGCACGCCGGCCCCAGGTCCAGGAACGGCTGACAACCCAGGTCGTTGATGCGCTGGTCAGTTCACTGCGGCCCCTGGGGGCCATTGTGGTAGTTGAGTGCGAGCACCTCTGCATGTCGATGCGCGGTGTCCGCAAACCCGGGGCCAAGACCATCACGTCAGCCGTCCGCGGGGAGCTCCGTCTGCCGGCGGCCCGTGCAGAGGCGCTCAGCCTGATACACGGCCGCTAAAAATTCCTGTACACACCCCTCGTACTGCCATACGATGTAACTGATATATCTTTACTATTAATCAAAAATATCAGTAACAACTTTTAGAGGAGCATCATGCCTGACATTACTCACGCCCGGGCCGACGCCGTTCTGGCCGCAGCCCGCGACCACACGGTCGTATCCGCAGGAACAGCAGCCTGGCGTTAGGCATCAACGGGAGGCCCGGCCTGGTAGCCGGGCCTCCCCGGTTCCCATCCACAACATGGACGGACCGTCCCGATCCCGTGAACGATGCTTCGATGGGCCTGAAAACCTGGGGAGGTAGCTCACCGAAGCATCGCTTTCGGGCGGCGGGGCAGCACCCAATTCCGCACACCACAGCAATTGTCTAAGGAGGGTCCATGTCAGGAAACAGAGCAGTCGCCTACAAGGAACCCGGTCTCGTCGAGATAGTCAGGAAGTCCCGCGATGCCCGCTCATGAAATCGCCACAGACGGTCGCGCTTCCGCGTCGCCTTCTGCCCGCAAGCATGCCGGAAGGCCTGCCTCAACTTGGTCCGAAGCCCGCCAGATTGCCTTTGATTGCGCATCAGCACTCCGGCCCGTGAGCGTCCCGCTGGCTTCAGCAGCAGGCCGGACACTGACCCGCGACGTCATCGCGCGGCAGAACATTCCCCACTACGCTTCCTCGGCAATGGACGGTTGGGCCGTCAATGGCGCCGGTCCCTGGACCCTTTCCCGGCAGGGAGGCACATTGTCACCCGACGAGGCCAGCACCATTGCCACCGGTGGACTGGTACCGCCGGGCGCCGACTCGATACTCCGCGCAGAAAGTGGCCAGCTCGCCCACAACGCTGAAGGCGAGCTCCTGCTGACGCTCAACGACTACGCGAAGCACGGCGAGCCACTACTCGGTCAGCACATCCGCCATGCCGGCGAAGAAGCAACGGCGGGTGAGGTGTTGATCCCAGCGGGTACATTACTGAACCCCGCCCACATTGCCCTCGCTGCCGTAGCCGGCCACGACGAACTGCAGGTCCATGGAAAACCGGTGGTAGCGATCGTTCTGACTGGTTCTGAGATCGTCACCTCCGGCGTTCCGGCCCCGGGACAGGTCAGGGACACGTTCGGTCCGCAACTTGAATCGGTCATTTCCCTTCTCGGAGCCACGCCCGGCAGCCCTCTCCGGATTGGCGACTCCTACCACGACTGGCTCTCGGCCCTCGGAGACTCTGGATCTCTCACCGGGCAGCGACCGGACGTAACCATAACGACCGGGGGAACCGGCCGTTCCGGCACAGACCATTTCCGCGCCGCCGTAGCCGCGCTGGGCGGCCGGCTGTTGCTGGACGGCGTCGCCATGCGCCCTGGCCACCCCGCCGTCCTGGCCGAACTCCCCGACGGCCGGTTCCTCCTCGGCCTTCCCGGAAACCCCCTCGCTGCAATGATGGCGCTAACCACGCTCGCAGAGCCGCTTCTGGCAGCGCTCGGAAACAAGTCCATGAGCGCAGTTGGACATGTGATTTCGGGCGCTGACGTTGATCCCTACCCGGGGCGTACCCGCCTCATCCCCTGCACGTTTAGCCACGGACTGGCATTTCCTGTCTCACATACAGGACCGGGCATGATGCGTGGTCTTGCCTGGGCGGACGGCGTCATGGCCGTTCCCCCCGAGGGCGTCCTGTCCGGTGAGCCCATTCCGGTGCTCCCGCTGCCCTGGACACAGTCGAACGAGAACATCGCTTCCATAAAGTCTCGAGTACGGAGCATCGCATGGCACGAATGACTCAGCGTAGGAAGATTCATCGCTTTCGTATCGACGGTTCAGGCACCGAACCCCCAATACGGTTCAAGGAAGACGTACTGGCCGCCGAGGAGCCACTGGAAATCCGCATCGGCGGCAAGTCCTTCGCGGTCACCATGAGGACCCCAGGGGACGATTTTGACCTGGTAGCAGGGTTCCTTGTTTCCGAAGGCATCATCAGAAGTCAGTCCGAGCTCGTCTCGCTTCGCTTCTGTGCCGGAGACACCGGAGCCACACAGACGTTCAACGTGATCGAGGCACAACTGCGGCCGGATGTGGTCATGCCGGACACCATGCGCCACGTTTACACCTCAAGCTCCTGCGGCATCTGCGGGACTGACTCGATCGAAGCCGTTCGCAAGACACTCCATTTCGACCCTTCCCAGGACGAGCTGCAGATTCCCTTGGATGTACTCGCCGAACTGCCGGAGCGGCTTCGCGGGGCCCAAGCTCTGTTCGAGAAGACCGGAGGTGTTCATGCAGCGGGCCTGTTTAGGGTGGATGGTCCGAGCCCGGAGCTGCTTTGTCTTCGGGAGGACGTGGGCCGCCACAACGCTGTCGATAAGGTGGTGGGGTGGGCTCTGCGCCAAGACCTTTTGCCGCTGACCGGCACCGTACTCCAAGTTTCCGGACGAGCATCTTTCGAGCTTGTTCAGAAGGCAGCGCTGGCCGGTATTCCCGCCCTGGCAGCGGTGAGCGCACCTTCAAGTCTTGCCGTTGACCTGGCTGCCGAGACCGGAGTGACGTTGGTGGGGTTCAGCCGGGGACACAGCCTGAATGTATACGCCGGACGCGAGCGGTTGGCTCCTCCGCGCAAGTCGCGCCGTGAGGAGAACTATGCCCGGCTTTGATGTTGTTCTCGCCGGGCTTAGCGCAGACCCCATCTCCGTTGACCGCGCGATGTCAGCCGTCGAGGGCAACGAGGCCGGTGCCGTGGTCAGCTTTAGCGGAGTAGTCCGCAACCATGATGACGGCAAAGCCGTGGACAGGCTCAGCTACTCTGCACACCCCACAGCACAGCAGGTCCTGAACGACGTCCTGGCAGAGCTTGCCGCAGAGCATGGGGCCTGGACGGAGCACCCCGTCCGTATCTGGGTGGCCCATCGCATTGGTGTGCTCCGCGTCGGTGATTCCGCACTCGTCTGTGCAGTCTCGGCAGCCCACCGAGGCCAGGCCTTCGTTGTTTGTTCAGACCTCGTGGACCGCATCAAGGCCCGCGTGCCCATCTGGAAAGAACAATTTTTCAGTGACGGCACCGTGGAGTGGGTGGGGACCGCCACAGTCCAAAGATTGCCTTCCAATCATCTTTCACAAGTAACAGAGAAATAGGAGAACAATGACTGCCATTTCCACCACACAGTCCGGTGCCCCCGTCACGTCCGACGCGCACTCCAAGTCCGTCGGCGCCGACGGTGCGATCATCCTGACCGACCACTACCTGATCGAAAAGCTCGCGCAGTTCAACCGCGAACGTGTCCCGGAGCGTGTTGTCCACGCCAAGGGCGGCGGCGCCTTCGGTACCTTCAAGACCTCCGAGGACGTCTCGAAGTACACCAAGGCCGCCCTGTTCCAGCCCGGCACCGAGACGGACATGCTCATCCGTTTCTCCTCCGTTGCCGGCGAGGCAGGCTCCCCCGACACCTGGCGCGACCCCCGCGGGTTCGCCGTGAAGTTCTACACCACCGAGGGCAACTACGACCTCGTCGGCAACAACACCCCGGTGTTCTTCATCCGCGACGGCATCAAGTTCCCGGACTTCATCCACTCCCAGAAGCGCC
>NZ_FNJS01000067.1:0-5608 GCF_900104405.1 Arthrobacter sp. ok909 | reverse complement strand
CTGACCTTCGGCAACGTGCACGGCGTGTACAAGCCGGGCGGCGTCAAGCTGCGCCCGGAGATCCTCAAGGACATCCAGGAGCAGGTGGGCGCCAAGATCGGCAAGGCCAACCCGTTCGACCTCGTCTTCCACGGCGGCTCCGGCTCCTCCGAGAAGGAAATCGCCGACGCCGTCTCCTACGGCGTGATCAAGATGAACATCGACACCGACACCCAGTACGCCTACACCCGCCCCGTGGTAGACCACATGTTCCGCAACTACGACGGCGTCCTGAAGGTCGACGGCGAGGTCGGCAACAAGAAGCTCTACGACCCCCGCGTCTGGGGCGCCTCCGCCGAGGCAGGTCTGGCCGCCCGCGTGGTCGAGGCCGCCCAGCAGTTGGGCTCCACCGGCAAGACTTTCTAGTCATGTCCGACGAGTTCCGCAAGAACCTGATGGCGGGACCGTCCCGAGGAGTTCGGTCCGTGGCAGGCGGCCTGGCCGCAGTACCCCGGCACGGGCGACACGACGTGGACCGAATCTATGGAAAGCTTCCAGCCAAGAGGGGTGGGCGACAAGATCCCTCAGGGCTGTACGAACCGAAACCCATCAACCGCGACCGGGCATGGAACCGCCCTATGTTCACGCTGTAACTGCCCGAACTCAAGCCGATGGTCTTATCTACCGCCCTTCGGGGGTAGACAGTCTGCAAAAAGGAGTATTCAGTGAGCGAGAAATTGCGTTGGGGCGTCCTGGGCACCGCCCGGATCGTCCGCAAGACAATTCCGGCGTTGCAGGAAACGAAAAATGGGGAGGTTGTAGGTATTGCGTCCCGCACCGAGGAAAGGGCTAGGGAGTACGCCGACAAGCACGGCGTCCCACAGGCGTTTGGCTCTTATGAGGCGCTGCTCGCTTCCCCGGACATCGACGCTGTCTACATTGCGCTGCCGAATGCCCTGCACCTCAAGTGGATTCTTAGATCCTTGGACGCAGGCAAACACGTCCTCTGCGAAAAACCTTTGGCGATGAGCGCCGCCGAGTGCGAGGAGATTACGCGCAAGGCCGAGGAGACCGGGCTCAAAGTCTTAGAAGGCTTTATGTACCGTTTTCACCCGCGTTTCGAGAAGCTGCAAGAACTGCTCGCGGCCCATGCGGTGGGCAAATTGACTTTTGTCCACGTCGGTCACTCCTTCGATGCGGGCGGGGACGACAACATCCGCTGGTATGCCGGGCTCGGCGGCGGCGCACTTTTCGATACGGGGTGCTACTGCGTCAACGTGAGCCGGATGGTCACGGCCCAGGAGCCGGCTCGAGCCGCCGCCTTTGGCAACTACCGCGACGCCAACGACGGAGGTCGAATCGACACCAGCGTTGCGGGCATGCTCCGCTTTCCTGGCGGCGCAACCGCGCTTTTTGATACCGGAGTGAACCTCGAGCGCCGCAACTTCTTGGAACTCACGGGCACCGAGGGCCGGCTCTACCTCGTCAATCCTTTTGGGCTCCTGGAGGAGGATTCGGTCCTGGAGGAGTATCACTTCGGGCAGGGCACGATCTATCACGAGGTCAAGGGCGAAAACCACTTCGTACGGATGGGCGAACACTTCGCCGACAGCGTCCTAAACGGAACGCCGCTGCGCTACGATCTCACGGACGCGGCAAACAACGCGCGGGTGTTGGAAGCTCTCGACAGGGCAGCACGGAAACAAGAGGGTGCGTCTGAACCGGGACCACATTCTGGCGCTGGGCCGCCACTCGGCGATGGGATTGAGACGGGTTCGTTCGGCGAGCGGCACGGGGCGCATGTAGGGCCCATCTGCTCCTGAGGTTGGCACATAACGCTGTCAACCTCTGGCTGCCGGACAACGGTGGTTGTCGCCATGGGTTCTTGTCCAGCGCTCTAGTGAGGCATTAAGCTCCTGGGCCGACGCCGGCAGGACCTCTGCGGTCCGCGAGGCGATTCCCTCGGCGCCCAGGCCGCCGTGCGACCAGCTCAGCCGAACAGGACTGCGGCTTCGTCGTAACGCTTCTGCGGAACGGACTTCAGCTGGCCCAGGGCCTCCTTGAAGCCCACCTGCTCGATCTCCGTGCCCTTCAGGGCAACCATGGTGCCCCAGAAGCCTTCCACCACAGAGTCGACGGCTGCCATGCCCAGGCGGGTAGCCAAGACACGATCGAAGGCTGACGGCACGCCTCCGCGCTGGATATGGCCCAGAATAGTGGCGCGCGTTTCAATGCCGGTCCGGGCTTCCAGTTCCGGGGCCAGCTGGTCCGCGATCCCGCCGAGCCGGGGCCGCCCAAAGGTATCCAGTCCCCGCTCGGAGTGCGGGGATTCCATATGGTCCGGGACAAACCCTTCGGCCACCACTACCAGTGGTGCGCGGCCTCGAGTGTGGGCTTCCTTCACCCACTGGGCAATCTGCTCGATGCTAACCTTCTGCTCCGGAATGAGGATGGCGTGGGCGCCGGCTGCCATGCCGGCGTGCAGCGCGATCCAGCCCACGTGCCGGCCCATCACCTCCACGATCATGCACCGATGGTGCGATTCTCCGGTAGTCCGCAGCCGGTCGAGGGCCTCGGTGGCGATCTGCACGGCGGTGTCGAAACCGAAGGTGTAGTCCGTGGCGTCAAGGTCGTTGTCTACAGTCTTCGGGACGCCCACGATCTTGAGCCCGGCGTCGGTCAGGCGCTTGGCCGCAGCCAGGGTTCCTTCACCGCCGATGGCGATGATCGCGTCGATGCCCAATCGCTTCATGTGCGCCTTGATGACCTCGGGGCCGCCGCCGTTCTCAAACGGGTTGGTGCGGGAGGTACCAAGGATGGTTCCGCCCTGCTTCGCGATGCCCCGGACCAAAGTGCGGGGAATCTCGATGATGTCGCCCTCAACCACACCGCGCCAGCCGTCCAGGAAGCCCACGAATTCGTGACCATGGATGGCAATGCCCTTCAAGACGGCGCCGCGGATAACGGCGTTTAGACCGGGGCAGTCGCCACCGCTGGTGAGGATTCCAATTTTCATGTTTCGGCTCAAATCATAGGAGAGGGTTTACAGGCAGGACACCACGCAGCGATCACGCGCCAAAACCTACCAGGCCCGGGGTGTACCCCCGGGCCTGGACCGGCAGAGCTTTGGCGGTCAGGGCGTGAAGATCACAAAGAACTTTCTGATCCGTTCCTGGATCTCCCAGGTCCCTCGCCACCCGATGGGAAAGAAGCCGGCGGTTCCGGCCTCCAGTGTGACCGGTTCACCGCCGTCCTCAGTGACCACCATGCGCCCTTCAAGGACGTGAATCACCTCACCGCGCTCCAGAAACTCCCACCGCGAGAGGCCGGGTTCGGCCTCCCAGACTCCAGAGAGGATACGGGAGTCGTCGCTGGTGAAGGGAATGGAAATTCTCGTTGGAATCTCGTCGCCTAGCACCTCAGCCAGGGGAGGGCCGAGCAGGGATTCGTCTAGCTCCCCCGCGAAGAGCTCTGCGGGCTGGAAAGTTTTGCTCATTGGATTTACCTTTCTGCTGCTGCCCGCCGGTAACGTCTCCGGCGGGCAGGTGGTGATGGCCGCGGCCCGGTTGAGCAGCGGTGGAATTTATCCCAGGGCGGCAAGCACCGACATGGCCTCCTCGACGACATCCGTGGCGGGGAAGGACGGCCGCTTCACGCCGGCCATCTGTTCCATGACGCGGACCACCTGGCAGCTGTAGCCGAACTCGTTGTCGTACCAGACGTAGAGGACCAGGTTCTTGTCGTTGGAGATGGTGGCCAGGCCGTCGACGATGCCTGCGCGGCGCGAGCCGACGAAGTCGGTGGAGACCACCTCGGGGGAGTCCATGTAGTCGATCTGCCTGCGCAGCTCCGAGTGCAGTGACATTTGGCGGAGGAAGTTGTTGACCTCGTCCTTGGTGGTGCCGTTTTCCAGGCTCAGGTTCAGGATGGCCAGCGAAACATCCGGGGTGGGGACGCGGATGGAGCTGCCGGTGAGCTTGCCCAGCAGTTCCGGCAGCGCCTTGGCCACGGCCTTGGCGGCACCGGTCTCGGTAATGACCA
The DNA here is from genome assembly GCF_900104405.1 of Arthrobacter sp. ok909. Lineage (NCBI taxonomy): Bacteria > Bacillati > Actinomycetota > Actinomycetes > Micrococcales > Micrococcaceae > Arthrobacter > Arthrobacter sp. ok909. The sequence continues at coordinate 1,588 of NZ_FNJS01000067.1, read as the reverse complement.
TGTTCAGCGCGGCGGAGCGGCCGCGCCGGTCACCCTTGTGGAAGTTGTCAATCAGGTTCTGGTCATTGGTGAAGGAATGGACGGTCTCCACATGGCCGTGAACCACGCCGAACCTGTCATTTATGGCCTTCAGGACCGGAGTGATGGCGTTGGTGGTGCAGGAGGCCGCGCTGACGATCTTGTCGGCGTCGGTGATCGAGCCATGGTTGATGCCGTGCACGATGTTCTTCAGCTCGCCCTTGCCCGGAGCGGTCAGCAGGACCCGGGAGACGCCGGTGCTCTGCAGGTGCCGGGAAAGGCCTTCGGCGTCACGCCAACGGCCGGTGTTGTCCACCACGAGCGCGTCGTGGATGCCGTACGCGGTGTAGTCCACCGTGGCGGGGTTGTCCGAGTAGATGACCTGGATTTGGACACCGTTGGCCGTGATGGTGTTGGCATCCTCGTTGATCCGGATGGTGCCTTCGAAGGAACCATGCACCGAATCGCGGCGCAGCAGGCTGGCACGCTTGGCGAGGTCGTTGTCCGAGCCGCGGCGCACCACGATGGCGCGCAGCCGCAGGCCGTGGCCGCCGCCGGTCTTTTCGATCAGGAGACGGGCCAGGAGCCGGCCGATGCGGCCGAAGCCGTAGAGCACGACGTCGGTGCTGGTGCGGTTGTCGCCGCCGCGTTTGCCCACGAGCTCGGCGAGTTCCGCGCGGAGGAATTCCTCCAGGGTGGCACCGTTGCCCTTTTCCTTAAATTTTTGGTTCAGCCGGGCGATGTCGATCGAAGCCGGGCCGGGCTCCAGCTGCGCCAAAGTGTTCAGCAGCGGGGCAGTCTCCTCCAGGAGCAATTCGTCCTTGCCGATCCGGCGCGCAAAGCGGTGTGCCTTGAGGATGGTCATGGGGGAGTTGTTGATCAGGCTGCGGCCGTGGATGCTGGTCACCACGTTGTTCTCGCGGTACAGCCGGCCGATCACCGGGATCATGGCCTCGGCGAGGGACTCCCGGCCCATCCACGCATCAAGACAAGAATCTGAGGTTTGTAGCATCGGGCTGCCTTTCCAAAAAAGGGTCGGGTCTGTGGGGGCTTCAGCTCCTGAGATGTTCCAGGAATTTGACGGCTCCTTGCTTAGGTTGTGCCGCCGTGCTGTTTTGGTCCGATGAGATACGGACCGGATGTCCAAGAATGCCCTCATACCCTTCGTCTTGGTCGGAGAGCCGGCCAAGACGGACACCCGTTCGCCGCCGGTCTTTCCGAAGGCGAGGGGTTAGTTGATGGCGTTGCGGAGCTGCTTGGCGGCCAGGGCGGGGTCGGCGGCGCTGTAGATGCCGCCGCCGACGACGGCGACGTCAGCGCCGGCGCGCTGGACGGCTTCGATGGTGGCGAGCTTCACGCCGCCGGCGACGGAGAACGGGACGCGGGCTTCTGCTCCGGCGCTCAGCAGTCCGGTCAGGTCGAAGCCGGGCTTGGCCTGTTCGTCCAGGCCGGCGTGCATCTCGACGAACTTCGCACCCAGGGCGCGGGCTTCCTTGGCGCGGGTGACCTTGTCTGCGACACCGATGAGGTCCACGACGATGCCCTTGTTGTGGGCCTTGGCGGCCTTGAC
>NZ_FNJS01000063.1:0-8571 GCF_900104405.1 Arthrobacter sp. ok909 | reverse complement strand
GGGCTTTGTGGAGATCGACCTGGTCGGCCACGAGGGCGGCAACAGCTTCGGCGAGTTCTGCTTCACCCTGACAGTGACCGACATCGCCACCGGCTGGACGGTGAACCGGTCCGTGCGGAACAAGGCGGCCAAATGGGTCTTCGAGGCCCTCGAGCACGTCACCGCCGTGTTCCCCTTCCCGATCATCGGGATCGATTCGGACAACGGATCCGAGTTCATCAACGAGCACCTTCTCGCCTACTGCCATGCCCGCCGGATCACGTTCACCCGGTCCCGGCCCGGCAACAAGAACTGTGAGGATTGGTGTGGCTGGTCTGGGACTGGCTGGCAGAGTAGGTGCTGGCCGTTCCGCCCTGTGGTCGCGACTCAAACAAGAACTGGCCCCCGTCGGGTGCCCTTCCGTCGACTCGTCCGTCCATGGGGTGGGCGGCCGATACCTGCCCGGCCCACATCGGTGACTTGATCAGAAGGTTGCCCGCCCTGTTTGACGGGGCGTGGCTCGTCACAGTGCTGTTCCGAAGTGACCTCTACCCGGACCGGTACCGGCCGTGCGCGGCCCTGACCATATCCGCGAATAGAGGAAGATGCCAGAACCACCATGACTATCGTTGCGCATTCCCGCCCGTTTGTCGTCGGCGTCGACACCCACGCCAAAAACCATGTCTACGCCATCATCTCCGCCGGCACCGGCGAACTGCTTCAGACCCGGGCTTTCCCTACCACCAGCGCCGGCATCAACCGGGCCATCGCCTGGGTGGCGCGCCGCACCGGCGCCGACCTGGCCACCTTGTGGGTGATCGAGGGCGCCTCCTCATACGGCGCCCTGCTGGCCGGTGCCGTCGGCGCGGCCGGCTACCAGGTCGCCGAAGCCGCGCGCATGGATGCCCGGCACGGGGCCGGCAAGTCCGATCCGCTCGACGCGCACCGGATCGCCGCAGCCGTCCTGCCCCTTCAGGAGCAACAGCTGCGCCGCCCACGGCTCAATGACGGGATCCGCGCAGCCTTGCGGGTCCTGGTCACCGCACGGGAGTCCATGACCGGCGATCGCACCCGGTCCGTGAACGCACTGACCGCGCTGGCCCGGGTCAACGACCTCGGCCTGGACGCCCGCAAACCCCTGACCGGAACCCAGATCCTCGAGATCTCCCGGTGGCGCGCCCGTGACGAACCGCTGGCCCTGTCCGTTGCCCGCTCCGAAGCAGTCCGGCTGGCCAAACGCATCACCGAACTCAACACGGACATCAAAGCCAATAGCTCCCGGATCACTGAACTGGTCGAAATCAGCGAAGCCGCGCCCCTGCTGCAGGAAACCGGATTCGGCCCCGTCACCGCCGCCATCTGCCTGACCGCCTGGTCCCACCAGGGACGGGTACGTTCCGAGGCAGCCTTCGCCTCCCTGGCCGGGGTCAGCCCGATCCCGGCCTCTTCCGGCAACACCGTCCGGCACAGACTCAACCGCGGCGGCGATAGAACCCTAAACAAAGCCCTGCACCTGATCGCCCTCAGCAGGATGACCTTCGACGCCACGACCATCGGATACGTCCAGAAACGACAAGCCGAAGGACGAACCAAAAAGGAGATCCGCCGGTGCGTGAAACGCTACCTCGCCCGACGGATCTACCGAACACTCAACGCAACAAACCCGACCCCCTGCCGCGCTTGACAACCATAGAAGGGTCGACGGCGCCCACGTGGAGCAAAAGAACTGGGCCAGGGTCCGCGAACTCGTCGGCTACCTCCGCTACGACACGGCCGCCGAACTGGACAAGCTCAATGAAATCTGGGATCCGGACCGGACCTCCACCAACTACCTGCTGCCCCAGCAGAAACTCCTCGAGAAGCACCGTCACGGGGCAAAAGTCACCAAGAAACACGACGCACCGGCCACCCCGCACCAGCGCGCGGTCCGGCACCAGGCAATGCGCAAACGCCCGGTCATCGCCATGAACGCCGCCTTCAAACGGATCAAACCCGGAGCACTCTCACGCCAGATCCTGGCCCTGACCGGGGAACTGGAAACACTGGCCCTGGCCAAGAAAACCGCGCCCGCCAAACCCGTCAACCGGACCTGGAACGCCTGACCTTCCCGGAGGTTTTCAAATGAGGCAACGAATCACTCTTCCCGGAGGTATTGCTTTGAGGCAACAGGCAGCCAAATTTCGACGTGGAAACGGGCGTTCCGGCGGTGGTACCGTTGCTCCCGCCGGGCCGGGATTCATCTGGGGAGCGGCGCTGGCGGTCATACGCAGAACCTGCAGGCACCTTCGCGACCTCGCTAAGAGAAGGCTCGGACATTCTCATGTCCTGAACAACCCGGCGTCCTCTGATGGTTACCTGCAGGCGCTGTGACCGCATGCACGGATCTGCCCCTCGGCTAGAAGCGGAATAACACCCTGATCTCACGGTTGGGTCCGAAATCTGCGCGAGACATCCGCCTGCCCCCGATCACCCATACTTAGTCCGGCTCCACATACGGAGACATCCGGCCTGGTGGGAGCAACTCACCGTGAGCTGACGGCAGGCCTCGGAGCCGATGAGTCTGCGATGGCTGCCGGCATCCCCGAACGCCTAACTAACAAATGCAGACCGGCTCGCCCCAAGGGAAATGAGCTCCTCGACGGCTCGGCCGCATCCCGAGCGTGACGGCGTTGCTGGTAGGGGCAGTACGTGGTGGTCTTTCCTGGACCACGCGCGGCCGCTGGACACGTCGTTTCCAAGGAGTGCGCATTCCGCGGAGTCCAGGCACCAGGGTATCCAAGGACCATCCAGCCAGGAAAACGGGTTCACCTACCCGAACCGTGATTCGGATTCCAGCACGGTGAATTCGGTCGAGCCATTGTCGATGGGCAGCCTGCGCGGTGCGGTTCCCGGGAAAAAGATCCAGACGGCATCACCGCCGTGGGCGGTCAATTCATCCACAATGCCGATGCCCAGGTCCTTGTCGCCGATCCGGACGCGGACCTGCTGGCCGCGTTTCAGTTCGCTCCCGTGGACCTTCTTCCCGGTTTTGCCTTCGAAGTTCATGGTGGCGCCTTCCCATAAACGGAGGTGGGTGCACTCCAGCGTATGTGCACCCGGTAAACGCCCGGTGAACAGAGCCGCCCATGACTGGTTGATTATGCGACGGGAGACAAGCCCGCCCCGCGCGGCCAGGCGAGCCAGAGCGTCGGACGCGCGTTCATACGAGAAGGACCGGCCACCGGTGCCGGAATTCCTGGCCCCGAACTTCCCGGAACAGTGATGAGATCCCCGAAGCTGCCGTCCATTCCATGACAGCACCCGCCTGCATTGGGGGCTGCGCCGTTACCACTGGCCGGAAGGTCTTCCTCCGCTGCCCAAAGCCGGGCCGGCCTAGCCGATGATGAGCATCGCCGTGAAGTAGCCGACACCGCCGACCACGCAGTAGATGGCGAAGGGCATCAGTGTTCTGGTCTCGAAGAACCTGAGCAGGAATTTTGTGGCGAACCACGCCGCGAAGGCGGAGCAAAGCGCTCCGACGAGGAAGGCGCCGCGCTCGTCGGTCATCGCAGGACTGAGCAGTTCGGGGAGTTTCAGGACTGCGGCGGCGCCAATGACGGGGGTGGCGAGCAGGAAGCTGAACCGGGCGGCGTTCTCGTTATTCAGCCCCGAGGGCAGTCCCCCGACCATGGCTGAGCCGGACCTGGAAATGCCCGGCACGAGGGCCGCGGCCTGCGCCGCACCGATGCCCAGCGCCTGTTTCCAGGACAGCGCGGCAGGCTGATTGAGTTTTTTCAGATTACCGAACCCAGGATCGGCTGCTTCACGTTCCTTCAGAAAGCCCACCCCCGACTGTTCACCCGGCGGAGGGACTTTTGTCCCTGTTTCAGACCGGCAGCGGGCCCCTCTACTGGAAGAGCACGGCCCACTTCAGGGCACAGCCACCTGTCATCATCTATCGGGCTGAACCCTGAAGGGAACCACCATGTCCTCGATCCCCGTTGACAACGTTGCCGCCGAGCTCTCCTGCGAAGCATGCGGTCGCCTGCCCGAACCCCCGAAGACGCGTCTGACGGTCGCCAACATCGCCGCGATGCTGCCCCTTGAGCTGGCAACGCCTGCCGCGATGGTGCACACCGCGCTGCCAAACGTGGTCAAAATTCTCATCCTCGCCATCACCACGTGCATCCTCGGAATCTGGGTTGCCGAGCCATCAGCCATGAGGCTGCTGCGTTCCTGGCTCCATGCACCGGCCCTGCGCCACCGCCGCCGCCTGGCCACATCCCCCGCCCTCTGGCGCGCCCGCGCGAGCATCGACAACAAACCCGGCGCCGTGAAACGACTCACACACGTCCTCTCACGTCACCATGTGAACATCCTCAGCATCCAAGTCCACCCTCCCGACGACATCCCGCATCTGCCCCGCGATGCCCGTGTTCTCGTCGAACTGGTCATCTCCGCCGCGGCATCCCAGAGCGAGCAGCAACTGCTGGACATTATTGGATCCGGCAGGGCCCAGAACCGCCGGGTCTGGCCCACCACCGCCCTTGCCCAGTCCGACGGTCAGACCAAGGCCCTCAGCCTCGCGGCACGGATTGCCGCCAACCCCGACGAGCTGCCGCTGGCTGCGGCCGAACTTCTCTGCGCCCAGGTCATCAACCCGGCCACCACCGTGGCCCAGGACAGCCGGAACATCCTCAAGATCCCTTCCAGTCTGGGCCGCGTCCTCCTGTCCCGCCCATCCGAACCATTCACCCCCGCTGAATCCGCCCGCGCCCACCGGCTCGCGGAACTCGCCGAGACCGTCGCACTCACCCCACGCGCCGCGTCGCCGGCAGCGAGGCCCCGCCGTGGGCCACACAAACCGGGCCGCATCGCCTGCACGCCGCACGCACTTCACACACGGACAACTTCCTGTCCCCAAGCAAGCCGCCGCGACATCGATGCAACACACACCCACGAACATTCCGGCTCAGGCCGGTGACTATCCTGACCGCGCGGCCGGACCTACCCCCATGGACACCGGCCCAAGATAGCAACAAGAAGCCCCAGCCCGCGGGCGGCGCCGGACGGTCCGGAAGGGGCGAGAAGGCAACACACCAATCCGCCCATAACGAAGAAGTGGCCGTCACGGGAACTTGACGGCCACTCCTTCACAACCATCTTTCAACTCAATCGTCGGCCCCCACGCCATCGCCGCTGTGACCGGCACCGAGATGGGCCTCAGCCGCCGGGGCGGCGACAATGACGAACTTGTAAGCCTTCGAAACCGTCGCGGCACCGGTGGCTGCCGTTACAGTGAAGCCAACGGCCCGGGGTGCATGGGGATCCCGAAGATGGCACCGGTCGCAGCGTTCAACACCAGCCCGGCTGGCAATGACCCCAGGACACGCTAACCGTCGCAGCGGTCGATCCCGAGACGTCTAGCGGTCCGGCCTCGTATCCACGGGCAGGGACAGCGCCCCCTGAACGGTGCGCCGTTGTGTTGTGTTCACGGGCGCGTTTCTTGCAGAAGCGCACCCTCGCCGATTCATGGGAAATGCCAAGGATGCTCACCACGCACGCCCATCCACGCGCTGGATAATGCACCCTATGTCTACCCGCGACGCAGTCCTCAACGCCGAGACTCTCCCGGTGACGGTCAACCCGGCCGCAGCCTACGGGCAGGTCCTGATCATGCAACCGGCCAAGGCCATGGCAGCGGACATAGCCCGCGAACTTGCCACCGCCGGATGGCTGGCCGCGACGACCGGCAACGCGAACGCTGTTGAAAGAGGCCATCCTGCTGCTCTCATCGTCGACACCACGGGCCACGATGCCTGGGATGCCGCGGGCGTTGCGCGGATCCGGCGGTCTGCTCCCGGAGCGCCGGTATTGTTCCTGACCACACGCGAAACCCTCGAAAGCCTGCTCACCGGCGGCACCCTGCCCGGGGACGACTATATGATCGCGCCGTTTACCCCCGCGGACGTCGCGTTGCGCCTGGGCTGGCTCACCCGCCACGGCACCCCTGCACGCCGTGACCCCGAGCTCACCGTCGGGGACCTGAGCCTGCGGCCCCGACGGCTCCTTGCCCGCAGAGGCGATCACCAGATCCCACTGACCAAGACCCAATGCGCGGTCCTGCAGCTGCTCATGCAGGACCCCGGGAACGTCGTGCGCAAAGACGAAATCATGAACCAGATATGGCCCGGCACGCCCGGCCGGGGCGGCAACAACGTCGAGCTCTACATCTCCTATCTCCGGCGGAAAATCAACGCCGCCGGGCCGCCGATGATCCACACTCTGCGCGGCGTCGGCTACCTGATCAAACCAGCCCCCGCCGACCCGGAATCTGCCGCACAGAGCAACCAGCGGTTAGCCGGCACCGAAGTCCCGTAATTGCGGCCGCCCTGAGCACCTGCCTGTACTGTTCGGAAGGCCGGACCGACGGCCCGAGACTTCTCCCGGAAACGCGGGATCTTCGTACGCAGCGTGGCCGGGCCAAACCGGCTCACATGAGGAACAAGGAAATGCTATGACACCCAAACAAGACACGCCCGCGGCCGCCGGGCCGGACGCCGTCGCATCGGGTCCGTCGGGCAGAATGCCGCTAGGCGCACGCCGGCTCCTCATGATCGGAGGGCTGAGTGTCCCGGCCGGCCTCGTTGCCGGACCGTATCTTCTCGGCGGCCAACTCCTGGCCCTCGCCGGTCTCATCATGGCTGCCGCCGCGCTTTCCTACAGCATTGAAGGACCCTGGTTCTCGCGCTGGTCCTGGATCACCACGACCGCGGGAGTCCTCTGGCTGGCGGCCACGGCGGCCTACTGGGGTTCGATCATCGCGGCCGCCGAAGCATCTGCCCAAGCCCCGGCATTCGCCCCAGCCCTATTCACCACCGGATTGGCCTGCTTTGGCGTCATGGCCATCGCTACCGTCGTTGCCATGACGCGCCGCGCCGCCAAGACCCGCAACCCGCGGGCCGCGACCACCTGATTTCCCCTTCGGACATGACAGCACCGAACGGAACTGCCCCACCCGGCACCGGCCCGGAACCTGGCAGGACCGCGCCCACGACCGGTAGCCGGGCCATCGTTGGCATGGCCAGCTGCCGACCGCGGACACCATGGAAAACGACCCGACCGTCTCATTAATTGATCGTTTGTGAGACTGAGGTGTGTCAAGGATGTATGACAGTGCTGACACGGCGGTGGCGGCCGCAGTCACCGACTACGCCGTGAAGAGCGGAGTCGTTCGATCCGAAACCAAAGAGTGTCGCGCCCTGGTTCCGGGAGCACAGCGCGGGGTCGGTGTGGTCCATCACACCCAATGGCGCACGACCCGCTCTGAGAGGGCGGGAACTACTGGATCCGACGCGGAGCGGGTACGGGACGTCCTCCATGCGGGGGTCGACTTCGGCCGGGGGTTCTGGCTGTGCCGGTTCTTCCGGTTTTTCTGCGTCGGCCAATGAGCTGGTCAATGCGTGCCGAGTCCGTCTGGGCGGCTTTGAACGCCCCGCGTGCTTGAAGGGTTCCGCCAATGCTTTATCTGCCTGTTCGACGCGCGACCCGGTACGGTTCACACCGCCCTCGAGCGGGTGGTTAGGCTGGGTGAATGGCGACAGTTATTCTCGTGCGGCACGGCCGCACCACAGCCAATGCCACTGGACTGCTGGCCGGCCGGGCCGTCGGCGTCAGCCTGGACCAGATCGGGCGGGACCAGGCGGCTCGGACCGGAGACCGGCTCGCGGCCGTGCCCGTAGTCGGGGTGGTGTCGAGCCCTCTTGAGCGTTGTCAGCAGACCGCCCAGCTCATCCTCGATCGCCAGGCTGACACGCCGTACGCGCCGGTCGATCTCGATCTCACCGAGTGCGATTACGGCCAGTGGCAGGGCCGCACGCTCAGTGAACTCGCGACCGAGGATTTGTGGCCGGTCGTGCAGTCGCAACCGTCCGCCGTCGTCTTTCCCGGCGGTGAATCCATGGCCGCGATGCAGGCTCGGTCGGTGGCAGCGATTCGACGCCACGATGCAGCCTTCGAAGCCGAGTACGGGCCCGGGGCCGTGTGGGTGAGGTGAGTCACGGTGACATCATCAAGTCAATCCTCGCCGACGCGCTCGGCATGCACCTTGACCTGTTCCAGCGTATTAACGTGGGCCCCGCCTCCGTATCGATCGTGCGCTACGGCGCTAGTCGGCCGAGCGTCTACGCGACCAACACCGACGCGGGTGATCTGTCGTGGCTCTCGAACGGCATCCACGCTGGCGACGCGCCGGTGGGCGGCGGTGCAGGGCAAAAAGCGCCTTGAACGCCCTGTGCCTAAAATACTGACATGCCTACACGTGTTCACGAGTTTGCCTGGCCGGATCGGGTCGTCGTTGGCACCATTGGCCTTCCGGGGGCGCGCACGTTCTACCTGCAGGTGCGCGCGGGGACGCAGATGGTGAGTATTGCCCTGGAGAAGCAGCAGTCGGCTCTGCTCGCGGAGAAGATCGACGAAATGCTCGACCAGCTCATCACCGTCGAGGGCAACCCCTTCAGCGTTCCCACGAGCACTCCCCTTGAACTTGTCGACAATGACCAGCTCGAGGCCGTTCAGGAGCAGTTTCGCACCGGCGCCATGAGCTTAGGTTGG
>NZ_FNJS01000064.1:0-8551 GCF_900104405.1 Arthrobacter sp. ok909 | reverse complement strand
ATCGGGTGCGCGTACGGGCTGTCATCGGCCTCCTCGCGGACGAACACCAGGGCGCGCATCAGGCGCCGGCCCTCGTTGTCTTCACCGAAGTAGCCCACGGACCACGGCTCGAAGCAGACCAGGGACATGTCGGTGATGCCGCGCTTGGCCAGGGCGGCCTGGACCTCGGGGTTCTTCCGGCAGCTCTCTTCACCCTCGGCGAACTCATCCAGCATGAACGGAGGCTGGATGTTCGCGGCCAGCTGCGTCCACTTCGAGACGATGCCCGAATCAAGGTCGACAATCGCTTCGTAGGAACGTCCCTCGGCACGGTTGACCAGGACCGCATCAGCCTCGCGCACCGTCTGAGCGCCGCTCCGCAGCAGTTCCTTCTCCGGCTCGCGCAGCTCAATACTGATAAAGCGGAACGACTCCGCCGCGGCCTGGCCACCCTTCAGGATCGAAGCCGCCCGGGAAATCTCGGCGCGGGACAACGGATCCAGAGGGTGCGATACCCCTACAACGATCTCGGTTTCAGTGTTAAGAGTCATGGTTTTCTCCTTGGTTATTCAAAATGAGGGTGACTATGGGCCGACAACGGCACGGGACTCGCGGCCAGCAAACACGGACCCCGCGGGGAGGCGTGTTAGCTGTTGACCCGCGCTGGCCTGGATCCTGCGCTCTGCCCGGTAGGCGGTGTTGCCGTTACCGGACCCAGTTCAAAAGATCCTTCGATTATCAGAACTGTTTATCTTTGCCAGAACTGTTCATTTTGGGGCGCATATGAGGCTGCGCTGAAGATCACCCCAGAAACCCCGGTTGGGGGTCTGGGAGGGATCGTCCGCAAACGCGACATCCCTCTATTCCTAGAGGGCCGGCCGGGCTCTGTTCCGAGCCTCGCTGGCGTGATGCCGGTCACGTACATTCCGTCTGTGTAGAGAAAACTACGTCACGGAATTCATATAGGCGAGTGCTTTTATGAATATTTACGTGAGAAATTTGGGGCCATATATTCTCAATGTAGTTAACATGTTGGAAACATTTCGAAGCACCTTCACGACCGCCCATACCGCGCCCGGGGATGCTAATGTTTTGCACCTCGGGTCGATGACGTCCCTCATGAGCAAGGGGACCGCGCCCATCCGAGGGAAAGTTGGTTCGCAGTGTCTGCCCGTGGTGACCGCTTAATCACCTCCCGCTCTCCGGTGGAGGGTCTGAACCGCCGGAAGCTCTCGTTCTTGCCGGTTTTCGCGCAGGCGGTGGCCGGCGTGGCGCCTGCGGGTGCCATGTCCGTCATCCCGGCTCTTGTCTTTCCAGGTCTTGTCTTTGGCTCCAATGGACCGAACCTTGTGCTGACATTCAGCGTGGCCATGGCGGTCATGGTCCTGGTTTCCTTCTGCCTGAGACCGATGGCTAAGCGCATGGCTGCTGTCAGCGGGCTCTACAGCTACACAGCCAAGGGACTTGGCCAGCGGACGGCGATTACCGCCGGCTGGTCGGCCATGTTCGGTTACGGCCTCGTGGCCATGGCCAGTCTGCTGCTTGTCGGCGTATATGTCGTTCAAATGTTCGTCAGTCTTGGGGTCCCCCTCGCGGATCCCAAGGTTTCCGCAGTACTGGTCATTCTTGCCGCCGCGGGCGCCGCATGCTTCCTCATGGTTAGGGGGATACGGATATCGGCGTGGTTCACGTTGTTGATGGAATCCATTTCGATTGGAGTCCTTGCCGTCCTCATGATTATCTTCTTCGCCTTCAACGCGCCGAAGGTAAATCTCGGGAGCGTGTTTGCCTGGGACGGAAATTTTGATTCGTTACCGATCGGAATCGTCGTGGCCGTAAGTGCCTTTGTCGGCTTCGAAAGCCCGACCACACTGGGAGGCGAGGCGCACAGACCCTTCGTCAGCGTCCCACGGGCCATCACGTGGACACCCGTCCTTATGGGTGTACTTTGTCTTCTTGCCGTGGCCGCCCAGGACGTAGCCCTCAAGGAGGCACCGTTAAACATCGCGGCCAGCCCCACTCCGTTGTCTGACCTTTTTTCCCAGACTTCCCCTGCATTCGCCGCAGTCCTTGATTTGGGAATCGCAGCATCGTGGTTTGCGTGCGCGATCGCCTCTGTAAACGCCCTTGCTCGGATATTCTTCTGTATGGGCAGAGAAGGCGTTGCGCCGCGAATAGTGGGCCGGACCCATCCCGCCTTTCGAACCCCCTCGGGGGCAATCATGGTCATAATGCCGATAGTTGCCATCGTTCCCATCGCGGTCATCATCTCCGGTGCGAGTCCCGAGCGGGCCCTCGTGAACCTCCTCACGCTGGGTGCCTACGGATACCTTGGGTCTTATATCCTTGCCAGCGCGTCCATGCCCTTCTTCCTGCGCCGGATAGGGGAGGACACTCATGCCAGTTGGGTACTGGGAGCAGCAACCACCCTGGCCCTCGGGGTGGTGTTCTGGACGGCTACGGAGGTATCGGTTCGCACAGGCAACCTGCAGACCGTCGTCTACGGCGGTTTACTCGTTGCCAGCGTCATTTACGCCAGGTTCCTTCAGCTCCGGTTACCTAAGCGTCTGGCGTCGGTCGGCATCTATGACGAGACCCGGGAATTAGACCTCTTTCATGGCAGGCCCACGTCATGAACTACAGGCCCACGCACTCCAAGCCCAGCACAGCGCTAAACTCGCTCAGGATCTTGGAGGTTGTGGCACGGTTCGGCACCGGGACAACGGCGAAAGAAATCACCGATGCTCTGCAGATGCCTCAGGCGACCGCCTACCGGATCCTGAATTCGCTCGTCGCGGACGAGTATCTGGCCCGCACATCCGACCTCCGTGGATTCGCACTCGGACAGGCGATTTCAGGCCTGATTACGGCCGCGACGCCCCCAACCATTCCCACCGCAGCCCGCACCGTAATAGAAGAGTTCCGGAGTGGAAACCGTTTCGCAGTGCACCTCATCATGTTCCGGAACGCTTCCCTCAGAATCGCCGATGAAGATCCGGATTATCCGCTCCACTCAGTTTTCGAAATGCTCCGGTATCCACACGCCTCCGCCGCAGGGAAACTGATGCTCGCTGAACTTGGCGATTCGGTCTCCCCTCTCCCGAGAGGGCCGTTGATGAAGCTGACACAGCACACGCTCACAGAGGCGCAACTGGAAGGGCAACTCGCGGAAATACGGTTCAAAGGCGAGGCCTCGGAAATCAACGAACTGGCACAAGGATCCGCCAGTCTGGCGCTTCCAGTAAGACTTCCCAGCAGGCCCGCCGGCGCAGCCCTCTGCCTCTCCGGCCCCGCAGAACGGTTCACCACAATCTGCGAACACGCCGAAGCGGCCCGTGAACTGACCTCACGCCTGGCACCTTTCCTGTTCTGATTGACAAACCGGAACGGAACCGACAGGGCACTCCGGCCATCGTGCACCGATCGCCAGGATCCAGTGGCGTAGCCCAACGCCGAACCGGGGCGATCACCGGTGAAGCCGGCACTCTCCCCCGGCGTGCCGGCCCTCCCAAACAGCGTCCCTACTCGCGGGGAACTCGATGAACGATCCCGCCCGCCCGTGATCGTCCTCCACGAAGCCGACCGCTGAGCAACGCCTCACCTGTCGCCTGCTGGATGGTGCGGTGAGCCCGCACTTAGATACGGGAATAGCCGGCTGCGTCGAAATGCAGGAGACGCCTGGCTCCTGTTACAAGTCATCACCGACGGCTGTGAGAAACGCAGCCTGATCATCACCACAAGCCTCGAAATCAGTACGCTGGGGAACCGTGTACGGCGACAACATGGCAGCCGGGAATGGAACGCCTGTGCGGCCGACTGGCCGACATCACAAGAACGGCCCCGTCTTCTTTGGGATGCGGGGCCGTTCTGCTGTTCCTAGACGACAGTGGCCGGTTCGAGAGCGCCGGCCGCGGCAGATGGAGTCACGCCGGCGTGTGGCTCGAAGCGGACGAACATGGCTTTGAATCCGGGGGTGTTTGATTCCCTTGCGACGTTTTCCTTGTGGACCAGGGCGTTGGCTTCGGGGAAGTAGGCCGCGGCGCAGCCCTTGGCCGTCGGGTAGGCGACCAGCCGGAACTTGTCCGCCTGCCGGTCCTGGCCCCGGAAGGTGCTCACGACGTCCACGAGGTCCCGGTCCTTGAAGCCGAGTTCGGCCAGGTCCTGCGGGTGCACCAGGATCACGCGGCGGCCGCCGGAGATTCCGCGGTAGCGGTCGTCCAGGCCGTAGAACGTGGTGTTGTATTGGTCGTGGCTGCGGATGGTCTGGAGCACCAGGTGCCCATCCGGCGGGGTCAGGTATTCCAGCGGGCTGACCGTGAAGCGGCCGCGGCCGATGTCTGTCTTGAAGGACCGGGTGTCCCGCGGCGGGTTGGGCAGCACAAAACCGTTCCTGGTCCGCACACGGGTATTGAAGTCCTCGAAGCCCGGGATGACGCGGGAGATGTGGTCCCGGACCACGTCGTAGTCCTCGGCCATGGCCTTCCAGTCCACGGCGTGGTCCGGCCCGAAGGTGGCCTCGGCCATCCGGGCCACGATGACCGGCTCCGCGAGCAGGTGCTCCGATACGGGCTGGAGCCTGCCCTGGGTCGAGTGGACCACGGACATGGAGTCCTCCACGGACAGGAACTGGGCGCCGCCGGGGTGCTTGTCGTCCTTGTCCGTCCGGCCCAGGGTGGGCAGGATCAGTGAGGTGCGGCCGTGCACCACATGGGAACGATTCGGTTTGGTGGAGATGTGCACCGTGAGGCCGATCCGCTGCATCCCGGCCTCCAGGGTTTCCGTGTCGGAGCATGCGAGCGAGAAATTCCCGCCCATGGAAACAAAGACGTCCACCGCGTCGCGTTCGAACGCCTCCATGGCCTCCACCGCGTCATGGCCGTGGTGCCGCGGGGACTGGATCCCGAACTCGGAGTCCAGGGCTTCCAGGAGCCATTCCTTGGGTTTCTCCCAGATGCCCATGGTCCGGTCGCCCTGCACGTTCGAGTGGCCGCGCACCGGGCAGGCCCCGGCCCCGGGCTTGCCGAAGTTGCCCTGCAGGAGCAGGACGTTGACCATTTCCTTGATGGTGTCCACCGAGTGCGGCTGCTGGGTGACGCCGAGGGCCCAGCAGAAGATCGAGGCCTTGGACCGGATGAGCATGCCGGCCACGTCCTCGATCTGCTTCCGGGCCAGGCCGGTGGCTTTCTCGGTCTCCGCCCAGTCCAGCTCCCCGCGGGCGTCGCGGTAGGCTTCGAACCCGTCGGTCTGCGCGTCGATAAAGGAACGGTCGACGACGGTGCCCGGGTTCCGTTCCTCCTCGCCCAGGAGGAGGTGGCCGAGGGCCTGGAACAGCGCGAGGTCGCCGCCCACCTTGATCTGGAGGTACTCGTCTGCCAGCGGCGTGCCGCCGCCCACCACGCCCGAGACGGTCTGCGGGTCCTTGAAGTTGAACAGGCCGGCCTCGGGCAGCGGGTTGACCGCGATGACTTTGCCCCCGTTGTCCTTGCATTCCTTCAGCGCGGACAGCATGCGGGGGTGGTTGGTGCCGGGGTTCTGCCCGACGACGAAGATCAGCTCGGCGTCGTGGATGTCGTCCAGGGACACGGTGCCCTTGCCGATGCCGATGGTCGGGTTCAGCGCCGAGCCGGAGGATTCGTGGCACATGTTGGAACAGTCCGGGAGGTTGTTCGTGCCCAGGGACCGGGCGAACAGCTGGTACATGAACGCCGTCTCGTTCGCGGTGCGCCCGGAGGTGTAGAAGACGCAGCGGTCCGGGGTGGAGGCGCGGATGTGTTCGCCGATGAGCTCGAAGGCCTCCGCCCAGGAGATCGGCGAATAGTGCGTCTCCCCCTCCCTGATGACCACCGGTTCGCTCAGCCGGCCCTGGTTGCCCAGCCAGTACTCGGTCTTCCCGGCCAGCTCGGCAATGGAGTGCTTTGCCCAGAACTCTGCCCCCACGGTCCGCAGGGTGTTCTCCTCGGCGACGGCCTTGGCCCCGTTCTCGCAGAACTCGGCGGCCTTGCGCTTTTTGTCCGATTCCGGCCAGGCGCAGCCCGGGCAGTCGAAGCCGCCGCGCTGGTTCAGCCGCAGCAGGGACTGCGCCGTGCGGGTCACGCCGGCCTGGGCCACGGCGCGTTCCAGGGCCACCATCACGGCCTTGACCCCGGCCGCTTGGGTCTTGGGCTTGTGGACTGCGAGGTTGTCCTCGTTGATGTCCGCGATGGGGGCGGGCTGCTTCCCGAACTTCATTGTTCCAACTTCCTTGCCGGCTCACGCCGTTCTTGTTCAAAAGGCCCGACGAGGCGCGCCAGCTGTCCTGGCGCGCCTCGTCGGGATCCTGCTGATGGGGGGACCCTGCTCTACTGGGAAGCCTTTGCCAGCGGTTCCCGTTCTGCACCGATGGTGGTGTTATCGCCATGGCCCGTGCGGACGACGGTCCCCGGCGGGAGGGTGAGGAGGCGTTCGCGGATGGAGGTCAGGATGGTGGGGTAATCGCTGTAGGATCGTCCCGTCGCTCCCGGTCCGCCGTTAAAGAGGGTGTCGCCGGTGAAGACCGTTCCCTCACTTTCGAGGTAAAAGCAGGTGGAGCCCGGGGAATGGCCAGGGGTGTGGATGGCTAACAGCGCGGTGCCGCCCACCTCGAACACGTCACCGTCGCCGTGGTACCGGTCCGGTTCCATATCCGGGTAAGCCTGCTTCCAGAGGACTAGGTCCTCCGGGTTGAGGACGATAGGGGCGCCGACAGCGTCCGCGACCTCCCGCGCCGCGCCGATGTGGTCGTTGTGAGCGTGGGTCAGCAGGATGGCCAGGACCTTCCGGCCGCGCACCTGGGTGATGATGGCTGCCGCATCATGCGGTGAGTCGATGATGACGCACTCATAGTCGTTGCCCACGATCCAGACGTTGTTGTCCACGTTCCAGGTCCCGCCGTCGAGCGAAAAAGTGCCCGAGGTGACAAGGTTTTCGATGGTGACTGTCATGAGAGCTCCTTCAAAGACTGTATTTCAACGACCGAGCGCAGGACCTTGCCGTCATGCATTTTGGCGAAGGCTTCCTCCACCTGGTCGATGGTGATCCGCTCGGTGACGAAGGCGTCCAGATCCAGGTTGCCCTGCTTGTAATGCGCCACGAGCATGGGGAAATCACGGGAGGGCAGGCAGTCCCCGTACCAGGACGACTTCAGCGATCCGCCCCGCCCAAAGACGTCCAGCAGCGGCAACTCAAGCGTCATGGCCGGCGTCGGAACGCCCACCAGCACCACCCTGCCGGCGAGGTCGCGGGCGTAGAACGCCTGCTTGTAGGTTTCAGGACGGCCGACGGCGTCAATCACCACGTCCGCGCCGTTGCCTCCCGTGAGGGCCCGGATTGCCTCGATGGGGTCTTCGTTGCCGGAATCCACGCCGTGGGTGGCCCCAAGGGACTTGGCCAACTCCACCTTGTTGGCGTCGATGTCCACCGCAATGATGGTGGTGGCGCCCGCGAGCTTTGCGCCGGCGATCGCGGCGATGCCCACGCCGCCGCAGCCGATGACGGCGACGGATTCGCCGCGCTTGACCTCACCGGTGTTGATGGCGGCGCCGATGCCTGCCATCACACCGCAGCCGAGCAGCCCGACGGCGGCGGGATCGGCGTCGTCGTCAATTTTGGTGCACTGACCGGCGGCAACCAGGGTCTTCTCCGCGAAGGCGCCGATGCCCAGGGCGGGAGAGAGTTCCGTACCGTCCTCGAGCGTCATCTTCTGCGTCGCGTTGTGCGTGTTGAAGCAGTACTGCGGCTGGCCCTTGGCACAGGCTCTGCACTCACCGCAGACGGCCCGCCAGTTGAGGATGACCCGCTCGCCGGGCCGAATCTGCGTGACATCGGAACCCACAGCGCTGACAACGCCCGTGGCCTCATGGCCCAGCAGGTAGGGGAAGTCGTTGCCGATGTCGCCCTGCTTGTAGTGCAGGTCCGTGTGGCAGACCCCGCACGTGAGAATGTCCACCAGGGCCTCCCCCGGCCCCGGATCCGGGACCAGGATTGTCTCCAGCGAAACCGGGGCATTCTTCTCCCTGGCGATGACTGCCTGTACTTTGTGGACCATTATTCCTCTGTTCCCTTCCTGGATCCGGCCGGATCCGGTGTATCGGCACCAGGTGCCAATCTAACTATCGCGTTGGGGTTTCTGGTCCTCGGTTGCGCGGTCCCCCTAGACGGCGGTCAGTGACTGAAGATCCCGGTTACGCCTTGGTTCCCCGTTGCAGGTGAACGTCATGTCGGTTTCCTGGTGCATTTTGGAGGTATCAAGACTGCGGACGGTTTCGCCGAAGACTTCGTCGGGGTCCAGGCGGCGGAGTTCTTCTGCCAGGCAGTCCTTGAGGCTGCGGCGCGGCAGGGAGATCCGCTGCGCCGGCTGGCCGGGCTGGGTCAGTTCCGCGATGGTCAGTCCGGGCCGGAAGAGCTGGACGTCGCCGCCGGTCCGGGTCAGCCGGACACGCCGGATGCCGGTGCCGGCGGGGTCCGCGACGATCGTGACGGGAGCGTCCAGGGCCAGGGTCAGCCAGGCGGCGAGCAGGATGGTGGACGGGGAGTCGGAGGCGCCCTCGACGGCGAC
>NZ_FNJS01000066.1:0-6832 GCF_900104405.1 Arthrobacter sp. ok909 | reverse complement strand
TGGCCGGTGATGGGGAAGTTCTCCACGGCCCGGAGGGTGTGGACGCCCCAGTAGGCGTCGGCGGGAACATCCCGGTCGCCGAGGAGGTCGTGTTCGGAGCGGAAATCCGGGCGTTCGTCGATCGAGGTCATGGCGGTCCTTACTGGGCGTCGGCGGCGTGGGAGGTTTCGGGGGTGGCGAGGAAATCGGCGGCCTGCAGGAGCCCGACGGGCCGCCCGCCGCCCAGCACAGGGGTCGCGGCGAGGTGCCCCAGGGACGAGGTGTCGACGTCGAGCGCCGCCAGGATCCGCACGGTGACGGGCATCCGGGCGCGGTCCCCGCCGTCGGAGATCTTCACGGCGACGGCGCGGCCGTCCGGGAGGCCCACCAGCTGGACACCCTCGAAGCCGTCCTTGGCCAGCAGGCCGGGGACCAGGCGCATCAGCGCGGTGACGTCCCGGTCCTCGCCCGCAACCATCACGGGGTGGCGGCGCATGGCGCGTGCGGCGGCGGCTTCCGCGCTGTCTCCGGATGCGCCCGGGCCGCCTGCCGCGGCCAGACGGCCGAACGCGCGGGCCATGCCGCGCAGGGTGAGCGCGAAGAGCGGGGTGCCGCAGCCGTCAGTGGAGGTGCGCTCCGGTTCCTCGCCGGTCAGCTCCGCCACGGTCCGGGCCACGAGCTGCTGCAGCGGGTGTTCCGGGTCCAGATAGCCGCGGACCGGCCAGCCGTTGATGACGCAGGTGGCAGCCATCGCTGCATGCTTTCCGGAGCAGTTCTGGGCCAGTTGGGTGGCCTTTCCGCCGCTGGCGAGCCATTCCTGGCGCTCGCGGGCGCCGTAGGGGAGGTCTGTGCTGTTCTCGAGGTCCTCCGGGGTCAGCCCGTGCAGGTCCAGGATGCGCCGCGCACCGTCGCGGTGGGCGGCGGCCCCGGAATGGCTGGCGGCCGCGAGGGCCAGGAGTTCGTCCGAGAGGTCCAGCCCGGCGCGGACCATGGCCACGGCCTGCAGCGGCTTCAGGGCCGAGCGCGGGTAGAACGGGGCGAGGGGCTCGCCGGCGGCCAGGAGGGTCCGGCCGTCCGCCGCCGTCGCGATCGCGGAGCCGTAGTGGACGCTCTCGACCAGGCCGTCGCGGGTCTGGACCGCAAGCGGGGCGTGCTGCGGGAGCCGCTCCGGGGCCAGCGGGGTCGGGAAGTGCGCGAGGGCAGGAGAAATCATTGCGTCCTTTGGCGGTGGAGTTGTTGGTATCTGGTCGGGTGCCGGCGCGGGTGTCCGGCGCCTGCCGTGCCTTTTGTTAGGAGTTGAGGATCGAGTCGAGGGCGACGCCAACGGCGTGGAGGTGTTGGCTCATGGCGATGCGCGCCGTCGCCGCGTCGCCGGCTTCGATGGCGGTCAGGATGCGCCGGTGTTCGTCGTCGGAAGCGTGCTTGCGGTCAGCCACCATGTTAAGGGTCTCGGACTGGTAGGCGAGGGCCTCGCGGATGTCCGCGACGACGTTTTCGAACACCTTGTTGCGGCTGGCCCGTGCGATCAACGCGTGGAAGCTGGAGTCCAGGCCCACCCATACTTCGGGATCGTCCTCGGCGGTCATCGCAGCGACGATGTCCCGCATGGTGTCCAGTTCCTCGTGCGATCGGCGTTCCGCGGCCAGCCCGGCGGCAGGAACCTCGATGTGGGGACGCGCCTCGGTGAGGTCGCGTGCCGAGTACTGGCCCAGGACCAGGTCCTTTGCCACGTGGTTGGCGACGACGAACGTGCCACGTCCGGTCCTGGTGACGGTCAGGCCCAGGGCGGTGCAGGAGCGCAGGGCCTCGCGCACCACCGAGCGGCTCACCCCGTACTGCTGGGCGAGCGTTGCCTCGGAGCTCAGCTTGGCGCCGACGCCGAGCTTGCCGGATTCGATGTCGAAGCGGAGGACGTTGAATACCGCTTCGGCCGCGCTGAGGCGGGCGAGGGGCTGTCCTGCTGTCCGGCTGTCTGACAGGTTCACGCTTTAAAATATGGCAGGGGTCACACCTGGTGTCAACTGTGACGACGGAACCTCACCCCCGGTTGGGTCAGATCCCGAGCGTCGCCAGGCTCTGCTGCAGCGTTTCTGCCGAGTGGTGGAGGGAGGCGAGTTCGCCGTCGTCCATGGGGGTGTCCAGCACCTTCAGGACGCCGCCGTGCCCCACGATGCTGGGCAGCGAGAGCGCCACGCCGGAGATTCCGTACTGCCCGTCCAGCAGCGTGGAAACCGGAAGGACCGCGTTTTCGGCGCGCAGCAGGGCCTCGACGATGCGTGTACCGGACAGGCCGATGGCGTAGTTGGTGGCACCCTTGCCGGCGATCACCTTGTACGCGGCCTGGGTCACCTCGCGCGCGGTCTCGGCCAGGAGTTCGGAGGAGAAAATCCGTTCGCCGTCGACGGTCCAGTTGCGGATGGGAACCGGGCCGATCGTGGCGCCGGACCAGATGGGGAACTCCGTGTCACCGTGCTCGCCCACCATGCTGGCGTGGACGCTGGTGAGTGAGACTCCTGCGCGTTCGGCCAGCAGCCAGCGGAGTCGGGAGGTATCCAGCACCGTGCCGGAGGAGAAGATGCGCGACGTCGGCAGGCCGGAGATCTTCTGCGCGGCGACTGTCAGGACGTCGCAGGGGTTCGTGACGAGCACATAGACGGCGTCCGGGGCATGCTCCAGCAGCCGGGGCATGAGGTCCTCGAGGATGCGGACATTCGTGCCGGCCAGGTCAAGGCGCGTCTGGCCCGGGGCCTGTTTGGCGCCCGCCGTCACAACCACGACGTCGGCGCCCTCCGTGGCGGAGATGTCGCCGCCGCCCGTGACGGTCGCCGCCGCGGCGGCGAACTGCGTCCCGTGGGCCAGGTCCAGCACCTCGGCCTCGGCCTTAATGGCGTTGACGTCGAACAAAGCGACGTGGCTGGCCGAGCCGCGGATCAGGGCCGCATAAGCGAGGGAGGTGCCGACGCTTCCAGCACCGACTACCGCCAGTTTTGAACCACTCTTCCCGGACATGATGCCCCTTTCGGGCTAGGTCTCCGGCGCGTCGGCCGGGTTTGCCGCGACCGACCCTGCGGTTTCGCCGCCGTCGATCACGAATTCGGCCCCGGTAACGAAGGAGGATTCGTCCGCGGCGAGGTAGACGGCGAGGTCCGCGACTTCCGTGGGCTGGCCGACCCGGTGCAGCGGGACGTGGCCGGTGTCGAAGGTCATGCCCTCCGTCATGGGTGTCTGGATGACCCCCGGGTGCACGGAATTGACGCGAATGCCCAGGCCGCCGAGGTCCAGGGCGGCGCTCTTGGTCAGGCCGCGGACCCCGAACTTTGACGCCGTGTACCCGGCGAGCTGTTCGTATCCGCGAAGTCCGGCGATCGATGAGACGTTGATGATGGCAGCGGAACTGGAGCGGGCCAGGGCCGGCACGGCGGCCTTGATGCCGTTGAAGACGCCGGTGAGGTTCACCTCGATGATCCTGGCCCACTGCTCGTGCGGATAGTCGTCGATCCTGCCGAAGTTCACTATTCCGGCGTTGTTGACCAGGATGCTGAGCCCGCCAAAGGCGCCGACGGCCTCGCCCACGGCCTGCTCCCAGTCCGCAGGCTTAGTCACGTCCAGGTGCACGTACCGGGCGTCGTCGCCCAGCCGGGCAGCCAGCGCAGCGCCCTCCTCGTCCAGGACATCGCCGACCACCACCTTGGCCCCTTCCTCCAGCATCCGGGTGGCCATGGCCCCACCGATGCCGCGGGCGCCGCCGCTGATCAATGCCACTTTGCCGTCCAGCCGTCCCATGGCTTGTCCTTCCGGGCCGCTCCGCGTTCGGGCACGGGCAGGCCGCCCGCCCTTGTCCAGCATCTCGTCGAGCCCCCGGCAGGGGCAGGGCCGTTGGACCCTAGGGGCGTGGACACCCCCTGCGCCGCCGGTACGAACGTGCCGAAATTGCTCTGTACTGGCTCGCCTGGCCGCCCTACACTGGGATTGTGAGGAAAACGGTACGTTCGTACCTATGAAGGCGGCCGATCGGGCGCATCGTGATTAACGGGGAGGCGGTCATGGGGAAGTCCTTTCCGGACCAGCTCGCTACCGAGGTCCGCGCGCGGCGCGCCTCGCTCCGGCTGGGGCAGCGTGAACTGGCCGAACTGGCCGGAGTCTCCGAACGCTTCGTCCGGTTCGTCGAACAGGGCAAACGCACCGTGCAGCTGGATTCCCTGCTTGCGCTCCTGGACACGCTGGGGCTGGAACTCCAGGTGCAGACACGCACCAGCGCGGCCGCCCGCGCCCTCGCCGGGCAGCGGGCCTCCGGGGAACTGCGGGCACCCGGGGAACCGGATCACGGTACGGACGTCGGGCCATGAGGCACCGCATCGCCGACGTCTACAAGGCCGGCGTCCTGGCGGCCCGGCTGGAACGGCACGACGGCGGCACCAGGTTTAGTTACCTGCCGGCGTATCTGGCGTCCGGGGCACCCGCGGTCGCGAGCTCCCTGCCGCTGACGGCGGACCCTGTGGTGTCAGCGGCGGGCGCGGCTCCGCCGTATTTCACCGGGCTTCTGCCGGAGGGTCGGCGGCTGAATGCCCTGCGCCGCTCCGTCAAGACCAGTGTGGACGATGATCTGTCGCTGCTCATCGCGGCCGGAGCCAATCCGGTGGGTGACGTGCAAATTGTGGGCCACGGGGAGAAGCTGGATCCGGACGAACACGCCGTCGAGCTTGAACCCGGAACGCCCGTGGATTTCGATGCCCTGCTGGGCGACTCGGGCCTGATCGACCCGGTGGCGCTCGCCGGCGTCCAGGACAAGCTGTCCGCAGGGATGATCTCCATGCCGGTGGCCAGTGCCGGCCGGCGCTACATCCTTAAGCTCAACGCGCCCGAGTTCCCGCACGTCGTCGAGAACGAATACGTCATGTTCCGCTACGCCGCGCGGCTGCGGATCCCGCTGAGCCGGGTCCAGCTGATCCGCGACGTCGCCGGCCGGCCTGGACTGCTCGTGGAGCGCTTCGACCGGGTGCCCATCTCAACGGCTGCGGCCGGCGCGCCGTCGAATGCCGTGCAGCGGCTCGCCGTCGAGGACGGGGCGCAGGTGCTGGGGCTGTACCCGGCCGACAAGTACAACGTGGGCTACGGGCAGGTGTGCCATGCGCTCGCGGCATACTGCGCGGCGCCGCTGCCGGCGCTGCGGAATCTGGCCCTCCAGGCGGCGTTCGCGTGGCTGACGGGCAACGGGGACCTGCACGCCAAGAATGTCTCCATGCTTCAGCAGCCGGGCGGCGAGTGGTCCATAGCGCCGGTGTACGACATCCCCTCCACCGTGGTCTACGGCGACAAGACGCTCGCCCTGACCCTGGACGGCAAGCGGACGGGAATATCCCGGAAGCACTTTTTGGGCTGGGCAGCGGGGATGGGGCTTACGGAGCGGGCCGCCGTTCAGGCGCTGGAGCTGGCGCTGAAGGCCGCGGGGCCGCTGCTGGCGGACCTCCAGGCGGGTACGGCGTTCAGTTCCATGACGAACGACGACGGCGCCTCGCCGTTTTCGACGGCCGTCACCCGCGATTGGCTCAAGGAGCTCAAACACCGGCGCAGGCTGATGGAGGGGTGAAGTCCTGGTCTTAGAGGTGCTGGATGCCGGCCCGCTGCATGGCGTCCCTGTAGACCTCAACGTTCTTGGCCAGGAGCTCTTCCTGCTTGGCGGGGGAAACGGCGAAGGCGCGGCCGCCAAGCGCGGTGGCTTTGTAGATCTTGACGCCGTGGTTCTTCAACGAGGAATGGTAGGTCTTCTCGAAGAGCGTCAGGAAGGAGTGGGCGTCGGCACCATGGGCAATGACCGCCGAGACGCGCTTGTTGATCTTCAGGAACTGGCGGAAGGGACGGAGTCCGTCCGTCTTCTCCTGGACATTCAGGGCCGAGGCGGCGTCCGGATCGCGGACCCACGGGTAGGCGTTCCAAGGCATTACGTAGCGGGGGTCCAGCTCTGCGGCCTCATAGATGGAGGTGGCGCGGCGGGCCGCTTCGTCGTCGTTGAAGTGCGAGACAAAGCCCGACTCCGTGCCCTTACCGGGGCTGATATGCAGGCTGACAATCCGGCATTCGTCCTCGTCATGGACGGGGTCGATGTAGGGGACCACGGATCCAGGCTTCTTTTCCATGAGCTCGTCGCACAGCTGCGTCACCGCGGCGATGTTCGGCTCCTGCAGCAGGGCCTTTTTTTCGTCCCAGTCAATCGTCACGATTTCTCCCTCAGCACTCGGCGTCCAGAATCAGGCGGCTTCCTCCACTCTACGCTTTCGCGGAAGAGCGTGTTTTTATGGCGGGGTCCAGAGGCTTTCTTCCTCTCGCCACGGTGGTGGGGCAGGCGTACGCTTAAAGCGCCTGCAGGTAACCACTTGATTAAGCCGGGTCGTTCTGGACATGCAAATGTCCGAGCCGTCTCATAGCGAGATCGCGAAGGTACCTGCAGGCCTTGCGTGTTGCCGCCGCACAAGGCAATGGGACAGTCCGTTCCCCTGGCTGAGGTTCAGTTTCCCGAGTGATAGCGGCAGGCCGCCATCACGGAGTCGATTTCTCAGATCTACGCGTTGACGACGCCGCCCCTTACTTTCGTCACATCCAGGCTGCCGATCAGCCCTGAGCGTTTGAGGGTTTTGGCGCGATGCCGCAGCCGGTGTCTTGGTCGTGGCCGCTCGGTAGCTTCCGTTCTGAGTGGCGTGCCCGGCAGGGGCGGGGCCGTGGACTGGTAGGTGTGGCCGGTGGGGGTGGTGAGCTGGATCGTGTGTCTGGGGCCGGGCCGGGGCTGGGCGTTCCAGCCGGGGGTTTCTTTGGTGTGGTTGCAGGCTTCGCAGAGTCCGGCGCCGTTGGTGCGCGTGGT
>NZ_FNJS01000069.1:0-2863 GCF_900104405.1 Arthrobacter sp. ok909 | reverse complement strand
CTCCGGTTCCCAGCATTTCCGCTGGTCTCCCTCGCGGCGACTTAGAAAACAATACACCCACCACGCCCCCACCGCAAACCCACCCCCACAGCACCGTCCTCACGGCGCCTGGCCCGGAAATCCGGGGCGAAACGGGGCATGGAGCCCGAAAGTGTCGACCCGGCGTCGTTCTTCGGTTCTGTACCCTCCGTCACATCCTGACGCCACGCCGGATACCATCGGAGGGTGAGGGCATACCGCCGGCGCAGGAGACGAGCCTTTCTCCATCGGCGTGCCTCCCGGACGGCCGCCAAACGCCAGCCGGCCGTCACCGGCCTGTCGCAGGGCGAGGTGGCCACGCGGGTCGAGCACGGGCTGACAAACCGCGTCCCGGACACCACCAGCCGAAGCCTGTGGCAGATCTTCCGGGCCAACGTCTTCACGCTCTTCAACGCAATCGTCGGAACGAGCTTCCTGCTGCTACTGCTCTTGGGGCAATGGCAGGATGCACTGTTCGGCCTCGCCGCGGTCAGTAACGCAGTGATCGGCGTTGTCGAGGAGTACAGGGCGAAGAAGTCCTTGGACCGGCTGGCTGTTCTCAACGCCCCGCTGGCAAGGGTGTTGCGTGAGGGTCAGATCCACGACATCGCCACGGCCGAGGTCGTGAAGGACGACGTCCTGGTGTTGCGGGCCGGGGACCAGGTCACTGCCGACGCCGCAGTACTCGAGTCGTCCGGCCTCGAGGTGGACGAATCGCTCCTCACGGGCGAAGCAGACCCCGTGGATAAGGACGCGGGGACGGAAGTGCTCTCCGGATCGATCGTCGTGGCCGGCCACGGCACTGCCCGGGTTGTCCGGGTAGGGGCGGAGTCGTTCGCGAGCCGGCTGACGGTAGATGCGCGTCGCTTCTCGCTGGTGAACTCCGAGATCCGCAACAGCCTTAACCGCGTACTGCGCTGGATTGCCTGGATCCTGCTGCCGGTGGCTATCCTCGTGATCAACGGCGAGATCCAGGCGCGCGGCGGCTGGCAGACCGCCTATTCCACCGGTGCCTGGACGCCGGCTCTGGTGGGCCTCATTGCCAGCATGATCGCGATCGTCCCGCTGGGACTCGTACTGCTCACGAGCGTGGCTTTCGCCGTGGGCGGGCTCCGGCTGGCCGGCCACAATGTGCTGATCCAGGAGCTCGCCGCTGTCGAGGGACTGGCACGCGTAGACGTACTGTGCATGGACAAGACCGGAACCCTCACAGAGGGAGGGCTCGTCTTCGATGCCGTCCACCCGTTGGCGCCGCAACCGGGATGGGAGCAAGTCCTGGCATGGTTTGGCGCTGAGCCCGAGGCAAACGCCACGGCACGCTGCCTGAGTACGGCTTTTGAGTACGACGGCGGCCTGCAGCCGGTGCGATCAGTGCCGTTTTCCTCCGCCCGGAAGTGGAGCGGAGTCAGCTTCGACGGGCGCACCCGTGCGGCGCGCACCTGGATTCTCGGAGCGCCGGAGATGATGCTTGTGCAGGGCGAGGACTCCCCCGGACTCGACGCGTCGTTGGTCTCTGCTCCCGACGGCGCCGTCCCGCCCCAGAGCAACGAACCCAGCCGGGGCGACATCTTGCGTCAGGCCGGCGAACTGGCTGAGACAGGGCTGCGGACTCTGCTTCTGGCCCGCGCTGATCAGTTGCCGAGCAATGGAAAGCTGGAGCAGCTGCCGGGGTCCCTGCATCCTGTGGCGCTGCTGACGTTCCGGGAACAGCCCCGCGCCGATGCGCGGGAGACCCTCAACTTCTTCCGCGCCGAGGGCGTCGGTTTGAAGATCATTTCCGGCGATGATCCCCGGACCGTCGCCGCCATTGCGCGCCGGATTGGCCTGGAGGTCACGGAGGGCTACGACGCACGCTCACTCCCCGAGGATCCGTTGCACCTGGAGGAAGTGATGGAGGCGAACATGGTTTTTGGCCGGGTCACCCCGGCCCAGAAGAGGGCTATGGTCGAGGCGCTGCAACGCCGGGGACACACTGTGGCAATGACCGGCGACGGCGTCAACGACGCCCTTGCGCTGAAGACAGCCGACCTTGGCATCGCCATGGACTCCGCGGCGCCCGCAACGAAGGCCGTGGCGCGTCTGGTGTTGCTCGACGGCCGCTTCGACCGACTTCCCGGGGTCCTTGCTGAAGGCCGGCAGGTGATCGCCAATATCGAACGCGTCTCGAGCCTCTTCCTGAGCAAGACGGTCTACGCGACTGCCATCGCAGTGACGTTCGGGCTCCTGGACTGGAAGTTCCCCTTCCTTCCCCGCCAGCTGTCCTTCACTGACGGCCTGACAATCGGAATCCCGGCATTCTTTTTGGCGCTCATGCCGAACCCGCGCCGCTACCAGCCTGGATTCCTGCGCCGGGCCCTCTGGTTCTCCGTGCCGGCAGGACTCATCGTGACGGCCGCGCTGCTCACGCTCAATGCCCTGGCGCCGTTGTCCGGCACGGCGACGCCCGAACAAGTAAGCAGTGCCTCGGTTCTGACGCTGTCCATCGTTGGGCTGTGGATCCTATCGGCCGTGTCCCGGCCCCTTAATGCAGGGCGCCTTGCTGTGGTGGTGGCCATGAGCGCCTCATTGGTGGCCCTGCTCAACCTGCCGCTCGCGCAGGAGTTCTTCCTGCTCTCGCGACCTCCGGGCGGTTTGTTGCTCGCTGCGGTGGCGTGCGGGGCCGCCGGG
Organism: Arthrobacter sp. ok909; assembly: GCF_900104405.1. Classification (NCBI taxonomy): domain Bacteria; kingdom Bacillati; phylum Actinomycetota; class Actinomycetes; order Micrococcales; family Micrococcaceae; genus Arthrobacter; species Arthrobacter sp. ok909. The sequence goes on along the minus strand of NZ_FNJS01000069.1, from coordinate 178 downwards.
GGCCTCGGAGTCGAGGTCCTGGCCCGGGTCCACGCCCGCGCTTTCCCGGCGCAGGCGGTGGGCCGGAAGTGAAGGAGGGTCCCCCGGGTGTGCCGGTGCTGCGGATGGGTTCGTGGCCCGTTAGGGGTGTTAAATGCGGGAGGACCCCCAACGTGTGTTGGGGGTCCTCGACCTGTAA
>NZ_FNJS01000071.1:0-1816 GCF_900104405.1 Arthrobacter sp. ok909 | reverse complement strand
CCTGGCGCTTCACCGTGGACGGCGAGGAATTCACGGGACACCCCGGCGACACGCTCGCCTCGGCCCTGCTCGCCAACGGCCGGCACCGGGCGGGCAACTCCCTCTACGAGGACCGGCCCCGCGGCATCATGTCCGCCGGCGTCGAGGAATCCAACGCGATGGTCAAGATCGCCGCCCGGTTCCCGGGCCACGTGGCCGAATCCATGCTCCCCGCCACCACGGTGTCCCTCGTGGACGGGCTCAACGCCGAACTGCTTAGTGGCCTCGGCAAGCTGGACCCGGCCGAGGACCACGCCGAATACGACAAGAAATACGTCCACACCGACGTCCTCGTGGTCGGCGGAGGCCCCGCGGGCCTGGCCGCCGCACGCGAAGCCGTCCGCTCCGGCGCCCGGGTCATCCTCATGGATGACCAGCCCGAACTTGGCGGCTCGCTGCTGTCCGGACCCACCGCACCCGGACTGGCTGAGTCCGTCGAGGGCAAGCCCGCCCTGGAATGGGTGGCCAATGTTGAAGCCGAACTGATCTCCGCGGCCGAGTGCACGGTGCTGAACCGCACCACCGCGTTCGGCGCCTACGACGCCAACTACGTCATCGCCGTGCAGAACCGCACCGACCACCTGTCCAGCCCGGCCGCGCCCGGCGTGTCCCGCCAGCGGATCTGGCACATCCGCGCCGCCCAGGTCATCCTGGCCCCCGGCGCCCACGAACGCCCGCTGGTCTTCGAAAACAACGACCGCCCAGGCATCATGCTCGCCTCCGCCGTCCGCAGCTACCTGAACCGCTACGCCGTCGCCGCCGGGTCCCGGGTGGTCATCAGCACCACCAACGACAGCGCCTACGCCCTGGCCGCGGACCTCCGGGCCGCCGGCGTCAAGGTCGAGGCCGTCGTCGACGCCCGGCCGCAGCTGAGCGAAACCGCCGCGGCAGCCGCCGCGGCCGGAACACGGGTGCTGATCGGCAGCGCCGTGGCCAACACCACGGGGCAGGAGCGCCTCCTCGGCGTCACCGTCCGGAGCATCAACGACGACGGCGAGCTCACCTCCGGCGTCGAGGAGATCGCCTGCGATCTGCTGGCCGTCTCCGGCGGCTGGAGCCCCCTGGTGCACCTGCACTCCCAGCGGCAGGGCAAGCTTCGCTGGGACGAGGACCTGGCAGCGTTTGTGCCGAGCACCGTCGTTCCCAACCAGCAGAACGTCGGCGCCGGCCGCGGCAGCTTCGAACTCGACGACTGCATCGCCGAGGGCATCTCCGCCGGAGCGTCGGCTGCCATCGCCGCCGGCTTCGAGTCCGTTACGCAGCCGTCCGCCATTGGCGAACCCAAGCCGTCGGGACCGACCCGCCAGCTCTGGCTGGTTCCCGGGCAGGAAGGCGGCGCGGATGACTGGCACCACCACTTCGTCGACTTCCAGCGCGACCAGTCGGTGGCCGACGTCCTGCGCTCCACCGGGGCCGGCATGCGCTCGGTGGAACACATCAAGCGCTACACCTCGATCAGCACCGCCAACGACCAAGGCAAGACCTCCGGCGTGAACGCGATCGGCGTCATCGCCGCCGCGCTCCGGACAGCCGGCGAAGCGTCCCGCGGCATCGGTGACATCGGCACCACCACGTACCGGGCACCGTTCACCCCGGTGGCGTTCGCGGCCCTGGCCGGACGCCAGCGCGGGGAACTGTTCGACCCCGCCCGCCTGACCTCCATCCACCCGTGGCACGTCGCACAAGGCGCGCTGTTCGAGGACGTCGGGCAGTGGAAGCGGCCGTGGTACTACCCGCAGGATGGCGAGGACATGGACACCGCGGTCCTGCGCGAATG
>NZ_FNJS01000078.1:0-1335 GCF_900104405.1 Arthrobacter sp. ok909 | reverse complement strand
CAGGGCACCGAGCGTGCCCAGTACATCATGCGGAGCCTGCTTCAGCGGGCCGGGGCGCAGAGTGTGGGTGTTCCGATGGTGACCACCACGGACTACGTCAACACGATCCCGGTGGACCAGGAGGCGCCGTTCCCCGGGGACGAGGAGATCGAGCGGAAGTACCGGGCGTGGCTGCGCTGGAATGCCGCGGTCATGGTGCACCGGGCGCAGCGGGCGGACATCGGGGTCGGCGGGCACATCTCGACCTATGCCGGGGCCGCGACCCTGTACGAGGTCGGGTTCAACCACTTCTTCCGCGGCAAGGACCACCCCGGCGGCGGGGACCAGGTCTTCTTCCAGGGCCACGCCTCCCCCGGCATGTACGCCCGGGCCTTCATGGAGGGCCGGCTGAGCGAGGAGGACCTGGACGGGTTCCGGCAGGAGAAGTCCAAGGAGGGCCACGCCCTGTCCTCCTACCCGCACCCGCGGCTGATGCCCGGGTTCTGGGAGTTCCCCACGGTCTCGATGGGCATCGGGCCGATGAACGCGATCTACCAGGCCCAGTCCAACCGGTACCTGCACAACCGCGGCATCAAGGACACCTCCGACCAGCAGGTCTGGGCGTTCCTGGGCGACGGGGAAATGGACGAGCCCGAGTCCCGCGGCCTGCTCCAGCTCGCCGCGAACGACAAGCTGGACAACCTGAACTTCGTGATCAACTGCAACCTCCAGCGCCTGGACGGCCCGGTCCGGGGCAACGGCAAGATCATGCAGGAACTCGAGGCGTTCTTCCGCGGCGCGGGCTGGAACGTGATCAAGGTCGTCTGGGGCCGGGAGTGGGATGACCTGCTGGCCAAGGACGAGGACGGCTCGCTCGTGAAGATCATGAACGAGACCGTCGACGGGGACTACCAGACCTACAAGGCCGAATCCGGCGCGTTCGTCCGCGAACACTTCTTCGGCCAGACCCCGCAGACCAAGGAAATGGTCCAGGACCTGACCGATGACCAGATCTGGAACCTCAAGCGCGGCGGCCACGACTACAACAAGGTCTACGCCGCGTACAAGGCCGCGACCGAGTTCAAGGGCAAACCCACCGTCATCCTGGCCCACACGGTCAAGGGCTACGGCCTGGGCACCCACTTCGAGGGCCGCAACGCCACGCACCAGATGAAGAAGCTCACCCTCGCGGACCTGAAAGCCTTCCGCGACCACCTGCGCATCCCCATCACCGACGACCAGCTCGAAGCCGACCCCTACCGGCCCCCGTACTACCACCCCGGCCCGGACGCCCCCGAAATCCAGTACCTCATGGAACGCCGCCGCGCCCTCGGCGGATTCGTCCCCGAACGCCGG
>NZ_FNJS01000075.1:0-1529 GCF_900104405.1 Arthrobacter sp. ok909 | reverse complement strand
GGCACGTTCCACACCCTCTGGGGCGAGGACAAGTCCGAGATCGAGGCAGCCGACACCCACTAGCCTGACCCCGGTTCCCCCGGAGCCGGCCACCTGACTTCCAACGTCCCGCCCCCACCGACTGCCCAACCGGCCCGTAGCCTTGATCCGCCGACGGGCTCGTGGGGACCCCGGGAATTGGTTTGGCCGGGCGCGTCGGGTTCCGGGCTGGCCGGAGTGCCCGGCCCCGCTGCCGGTGGTGTCCCACCGTGGTCCTGGGTTATCTCGGTACGGGGCGACCGGTCAGAACTTTGAAGATCCGGTTCAACAGGTCCGTCCAGGGGGTTTCCCAGGGTCCTGTCGTTCAGATCGGCGTTGACCTGCTCGATGATCGCGTGCCCGCGGTGGGTCTTATCGGCGGCCACGGTGTCGATGGCGCCGGTGGTGAAGAACGCACGGAGCCGGTAGGTCGGGAAGATCGTCGGCTGCCCGGGGCCGGCGCGCGAGTTCAGGTCCGGGATCCTGCGGACGACCAGACGACCGGGGACGCGTTCGCCCTGTTTCCGGGAACTGAACGCGGTGAACGGTGTTTCGGCGGCGGAGATCCACCGGTCGCGTCCTCGTCGACGACGGCATCCGTGTACTGGACCGGTGTCCACGCGGCCTCCCCGATTCCCGCGATGGCCTTCCTGACGGCCGGGTCCATGCGCGCCGTGATCGAAACATCGGCACCGGCGTTGACGGTGAGATACCGCAGAACGCGGAGTCCGAGCGCAGCAGCACCGTCCCGAGCCCCGCCGTGGAGGCGTTTGAGGGTGGCCAGAGCATCGGCGATGAGCCGTGCCGCGCCGCGGGGGCGAACCGGCCGAGCCCTTCCGCAGCCGCTGGGCGAGGATGGCCGGTGCGGTGTCCTTCGTGCCGGCGGTGGCCAGCAGTGCGTTCAGGCCCCGGACCCCGGAATCGCCGTAGCCGGAGCCCTGTTTCTTGTAGCCGTGGACCTCGATGATTGTGTCGTCCACGTCAACGACGGTGTATTGCCCGGACCGCAGCCACATCCACGCTGGGGCAGTTCCTCCGTCTGATCCGTAACGCCGGACTCCGGTCCCGTTATTGCCGGCGAAACCGCCGGTTCCACCCGGGAAGTCCGGGGGAACGACCCCGCCATGCAGTCCCCCGCTCGCCGCCGCGATCCACGGCCTGGAGGTGCCCGCGTCGCGGGTCGAGGATGCCCGCCCAACACCACCACTTTGTGTTCCTAACCCGAGAAAGGCACGGCCAACCCGGGTCGAACTGCCGGGTTGGCGGTGCCCCGCCTCGTGTTCCGTGTCCGGGACGGTCTTTCCGCGCTGTTCAAGGCCCTGGGCCGGTGCGCCACGGACGTCGTGAACATGAAGCGGTTGTAGAGCGGACATGGCGGGTCGACGAAGTCGCCCACCATGTCCGTGTTGATGTCGAGGGCCTATCCGCGTAGCTGATGACGAGCAGTGCATTGCTTGCCGCATATGTGAGCACCAGAACCTGCAGGATACTGCCCGCAATGCGTGGCCCGG
>NZ_FNJS01000077.1:0-1490 GCF_900104405.1 Arthrobacter sp. ok909 | reverse complement strand
GGGGAGTCGATAACCGGACTGTGATCCCAGGGTGTCCGAATGGGGAAACCCCGCCAGGGGCGCGAGCTGCCTGGTGACCCGCATCTGAACACATAGGGTGCGTGGAGGGAACGCGGGGAAGTGAAACATCTCAGTACCCGCAGGAAGAGAAAACAATAGTGATTCCGTTAGTAGTGGCGAGCGAACGCGGATCAGGCTAAACCGTTCCATGTGTGATAGCCGGCGGGCGTTGCATGGTCGGGGTTGTGGGACTTTCCGTACCAGTTCTGCCGGACTGGTGAGGTGTGATGTGCAGGCATAGGTGAACGGTCTTGAAAGGCCGGCCGTAGAGGGTGTGAGCCCCGTAACCGAAATGTTGTGTACCGCCTGGAGAGTATCCCAAGTAGCACGGGGCCCGAGAAATCCCGTGTGAATCTGTCAGGACCACCTGATAAGCCTAAATACTCCCTAATGACCGATAGCGGACCAGTACCGTGAGGGAAAGGTGAAAAGTACCCCGGGAGGGGAGTGAAACAGTACCTGAAACCGTGTGCTTACAATCCGTCGGAGCCAGTCTGATTCTGGTGACGGCGTGCCTTTTGAAGAATGAGCCTGCGAGTTAGTGTTACGTCGCGAGGTTAACCCGTGTGGGGAAGCCGTAGCGAAAGCGAGTCTGAACAGGGCGTTGCAGTGGCGTGATCTAGACCCGAAGCGAAGTGATCTACCCATGGCCAGGTTGAAGCGACGGTAAGACGTCGTGGAGGACCGAACCCACTTCAGTTGAAAATGGAGGGGATGAGCTGTGGGTAGGGGTGAAAGGCCAATCAAACTTCGTGATAGCTGGTTCTCCCCGAAATGCATTTAGGTGCAGCGTTGCGTGTTTCTTACCGGAGGTAGAGCTACTGGATGGCTAATGGGCCCTACAAGGTTACTGACGTCAGCCAAACTCCGAATGCCGGTAAGTGAGAGCGCAGCAGTGAGACTGTGGGGGATAAGCTTCATAGTCGAGAGGGAAACAGCCCAGACCACCAACTAAGGCCCCTAAGCGTGTGCTAAGTGGGAAAGGATGTGGAGTTGCGAAGACAACCAGGAGGTTGGCTTAGAAGCAGCCATCCTTAAAAGAGTGCGTAATAGCTCACTGGTCAAGTGATTCCGCGCCGACAATGTAGCGGGGCTCAAGTACACCGCCGAAGTTGTGGCATTCAGATATTAGCTAAGCCCTTGTGGTTCAGGCGTCTGGATGGGTAGGGGAGCGTCGTGTGGGCGGTGAAGTCGCGGTGTAAACCAGCGGTGGAGCCTACACGAGTGAGAATGCAGGCATGAGTAGCGAAAGACGGGTGAGAAACCCGTCCGCCGAATGATCAAGGGTTCCAGGGTCAAGCTAATCTGCCCTGGGTAAGTCGGGACCTAAGGCGAGGCCGACAGGCGTAGTCGATGGACAACGGGTTGATATTCCCGTACCGGCGAAAAACCGCCCATGTTGAACAGGGGATACTAACCGCCCGAGACCT
>NZ_FNJS01000079.1:0-1019 GCF_900104405.1 Arthrobacter sp. ok909 | reverse complement strand
GGCTGCGGGCCATGCCCGGCAGCTTCGGTGCAGCGAACAGCACCAATGCCAGAACGATGATGATGATGAGATGCCAGCCTTCAAGCCTCATGTCAGGAGGTCCTTTCGTTGAGATAGATTCAATGTCGTACCGACTCCCGGGCCCGGAGAGTCACCCCGTGAAGTGCCGGGATCTTCCCATGATTCGGACGGTCCGCCGCCTGGCGTCGGAAAAGATCAGGCTGATCGCGTAGAACGGGACGGAGATCAGAGCCGTCAGGGCTCGAAGATCGTGCCGGCGTCTTTCGTGGTGCGCATGACCGCGCCAGTCAGTTCGTTGGCGCTGCCCGTGTCTTACGCGAGCTCGCGTTCCATGGTGACTCCGTAGGGGACGTCTGCGCTCAGGGCCACCGTGAACGTGGTCGGCCCATGGCGTGTCACGAGAATCCCATGAGCGCCTTCCTTGAGAGCCTGCTGCCGGGCTAAATGCTCGGCAGCGTCGAGGCGTTCGCCGATCAACCTGGGCGCGTCGGCCGTGACGTGATACGTAGGCCCTGAGGCAGCAATGATGGCGCCCGCCGTCGACACGGGCATCGCCTTGGCGCCCGGCGATCGATCACATGCAATTAGATTCATAGAAATACCCCTTTGTATTTTGGCTGGTGTCATCCGAAACGGGCATCCGATTCAGTCGTCAGACGTCTAATAACAAGGGTAGGGTAGGTCTCTGTCCCCGTCAAACCGTCGATGGGTCCGCCCGAACCGGAGCCTTCTGATTCGGAGGCCCAAGGTGGGAGCGATAGTTTCCTGACGGGTGCGTGCCGGTCGGACCTGCCTCAGACACCCAGGCAGGGGCGGCCGGCGGGGATCCTTGGTTGGTGGTGAATGCAGCAGTTGGCGCACCCGCCTTATCTGCGGCCTCTGCGTAGGGCTGCCGGCGTAATTGGTCAGAACTTCTGGTCCTCCAGGGGACCGAAGCCCTTGCCGCGGAGGCCGGTGGAAAATGCACGGAACCAGTCGGCGAGGCCGCGGACGTCGCC